>JBILMZ010000301.1:0-3232 GCA_044375275.1 Micropepsaceae bacterium | reverse complement strand
CGCTCCCCCCGCTGAAGCGGGGGGAGAAAATGGTGTTTTGGCGGTTGCTGTATTGCGGGTGTGCGTGCCACATTTCTGGCGCATTCGTTGCCGAACCTGTCGGGAAGGTCGTGGGGAGATTGATATCATGAGCCGCATTCTTGTCGTGCTGGTGCTGATCATCGCGCTGCTTGTGGGGACCAATCCGTCGCGGACGGAATTCAATTCCTGGGCGCAAAGCCATGTGGCGAAAAAGATCGAGGAAGAAGCGCGCAAGCGAGGCGAAGACCCGAATGACGGCTCCAGCCAGATCGGCGGGGCCATCGTGGGGTTCCTGCTCTCGAACATGCCGATCGAGCGAACGAACCTCCTGGCGTTTTCGATCTACAGCTTCAAGCTGCCTGGCAACCAGGGGCAGGATCGCGAGTGCACCTTCGTGGGCATTGCGGGACAGTTCATTCCCTTGAGCAAATGCACGGACTGAAGGCGCATTGTCGTTGTCAATCCTGTGGCTTCACGCAATAGTGGCGCGAAGAACATCAGGGATGGAAACGTGGACCGCGTCAGGATCAAGGGCGACCATTTTGTAGACCAGTCGGGCCGCATGGTCCTGCTTCGGGGTTTCAACCTGGGGGGCGACTGCAAGGTGCCCTATCCGGATGGCGGCACCAACTATCCGACCGACTTTTCGGATCACCGCACTGTCAGTTTCGTCGGGCGGCCCTTTCCCCTCGAAGAGGCGGACGAGCACCTGGCGCGCATTCGCGGCTGGGGCATGAACTGCCTGCGCCTGCTCACGACGTGGGAGGCGGTGGAGCATGCGGGACCGGGCAAGTACGACACGGACTATCTCGACTATTTCGAAGAGGTCACGCGTCGTGCGGGCAAGCACGGGCTGCAGGTGTTCGTCGATTTCCACCAGGATGTATGGAGCCGCATGTCGGGTGGCGATGGCGCGCCGGGCTGGACATTTGAGGCGGTGGGCCTCGACTTCACGAAGTTCCACCATGCCGATGCCTCGCATGTCATGCAGCTCAAGTATGACTATGCCACAGGCGGGCGGCAGGAAAACCGCTATCCGATGATGACATGGGCGAACAATTACCGCATGCCGGCCAATGCGATCATGTGGACGCTTTTCTTCTGTGGCGACCTGTTTGCGCCTGGCTTCATGATCGAGGGACGGTCTGCGCAGGAATATCTGCAATCGCACTATATCGGCTCCATGCGCGAGGTGGCCAAGCGCCTCAAGGGCATGCCGCATGTGATGGGCTTCGATACGCTCAACGAACCGGGGACGGGATGGATTGGGCACGGCCTGTCGCACCGCCATGTCGAGAAGACGCCGGAGAACCCGGAGCCTGTCCGACCCGGGCCGGCGTGGTCGCCGCTTGACGGGCTGCTCGTGGCGCGCGGCCTGTCGCGCGAGATCCCGGAGTTGGCCTTTGATCCGTCGCAGATGCGCGTCGCGCAGGTCGGGACCAAGGTCGTCAATGCGGGCGGTGTCTCGATCTGGCTGCCGGGGCGGACCTGTCCGTTCGAGGAGGCCGGTGCCTACAAGACAAGCGGCAATTCCTTCGAGGTGCTGCGCGAGGATTTCTTCCAGCGGGCCAATGGCCGGGCGATCGATCCGGATACGGATGGCATGGCGCCGTTCTTTGACCGCGTCGCGCACGAGATCCGCAATATCAACAATGACTGGCTTGTCTTTGCGGAGATGGATCCGTTTCGCAGCATGACGGGCGAGGGTTTCCCGCCTGTGCCCGAGCGCACGGTCAATGCCAGCCACTGGTATGACATCGTCACGCTGGTCACCAAGACCTTCATGTATCCGACGGCGATCAATCCCTTCACGTCGAAGATACTGAATGGTGCGGAGGAGATCGAGGCGAGCTATGCCTCGGCGCTGGGCCGGCTGAAGGATGCGTCGAAGACCATTCCCGGTGGCGCGCCGACGCTGATCGGCGAATTCGGGATTCCCTATGACCTTGATGGCTGTGCGGCCTATGCCGCGTGGGCGAATGGCGACCGTTCTTCTGCGCCATGGGAAAGGCACATCATCGCGCTGGACCTGATGTACAACGCGATGGACCGGCATTTGCTGAACTCGACGCAGTGGAACTACACGGCGTCGAACCGGAATGATCCGGTGTGCGGCGACGGCTGGAACCAGGAAGACCTGTCCGTCTATTCGAAGGACCAGGAAGGCGGACGCGCGGTGGAAGGCTTTGTCCGGCCGTTCGTGCGGGCCTGCCAGGGCGAGTTGACCGAGATGCGTTTCGAGCGGGAGGCTGGGCGCTTCACTTTCACCTTCGAGGCGGATGCAACGCTTGCGCGGCCGACGGAAGTCTACGTGCCCGACATCCAGTTCCCGCGCGGCTTCGTCGTGACGGGTCCGGACCTGGAATGGGATGGCAAGGTCACGCAGGGCTGCATCGAACTCAGGGCTACACGATCGGGCACGCACAAAGTCGAGATCAAGAGGGTGGGGTGAGGTTAGCCTTTCTTCTTTTCCAGCGTCAGCGCGTGGCCGTTCATGCAGTAGCGCAGGCCTGTGGGCTTGGGGCCATCGGGAAAGACGTGACCGAGATGCGCATCGCAGCGCGCGCAGAGCACTTCGGTGCGGCGCATGAAGAATGTGTTGTCGGCCTTCTCGGCCACGTTCTCCTTCGAGATGGATGCATAGAAGCTGGGCCAGCCTGTCCCTGAGTCATACTTGGTCGCGGCCTCGAACAAGGGGAGGCCGCAGCACTTGCAGCTGAAGACGCCCTCTTCCTTCGAGTTGCAATAGGGGCCCGTGAAGGGCCGCTCGGTACCGTGCTTGCGGGTTATGCGATACTCTTCATCCGTCAGTTGCGCGCGCCACTCGGCATCGGTCTTCGTGATTTTCTGCATGACCTGCCTCCGTACGATCAGGGATAGACGATGGAAATGGTTTCGGCGATGCAGGCCGGCCGGTCCTGTCCCTCGATCTCGATCGTGATCTCGTTCGTGACCTGGAGGCCGGGACCCTTCGGCTCGGCGGCGACGATCTTCGAGCGGGCGCGGACGCGGCTGCCAACCGGCACCATGTTCGTGAAGCGCACCTTGTTCGATCCGTAGTTGATGCCGCGGCTGACGCCGTCGATGCGGCTGATCCTGGCGGCGAGGAACGGGATCAGCGACAGGGTCAGGTAGCCGTGGGCAATCGTGCCTTGCGTGGGAAGTTCGCGCTTCGCACGTTCGACATCGATGTGAATCCACTGATGGTCAC
>JBILMZ010000342.1:0-8668 GCA_044375275.1 Micropepsaceae bacterium | reverse complement strand
ATGGGCAAAGCGAAATTTGAGCGGAACAAGCCGCACTGCAACATTGGCACGATTGGGCACGTCGACCACGGGAAGACGTCGCTGACGGCAGCGATCACGAAGATTCTGGCGAAGGCTGGCGGCGCGAAGTTCACGGCGTATGACCAGATCGACAAGGCGCCGGAAGAGAAGGCGCGCGGCATCACGATTTCGACGGCCCACGTCGAGTACGAGACGGCGAACCGCCACTATGCGCATGTCGACTGCCCCGGCCACGCTGACTACGTGAAGAACATGATCACGGGCGCAGCCCAGATGGACGGCGCGATCCTCGTCGTTTCGGCTGCTGACGGTCCGATGCCGCAGACGCGCGAGCACATCCTGCTCGCCCGCCAGGTCGGCGTCCCGGCGCTGGTCGTGTTCATGAACAAGGTTGACATGGTCGACGATCCGGAACTCCTGGAACTTGTCGAGATGGAAGTGCGCGAACTCCTGTCGAAGTACGACTTCCCGGGCGACAAGATCCCGATCATCAGGGGTTCGGCTCTCTGCGCGCTGGAAGACAAGGACCCGAAGCTGGGTGAGGAAGCGATCCTTGCGCTGATGAAGGCGGTCGACGAAGCGATCCCGCAGCCGGATCGTCCGAAGGACCAGCCGTTCCTGATGCCGGTGGAAGACGTGTTCTCGATCTCGGGTCGCGGAACCGTTGTGACGGGCCGTATTGAACGTGGCATCGTGAAGGTCGGCGAGGAAATCGAGATCATCGGCATCAAGCCGACGACGAAGACGATCGTGACGGGCGTCGAAATGTTCCGCAAGCTGCTTGACCAGGGTGAGGCGGGTGACAACGTCGGTTGCCTCCTGCGCGGCGTTGAGCGCGAAGGCATTGAGCGTGGTCAGGTTCTGGCGAAGCCGGGTTCGGTGACGCCGCACACGAACTTCCAGGCCGAGGCCTACATCCTGACGAAGGAAGAGGGCGGCCGTCACACGCCGTTCTTCACGAACTACCGTCCGCAGTTCTACTTCCGCACGACGGACGTGACGGGCGTGGTGACGTTGCCGGAAGGCACGGAAATGGTGATGCCTGGCGACAACGTGACAATGAACGTGGAACTGATCGTTCCGATCGCGATGGAAGAGAAGCTTCGCTTCGCCATCCGTGAGGGCGGCCGTACCGTCGGTTCAGGCGTCGTCGTCAAGATCACGAAGTAAGCGTTCGATAGGGGTGTAGCTCAGCTGGTAGAGCATCGGTCTCCAAAACCGAGGGTCGTGGGTTCGAGTCCCTCCGCCCCTGCCAAACGCAACGAAACGAAGATTGACGACTAGAGACGGGAACATGGCGGACAAGAAGAAACAGGCAAATGCAGGCTCGGGCGGCGACAAGGCCGTTGAACCGGCGCCTCAGCCTGCGCCGAGCCTCTTCACGAGGCTCATGCGCGCACCGCAGTTCTTTGCAGAGGTGCGCCAGGAGGCCCTCAAGGTCACCTGGCCGACATGGGATGAGACACGCGTGACTACGATCGCCGTGTTCATCATGATCGCGATGGCGATCGTGTTTTTCGCGTTGGTCGACTTCGTGATCAGCACTGCCGTCAAATGGATCCTGGGATAGTCGTCACACATGGCTCAAACGCAGCACCCCACACCCAAGGAATTGCCGCCGTCACGCTGGTACATCGTGCATGCCTACTCGAATTTCGAGAAGAAGGTCGCCGATGAGATCCGCAAGCAGGCGATCCAGCACGGCCTGAACGACCTGTTCCAGGAAGTCCTGGTGCCAACCGAGGAAGTCGTCGAGATCCGTCGCGGCCAGAAGGTCAACGCCGAACGCAAGTTCTTTCCGGGCTACGTGCTCGTGAAGGCGAACCTGACGGACGAGGCCTATCACCTCGTGAAGAACACGCCGAAGGTGACGGGGTTCCTGGGTTCGATGAACAAGCCCATGCCGGTCACGCAGGCTGAAGTCGACCGCATCCTGAACCAGGTGAAGGAAGGCGTCGAGCATCCCAAGCCCGCGATCACCTTCGAGATCGGCGAGCAGGTGCGCGTGGCAGATGGTCCGTTTGCATCGTTCAATGGAGTTATCGAGGAGATCGACGAGGGGCGCTCGCGCCTGAAGGTCGCCGTCTCGATTTTTGGCCGGGCAACGCCGGTCGAACTGGATTTCGCTCAGGTTGAGAAGCTCTGAGCGGAATGTCTGCGGGAGGTCGGACGTAAAGTCCGGCCGTTGAACCGCTAAGCCAAAGAGAAGGAGTAAAACTCGTGGCGAAAAAGGTAATGGGGCAGATCAAGCTCCAGGTGGCAGCAGGGGCAGCAAACCCGTCGCCGCCGATCGGACCCGCGCTCGGTCAGCGCGGTCTGAACATCATGGAATTCTGCAAAACGTTCAATGCGCGTACGCAGCAGATGGAGAAGGGGATGCCGATCCCCGTCATCATCACGTACTACCAGGACAAGTCGTTCTCGCTTGAGCTGAAGACGCCCCCGGCGTCGTTCCTGCTCAAGAAGGCGGCCAAGATCGATGGCGGCTCCAAGAAGCCGGGCCTCGAGTTCAAGGGTACCGTCACGAAGGCCGATCTCAAGCAGATCGCGGAAGTGAAGATGAAGGATCTCAATGCGAACGACATCGAGCAGGCGATGAAGATCATCGCGGGCTCCGCACGTTCCATGGGTATCGAGGTTAAGGGGTAATCGTCATGGCAAACGCAAAGAAGAAAGCCCCCAAGGAAGGCAAGCGTCTCTCGGCCGCCCGCGCCGGCATCGACCCGCGCAAGGTCTATCCGCTGACGGAAGCCATCACGATGGTAAAGTCGCGCGCCAAGGCGAAGTTCGACGAAACGATCGAGATCGCGATGAATCTCGGCGTTGATCCGCGTCACGCTGACCAGATGGTCCGCGGCGTCGTCAACCTGCCGAACGGCACCGGAAAGAACCTGCGCGTCGCCGTCTTCGCAAAGGGGCCCAAGGCCTCCGAAGCCAAGGCAGCGGGCGCCGACATCGTCGGTGAGAACGACCTGTTCGAAACCATCAACAGCGGCAAGATCGACTTCGACCGCCTGATCGCGACACCCGACATGATGGGTCTCGTCGGTCGTCTCGGCAAGGTGCTGGGCCCGCGCGGCCTGATGCCGAACCCGAAGGTCGGCACCGTCACGATGGACGTGACGAAGGCCGTGAAGGACGCCAAGGGCGGCGCCGTCGAGTTCCGCGTCGAGAAGGCTGGCATCATCCACGCCGGCATCGGCAAGGCGAGCTTCACGGAAACGGCGCTCGTTGAAAACATTCGTGCCTTCTTTGACTCCGTCATGAAGTCGAAGCCGCCAGCCGCAAAGGGAAATTACCTGAAGAAGGTGTCGATCTCGTCGACCCAGGGTCCCGGCGTCACGGTTGAAGCCTCGACGGTGATGGGCTGAGGGAATTTGAATTCCGGCGGGTGACCGCCGGTAGACAGGACCCTTCGGGGTCCTGACTGTCCGAGACCGCAGGTGTCGCCCAGGGAAGTTCCGTGGGCGGCTTAATGGAAACGGCCTGCATAGACAGGGGTTGCGTGCGTGACGCATCCGGGAAACCGGATGTGCAGTGCCTGAAGCTCTTGGGACAGTAACTTGTGAGAGCACTCTCGGCGGGCGGGGCGATAATCCCGGCCATTGGGAAAACTGAAACAGGCAAAGGAGCCAACAAAGTGGATAGAGCGCAAAAGGCGGAAGTGATCGACGGCCTGACCGAAAGGTTTGGTGCCGCCGGTGTCGTCGTGGTCGCGCGCTATCAAGGCATGACCGTGGCAGATATGTCGAAGCTGCGGTCGCAGATGAGGGCGGTGGGAGCGAGCTTCAAGGTCTCGAAGAACCGTCTGGCCAAGCGTGCCGCGGAAGGTACGAGTGCGAAGCCGATTGCGGACCTTCTCAAGGGTCCGACGGGCATCGCGTTCTCGGAAGATCCGATTTCGGCGCCCAAGGTTGCCGTCGACTACGCCAAGACGAACCCGAAGTTCGTCATCCTTGGTGGTGTCGTCGGAACCCAGTTCATTGATGCGAAAGGCGTGGAGGCACTTGCCTCGCTGCCAAGCCTCGACGAACTCAGGGCAACGATTGCCGGCATGCTGTTGCAGCCCGCGACGAAGATCGCGCGCATTCTGCAAGCACCAGGTGGGCAGGTGGCCCGCGTGATCAGTGCCTATGCCAAGAAAAGCGAAGCGGCCTAATTACTGAAAACCCAAGACTGAAAGCATAAGGAAAGCAAGCAATGTCTAAACTGGAAAAGATTGTAGAAGAACTCTCGACGCTGACCGTGATGGAAGCTTCCGAGCTGTCGAAGATGCTCGAAGAGAAGTGGGGCGTTTCCGCCGCTGCTCCGGTTGCAGTTGCAGCCGCAGCCGCTCCGGGCGCCGGCGCAGCCGCTGCTGCCGCCGAAAAGACCGAGTTCTCTGTCGTCCTCGAAGCCGCTGGCGACAAGAAGATCAACGTCATCAAGGTCGTGCGCGAACTGACGGGCCTGGGCCTCAAGGAAGCCAAGGACCTCGTCGAAGGCGCACCGAAGGAAGTAAAGGCCGACGTTCCGAAGGCCACGGCTGAAGAGTGGAAGAAGAAGCTCGAAGCTGAAGGCGCGAAGGTCGCGTTGAAGTAAGATCGCGGGTTTGCGCGGCATGAAGCTGCGGAACCGGCGCTTGACGTGAAGCCGATTTCACCGTCCGCGAGTGAAAAACTTGCGGGCGGTGAGATCGTTTAAGTCGTTTCGGGGTGCCTCCAGGCCGGAACGACGATGCAAAGGGAGAACGGAGCCCCCCTCCGGAAGTCCCACCTGAAGGCGACAGGCGAGACGAGATTTAGCTGAAGGATTCAACATGGCGTTGTCGTTCACGGACCGCAAACGGGTAAGAAAAAGCTTCGGACGGATCGCTGAGATTGCGCAGCTGCCCAACCTGATCGAGGTCCAGCGCGAGTCTTACGCGCAGTTCCTGCAGATGTTCGTAAAGCCCGAGGCGCGTGAAAACTCGGGTCTCGAAGCTGTTTTCCGCTCGGTGTTCCCGATCACCGATTTCTCGGAAACATCCCGTCTCGAGTACGTGCACTTTGAATTCGAGGAACCGAAATACGACGTCGAGGAATGCCGCCAGCGTGGCATGACCTTCTCCGCGCCGCTCAAGGTCAAGCTCCGCCTCATCGTGTTCGAGGTTGACCAGGAAACGCAGGCCAAGTCCGTAAAGGACATCAAGGAGCAGGACGTTTACATGGGCGACATGCCGCTCATGACCGAACTCGGCACCTTCATCGTCAACGGCACCGAGCGCGTGATCGTCAGCCAGATGCACCGTTCGCCGGGTGTGTTCTTTGACCACGACAAGGGCAAGACGCACTCGAGCGGCAAGTTGCTGTTCGGCGCCCGCGTGATCCCGTATCGCGGTTCGTGGCTCGACTTCGAATTCGACGCCAAGGACATCATCTACGTGCGCATCGATCGCCGCCGCAAGCTGCCGGTGACGTCGCTGCTGTTCGCGCTTGGCCTGACGGCCGAAGACATCCTCGGCCAGTTCTACAAGAACATCCACTACAAGCAGACCAAGGAAGGCTGGGTCACGGCGTTCGACGCCGAGCGCATGCGCAGCTTCAAGGCGACGCACGACATCAAGAATGCGAAGACTGGCGAAGTGGTAATCGAGGCCGGCCGAAAGCTGACGCCGCGCGCCGCACGCAAGCTCGCCGAAGACGGCCTGAAGCAGCTGCTCGTCCCTGCGGAAGAACTCTTTGGCCGCTACCTGGCGCTCGACATGGTCAATGGCGAGACAGGTGAAATCTATGCCGAAGCCGGAGACGAAGTCACCGAAGCACTGCTCGAGGATCTCGACAATGCCGGCTTCGATGAATTGACCGTCCTCGACATCGACCACATCAATACGGGTCCCTATATCCGCAACACGCTGATGGTCGACAAGAACCAGTCGCGCGAGCAGGCCCTGATCGACATCTACCGCGTCATGCGCCCCGGTGAACCGCCGACACTCGACACGGCCGACACGCTGTTCAACAGCCTGTTCTTCGACTCCGAGCGCTATGACCTTTCCGCGGTCGGTCGCGTGAAGATGAACTCGCGCCTCAGCCTCGACGCGCCGGACACACAGCGCACGCTGCGCCGTGAAGACCTGCTTGCGGTCGTGCGCATTCTCCACGACCTGCGCGACGGCAAGGGCGAGATCGACGACATCGACAACCTCGCCAACCGCCGCGTCCGCTCGGTCGGCGAGTTGATGGAGAACCAGTACCGCGTGGGCCTGCTTCGCATGGAGCGCGCCATCAAGGAGCGCATGTCGTCCGTCGAGATCGACACGGTCATGCCGCACGACCTGATCAACGCGAAGCCTGCGGCTGCTGCCGTGCGCGAGTTCTTCGGTTCGTCGCAGCTCTCGCAGTTCATGGACCAGACCAATCCGCTGTCGGAAATCACGCACAAGCGTCGCCTTTCGGCCCTCGGGCCGGGCGGTCTGACCCGCGAGCGCGCCGGCTTCGAAGTGCGCGACGTGCATCCGACGCACTACGGTCGCATCTGCCCGATTGAAACGCCGGAAGGTCCGAATATCGGTCTGATCAACTCGCTGGCAACCTACGCCCGCGTGAACAAGTACGGCTTCATCGAAAGCCCTTACCGTCGCGTGAAGGACGGCAAGGTGTCGACGGACGTCATTTACATGTCGGCCATGGAAGAGGCGAAGTACGCCATCGCCCAGTCGAACGTCACGCTCGATCCGCGCGGCCGCTTCGTCGACGATCTCATCACCTGCCGCAAGGGCGGTGACGTGATCCTGCTGCCGTCGGACCGCATCGAGTTCATGGACGTGTCGCCACGCCAGATCGTCTCGGTGGCCGCGGCGCTCATCCCGTTCCTCGAAAACGACGACGCCAACCGCGCGCTCATGGGTTCAAACATGCAGCGTCAGGCCGTGCCGCTCCTTGAGTCCGAAGCGCCGTTCGTCGGCACGGGTCTCGAAGGCGTCGTGGCCCGCGACTCCGGCGCCGCCATTGCCGCCCGCCGCAGCGGTGTCATCGACCAGGTCGACGCCACGCGTATCGTCGTGCGCGCCACGGAAGAAACCGATCCGTCCAAGCCGGGCGTCGACATCTACCGCCTCCAGAAGTTCCAGCGCTCCAACCAGTCGACCTGCATCACGCAGCGCCCGCTGGTGAAGGTGGGCGATCGCGTCCAGGCCGGTGACATCGTGGCCGACGGTCCGTCGACCGATCTCGGCGAACTGGCATTGGGCCGCAACGTCCTCGTCGCGTTCATGCCGTGGAATGGCTACAACTTCGAAGACTCGATCCTGATCTCCGAACGTATCGTCCGCGATGACGTCTTCACCTCGATCCACATCGAGGAATTCGAGACCATGGCGCGAGATACGAAGCTCGGGCCTGAGGAAATCACGCGCGACATCCCCAACGTCGGCGAAGAAGCCCTAAAGAACCTCGACGAAGCCGGTATCGTGTACATCGGTGCCGAAGTGAACCCGGGCGACATTCTGGTTGGCAAGATCACGCCAAAGGGCGAAAGCCCGATGACGCCGGAAGAAAAGCTCCTGCGCGCCATCTTCGGCGAAAAGGCCTCTGACGTTCGTGACACCAGCCTCCGGCTCCCGCCGGGCGCGTCGGGCACGATCGTGGAAGTGCGCGTGTTCAACCGCCACGGCATCGACAAGGACCAGCGCGCGCTGGCCATCGAGCGCGAGGAAATCGAACGCTTCGCCAAGGACCGTGACGACGAGCTCGCGATCCTGGAACGCAACGTCTACGCCCGCCTTGAAGAGCTCCTGCTGCACAAGCAGATCTCGACAGGCCCCAAGGGTATTGCGCCGGATTCCAAGATTTCGCCACAGATGCTCGAAGGCCTGCCGAAGGCCCTGTGGTGGCAGTTTGGCCTGCGCAACGAAAAGGCGCAGGGCGAAATCGAAGCCATGCGCAAGGTCTACGACGATGCCAAGGCGCGTCTCGAAGCCCGCTTTGCCGACAAGGTCGACAAGCTGCGCCGCGGTGACGAACTCCCGCCGGGCGTGATGAAGATGGTCAAGGTGTTCGTCGCGGTGAAGCGCAAGCTGCAGCCGGGCGACAAGATGGCCGGCCGTCACGGCAACAAGGGTGTCATCTCGCGCATCGTTCCGATCGAGGACATGCCGCATCTCGAAGATGGCACCTATGTCGACATCGTGCTGAACCCGCTCGGCGTGCCAAGCCGCATGAACGTCGGCCAGATCCTGGAGACGCATCTGGGATGGGCCTGCCACGGCATCGGCAAGCAGATCGGCGAAATGGTGACGCGCTACCGCAAGGACGGAAAGTCCGAGCCGCTGCGCCGTCACCTGAAGACAATCTTCACGCAGGAAGCCAGCATTGGCGAACTGAACGACGACCAGCTCATCGACATGGCCTCAAGCATGGAGAAGGGGATCCACATCGCGACCCCCGTGTTCGACGGCGCCCATGAACCGGACATCAACAAGATGCTCGAGATCGCGGGCATGAACGTGTCGGGCCAGGTGACCCTCTTTGACGGTCGCTCCGGCGAACCGTTCAAGCGTCCGGTCACCGTGGGCTACATCTACATGCTCAAGCTGCACCATCTCGTGGACGACAAGATCCACGCGCGCTCGATCGGTCCGTACAGCCTCGTGACCCAGCAGCCGCTGGGCGGCAAGGCACAGTTCGGC
>JBILMZ010000300.1:0-3241 GCA_044375275.1 Micropepsaceae bacterium | reverse complement strand
CACCAGCCCTGACGATCAACGGCACCCTGCCCGGCCCGACACTCAGGTTCCGTGAAGGCGAACAGGTTACAATCCACGTCACAAATCGCCTGAAGGACAAAAGCTCCCTGCATTGGCATGGCTTGCTCTTGCCCGGGGAAATGGATGGCGTGCCAGGCCTGAACGGCTTCAAGGGCATCGAACCGGGTGAAACCTTCACCTACAGGTTCACGGCCCGGCAATCCGGAACATATTGGTACCACGCCCATTCCGGCACACAGGAGCAGGCGGGCATCTATGCCCCCATCATCATCGATCCGGCAACGCCCGATCCTGTCCAGACGCAGCAGGACTACGTTGTCCTCCTGTCCGACTATACTGACACGGACGGCTACGAGATCCTGCGAAACCTGAAGAACGACCACGAGTACTACAATCGGGGACGTCGAACAGCCTCAACCTTCCTTGAGGACTGGCGCGAGAACGGCCTTTCAGACACGCTGAAGGACAGGGCTGAATGGGGCCAGATGCGCATGGATCCCACCGACCTCGCGGATGTCACCGGCTACACCTTCCTCATCAACGGCAAGACACCCGCTGCCAACTGGACGGGAACATTCTCGACCGGCGAGCGCATCAGGCTGCGCTTCATCAACGGCTCCGCCATGTCGTTCATGGACGTGCGCATTCCGGGCCTGAAGCTGATTGTCGTTCAGGCCGACGGACAGAATGTCGAGCCCGTCGTGGTCGACGAATTCAGGATCGCCCCTGCTGAAACCTATGACGTCGTGGTCACGCCCAGGGAAGACAAGGCCTACACGATCTTTGCCGAACCCATCGACCGCTCGGGCTACGCCGCAGCAACCCTGGCGCCGCGTGAAGGCATGCGGGGACGCCTGCCGGAGCGACGGCCGCGAACCGTGCTGACCATGGAAGACATGGGCATGGCGCATGGCGGACACGAGACACATGCCGCTGCAGGCCACGACGGGCACGCCAGCGCCCCCGCTTCAGCATCAGGGCACGAAGGACACGGCGGCGCCCCCGCATCAACGTCAGGCCACGAAGGTCACACAGGACACGCCGCTGAGCCACCCAAGGTCGAAGCGACCCGCAAGAAGCCGAGTGGCTGGGCCGACGCCGGCACGCCGCCCGGTGCACGCGCGCTGAAATATGCGGACCTCCGCGCATTGACGCCAAACGCAGATACGCGCGAGCCAGAACGGGAGATCGTCGTCCGCCTCGGCGGCTCGATGACCCGCTACATCTGGACACTGAACGGACAGAACGCCGAACACACCGCGCCCATCGCCCTGCGTTACAACGAGCGTGTGAAGCTGACCTTCATCAACGAATCCATGATGTCCCACCCGATGCACCTGCACGGGATGTTCGTGGAGCTCGTGAACGGCCAGCCTGCGGGCCGGCTGCCGAAGAAGCACACGGTGAACGTCGAACCTGGAAAGTCCTATTCGGTTCTGCTGACAGCGGACGAACCAGGTGAATGGGCTTTCCACTGCCACCTGCTCTATCACATGGCATCGGGAATGATGACCAAGCTGACGGTCGCCACCCTGGCATCCGGACACCACAAATGAGGCACGCCGGAACCATCCTCCTTGCAGCCAGTGTCTCGTTCGGCAGCCACATCGTCGGCGCATCACCAGACAGCCATGATGGCATGCATGAACCCATGCTGTTCTGGGGTGCGGGGGCAGAGATCGGCGCCTCGGAGAAGAGCTGGCTGTCAGACGACACTGGAGAGCTGGTGACGTGGGACTCGTTTGCCTGGATCGGCGACGACGACCTCAAGCTGCGCGTGGAAGCAGAAGGCGAAGCCGAAGATGGCAACGTCGACCACAGTGAACTGAAGGCCATGCTGTCCTGGAGCCTCGACGAGTTCTGGGACCTGCAGACAGGGATGCGCTTCGATCTTCAAGAAAACGGCCGAACATGGGCAGCGATCGGCGTCCACGGCATGGCCCCTTACTTCGTTGAAACCCATGCCCATGTCTTCGTGGACCGGGAAGGCAACGTCGCCTTTCATGGCGAGTACGAAGTGGACTTTGCGATTACGCAGGAAGTTTTCGTGCAGCCGCGCGTCGGGGTCGAAGCCTACCTGCAGGACATGCCCGAACTGGATGTCGGTGCCGGACTGGCCTCGATCGAACTGGGCGTCCAGCTGCGCTATGAGTTCACGAGAAAATTCGCGCCCTATGTGGAGATCGTTTACGAACGGGCACTGGGCGAAACATCCATCATCGAACAGGCAAATGGCGAAGACACCGAAAGCACGACAGTGCGGGTCGGCCTTCGCTTCCGCCTCTGAACCGGAGAACTGGCCATGCGCGTTCTGTCAATCCTGCTTGCAACAGTGGCCCTGCCATTGCTCCCCGTCACGGCCATTGCGAGCAGAACCGGAGCCCATGACCACGGCAAGCACGAACACGGCCCAACCACGTCAGGAGAGGCCGGGAACCCCGCGCGCGTGACGCGCACCGTCACCATCCGGATGTCCGAGTATGCCTTCGACACCGAGCGGCTGGAATTCAAGGCCGGCGAGACCGTGAAGTTCATCGTGATCAACAACGGAAAACTCAAGCACGAACTGACAGTCGGCACGGCTGAGGAGCAGAAGGCACATCGCGCCGCCATGCAGTCCATGTCCGACATGAACCATGACGAGCACAGCCACGAGATGCCGGCCAATGCAATTCATGTAAACCCGGGCGAAACCCGTGAGCTTGTATGGCACTTCACGAAGGCCGGATCATTGCAGTTTGCATGCAACTACCCCGGCCATGCCGACCTCGGCATGGAAGGCTCCATTGCGGTCAGGTAAGGCGCAGGGAGCGCAGGCGCAGGGCATTGGCAATCACACTGACCGAACTGAGTGACATGGCGCCCGCCGCGATGCCGGGGTTCAGCAATATGCCAAAGAACGGATAGGCAAGGCCTGCCGCCGCAAGCACGCCAACCGCATTGTAGACGAAGGCAAAGAAGAGGTTCTGGCGGATATTGCCCATCATGGCTTTCGACAGGGTGACCGCCCTGACGATCCCCCTGATGTCTCCCTTGACGAGCGTGATACCCGCGCTCTCGATCGCGATATCCGTGCCCGTCCCCATCGCAATCCCGACATCCGCCGCCGCAAGCGCGGGCGCATCATTGATGCCATCGCCGGCCATCGCGACAACGGCTCCGCGCGCCTTCATCTCCTGAATGAGACGCAGCTTGTCAGCGGGCATGGCTTCCGCAACGA
>JBILMZ010000105.1:0-11677 GCA_044375275.1 Micropepsaceae bacterium | reverse complement strand
GCCCGATGCAACCCCGCATGGTCCGGACAGCGCATGATACGAACCGTGCCGGGTGCGAGGCTGCGCGCCCAACTTGTGGCTGCAAACCGGCCAAAAAATGCCACTGCAAACACCTTCACGGGCCTGTTGTGGAGGGTCTAGGATGTGTTAACTGAGTCGGGGTAAGGGAGTATCCATGAAATTTTCACACGCAGCGCTGTTGATTGCAGCGTCGACGCTTGTCGCGGGTCCAGCCTTCGCAGCGAAAAAGAAGTCGGCAGAGCCGCCATGCGTCAAGGGAAAGGTCCTGTCGGCCTTCCAGATGCGCATGTTGCAGACGGAACTCGTGGTCGGGGCGCTCTCCTGCAAGCTGACGCCGCGCTACAACGACTTCGTCATCGCATACCGGCCGGACCTGATGTCAGCCCACAGGTCGCTGATGGGCTACTTTGCACGTGAATCGCGCCTGGAGGACTACAAGTCCCGCACGGCCAACGAAGTTTCCCAGCGCAGCCTCGCCAACATCACCGAGTTCTGCAACTACACGTCCAGCCTCTATGACAAGCTCCTCGGCCCGGAAAAGATCCAGTTGGCAGAGTTCGTGTCATCCGAGCCGTCGGCCAACCGCCACGGCCAGAACGCCTGCGGCATGCCCTCGCTCATAACGGCCTCGTCGGGCGGCAAGCTCGTTCCGCTGCCGCGGATCAAGCCGGAGGCCCCGGCCTCCGCGACCGCAGTCGCAGCCCCGCAGCCAAAGCCGGAAGCCGCGACCGCGCAGGCTGAGCCGACGGCGCAGCAGTAATCCTGGCAAGCCACCAGAATTGAAAAGGGGCGTCCTCGCGGGCGCCCCTTTTTTGTTTGCTGGCCGGAAAACGCCCAGGGGCGGCAGGGCAGCCTCAGTTCAGGTTGATTTCTGCGCGTCGGTTGCGGGGTTCCATCTCGCGGTCACCCGTCTGGACCATCAGCATCGTCTCACCCTTGCCGGACGCCGAGATGCCTGCAGCTGGAATGCCTTCATTCACAAGCGCCTTCCTGACGTTGCCTGCACGACGCGCTGACAGCGCCTCGTTGTAGCGGGCAGACCCGACAGTATCCGTATGTCCCGTCACGACAATCGTGACGTAACCCTGCTGCATGGCAGCTGCCGCAGCTTCCCGGACAATCCCCCTGGCTTCCTTGCTCAGGTTGGACTTGTTGAACCCGAAGAAGACAATGAACTGCTTCGGCGCCGGCATCGGCGCTGCGGCTGGCGGATCCGAGGCAACGACCGGCATGGGCTCCATCGCATCAGCGTCGAGATCAAAGCGCAGTCCGACGGAAACGGTGTGGCTTTCGTTCTCCATGTCCATCGTCTGGTAAGCGACATGCCGGAATTCCAGGTCATCGCTCGTCATGAAGCGGTACGACAGGACCAGGTCGATCTGGTCCGTCAGCTCATGCGAAAGCTGGAAAATGGCCTGCGCCGCGAACACATAGTCATCGTCTTCGGTCAGGCCCGCGCCGTCCGCGTCAACGAAGTTGCCACCAAGGCCGATACCGACCGAAAAGGCCGTTCGCTCCGTGATGTCGATATCATGGATCAGGTTGACCATCTGGCTGAACTGCGAGATATCGGAAAGCGCCGTGTTAATGCACGGATTGCCATTCACACTGAAGCACTCAACGTCGTTGTGACGCGAACCCAGTTCAAGTTCGAGCCGCCAGTTACTTTCCCAGCGGTAACCGATCTCGCCCAGGATCGCGAGGCCGTCATCGAAGTCGACTTCGATCTCGGTTTTGGCGAGACCCGGATCGATATCCGTGTCGTTCATCCAAGTGCCGCCGGCCTCGATCCCGACATACCAGCCCTGCGGGCGGTGGCCGGCTTCAGCCGTAGTGGCAAGTGTGTAAGCGGACAGCGCCATTGTCGACGCCAGCAGGAAATTCTTGAGCATGAAACACCCCTTGCCGGTGCAGGAGCGCGCTCGTTTTGCATGCGCTTCTCAGACCGGACCCATCGGAACGAATCAGGCTTGAATCAGCGCGTTTCGTCAATTGAAAGGCTGCCGTAACCCTAAATTCAGAGACGCAGTGTGCTCATAAAGCAATGGGCGGCCCGGAGGGGCCGCCCTTGACAGAAACCACAGATGCTTCAGATGGTTACTTACTGAACATCGATGGTTGCACGACGGTTCTGCGGTTCTTTGACGTTGTCGTTGGTTTGAACGAGCAACTCCGTTTCACCCCTGCCGGTTGTAGAGATCGCGGCAGCGGAAACGCCCTGCCGAACCATCTCCGACTTCACCGCATTCGAGCGTCTCATGGAGAGGCGCTGGTTGAAGTCGGGTGAGCCAACCGTATCCGTGTGACCGGTGATGAGCACGGTGGCCGACCCTGTCTCCTTGGCGGCGATGACAGCTTCTGCGATCACCCGCAGGGCAGCTGATGTCAGGTTGTACTTGTTGAAGCCAAAGAAGACGATGAACTGGCGCGACGGGCCTGACGGCTCGGCCACGGGAGGCTCAGACGTGGTTGGCGTGTCTGCGAAGACGGATTGCGGTGCGTTGAGCGCATAGCGAAGGCCTGCAGTCACCGAGTGCTTGGCGAAATCATCACCGTCGAACTCGTAGCCCGAAACGAGCTGGTCGCGCATGTTGAAGTCCGGGTTGCTGACCCTCAGATAACGATAGTTCACGAAGGCTGTCGTTCTGGAGCCGATCGAGTAATTCAGGCCGGCAATCCCCTGATAGGCAAGGTTCCAGTCCTCATCCGAAAGGTCGACAGCCCCGCGGGTGTCGGTCAGTTCGGCGTAGTCTGCACCGGCGCCGACGCCCAGCGACAGACCGAGCTTGTCACCCAGGCGAATGTCGTAAATCACGTTGGCCATCGCCGTGGCTTCCCACAGGTCGCCTTCATCCCAGAACAGGCCTCCCGGAGTGGTGCTGTCGAGATCGTTCGCGCGGTAGCCAAGCTCCAGCTCGGCCCGCCAGTTGCTGCCAAAGGCGTAGCCCACGCTTCCAAAGGCTGCCCAGCCCGTGCTGAACGTCGCATCAGCCTCAACGGCCGGCGCATTGCGCGTGGCGATACTGTTCCAGTCGTCTACCCAATTGGCACCGGCTTCAAGGCTCAGGTACCAGCCCTTGAAGTTCGCAGCACCTGCAACCCCGCTCAATGCTGCCGTGGCGACGACGCCCAGCAGGATCTTTCTAAACGACATGAGGACACCCCTATCAGTTGTATTCTGTTGTTCTTTCTGATGCCGGCCAGCCCTGAGGAAGGACCAACCAAGCTCAGGTCGTGGGTGCATGCGATACGCGCTGAAGTCAAACACACGGATTCGGACGTGTGGAAAAGGCCGAATTTCCTAATAAATCGTAAACAAAAAGGGCGGGTGCAAACCCGCCCTCGACTTTTGGTTGTTTCGAATCCCGCTGATTCGCTCGAGAATCAGGAGAATCGGAGAATGCGTTCCTATCCGGCCAGCGCCTATTTGAGGTCGATCGTGGCCCGGCGGTTCTGTGGTTCCTTCACGCCGTCTCCGGTCTGCACAAGCAGTTCCGTTTCGCCCTTGCCTGTCGGGGAGATCTTGTCCTCGGCGATGCCAAGATTGACAAGCGCACCCTTCACCGCCGTTGCGCGCCGGAGTGACAGCGCCTCGTTATAGGCGTCGGAGCCTGAGCTGTCCGTGTGGCCGATGATGACGATCGAGGCTGCCCCCTTCTCCTTTGCCGTTGCTGCGGCATCGGTAATGACCTGCATCGCCTCGCCGCTGATGTTCGACTTGTTGAAGCCGAAGAACACCACGAACTGGTCAGGCATTGGTGGCGGGGGAGGTGGGGGAGGCGGCGGCGTGACAACCGGCGGCGGTGGCGGTGCGTCGGGCCCGTTGAAGGCAAAGCGAAGACCCAGCGACACCGACTGCTTGTTTATGTCTGACAGGAAAATGGTCCGGTGCGTGATGCCCGGCGTTACATCTTCGTACCAGGTGAACTCGGGCGCGTCGACGTGCAGGAAGCGATAGTTCAGGAACAGCTGCGTTCGTTCGCCGATCGCGTAATTGACACCTGCAATTCCCTGGTAGGCAAAGCGCCACTCGGAGTCATCGAAGTCCAGCGTGTCAACCTTGAGATTGGCCCGGTCCATGCCGACGCCACCGCCGAGTGAGACGGACCAGCGCTTGCCCAGGGGAATGTCATAGAGCAGGTTGGCCATGATGCTGAATTCGCTCAGGCCGCCGCCGGAATCAATGGGCGAGCTGCTTGAATCGTAAAGTTGATCGAATTCGTTGTCGCGATAGCCGAGTTCGAGTTCGACGCGAATGCGGTTCTCGAAAGCGTAGCCGATGCTGCCAAACAGGGCCCAGCCCCGGTCGAACTCGCCGCGATACTCGTCATAGATGAAAGCGCTCGTGGTGAAGATCGAGTCCTGGAAGAAGCGCTCGTCGTCACTGATCCAGCTCGATCCGGCTTCGATGGCGGCATAGGTGCCGCGCAGTTGATTGGCTCCGGCAGGCAGGCAGGATGCAAGCAGGGCCGCGCCCGCCAGCAGTGTCGCCTTCGTGTTCATCGCAATTCAACCCCCTCTGGTATTCGAGCGATGTCTTCGCCCGCAGTTTCACATGTTCATCCCCGTTATCACCTTGTTAGGCTTAAGGGCGGGTAAACGGGGACACGGAAGCCGCGATTCGGAAACGAAAAAGGGCGACCCTGTGGCCGCCCCCATGTCTTTTGCCTGAAGGATTTACTGCAGGTCGATCGTCGCGCGACGGTTCTGCGGTTCCTTCACACTGTCCCCGGTTTGAACCATGAGTTCGGCTTCACCGCGACCACCTGTCGAGATGGCTTCCGGTGCAACGCCGAGGGCAATCAGCGCATCCTTCACCGCCTGCGAGCGGCGCATCGAGAGGCGCATGTTGTACTCGTTCGAACCAACCGTATCCGTGTGGCCAACGACCGAGATGGACGCTGAGCCATACTGCTTGGCTGCGGCAGCGGCTTCGGTCACGACGCGCTGGGCTTCAGCCGTCAGGTTCGACTTGTTGAAGCCAAAGAACACGATGAACTGCTTCGGTGCACTCTTCGGCGGAGCTTCCGGTCGCGGCGGCGGAGCCGCGCCGTCACGCTGCAGGTCAAAGCGCAGCGCCAGCATCAGGGAGTGATCCGTCTTCTCCAGCGTGTAGCTCTGCCCCGGGAAGTCGAGCAGCGGCATGTCCGGGTCATCCATGATCATGTAGTGGTAGTCGAGGTAGAGTTCCCAGCGGTCCGACAGGCGATAGGCGGCCTGCGCGATCAACTGTCCCGCAAAGACGTAGTCATCAATGTCGTTGATGCCCTGTTCCTTGTAGACGACCAGGTTACCACCGACACCGGCGCCGACGGACGCGCTCCAGGGTCCGCCGAGCGGAATGTCATAGAGGACGTTGACCATCTGGGAGAGTTCCCAGACTTCGGCACCCGTATGGGTGCTGCTCTGCGGGCACACATCATTTTCGCAATCGTTGTCGCGATAGGCGACTTCGAATTCCGCCCGCCAGCGTCCAAAGTCATGTCCGATGGCGCCAGCAATGATGTATCCGCGCTCGTATGAAAGTTCCTGCGCGGTTTCAAAGACACCATCATCGAATTGAGTAATATCTCCGTCTTCGATCCAGTTCGCACCGGCACCAAGGCTCATGTACCAGCCGGTTGGTGTGGTGTAGTCGGCATAGGCTGTGCTGGACGCGGCGAGTGCCGCAATTGTCCCCAGCAACAGTGATTTGATTTTCATGAATTTCCCTCCTTCACGTGGTTTCCCATCGATGAAGGAATTTGCTTAACGCCGGGTTACGGATTTCAGGAACGTGGACAGCGTGTTGCCGCAGCGCACACCAATGCCCCGGGACAGAAAAAGGGGACCGCCTTTCAGCGGTCCCCTGGTTTCATGCCCTCGCGGACGTTCGTGACGTCAGTTCAGGTCGATCGTCGCGCGACGGTTCTGCGGTTCCTTCACCGAGTCGCCCGTCTGAACCATCAGTTCGGCTTCGCCCCGACCACCGGTCGAGATCATGCTGGCTGCGATGCCATTGCCGACCAGGCCTTCCTTGACGGACTGCGACCTCGCCATGGAGAGGCGCAGGTTGTAGTCGTTGGAGCCCACGGTATCGGTATGACCGACAACCGTGATCGAGGCTGAGCCATATTGCTTCGCGGCAGCAGCGGCCTCGCTCACGACGCGGGAAGCCTCAGCCGTGAGGTTCGACTTGTTGAAGCCGAAGAACACGATGAACTGCTTCGGAGCTGCCGTCGGCGTGTGACGGGGCGGCGGTGCGGCCCCATCGCGCTGCAGGTCGAAGCGCAGGCCGACGAGGAGTGAGTGCTCGGATTTCTCGAACTCAACCACTTCGAGCGGGTCGGTCGGGTTACCCATGCTCGGATCATCAACGATCATGTAGCGATAGCCTGCATAGGCCTGCCAGCGATCTGCGAAGCGATAGCCCACTTCTGCCAGCAACTGGCCAGCCAGGACGTAATCATCCAACTCAAGGCTCGAATTCGTCCATTCCTTCAGGACGATCAGGTTGCCGCCAATACCCGCGCCAACAGAAGCTTCCCAGTTCCCGCCAAGGGGGACGTCGTAAAGCACGTTGACCATCTGGGACAGTTCCCACACCTGCGCGGAAGTGGTATCGCAGACGTTTCCGCCACACACGGCGTCCACGTCGTTGTCGCGGTAGGCCACCTCGAACTCAACGCGCCAGTTCTGGCCGAAGTCATAGCCGATGGCGCCGGAAACAATGTAGCCATCGTTGAACTGGAACCCATCGAAGGAGCCTAGGGCACCATCGTTTATGGTCCGCAGGTCTCCATCCTGGATCCAGTTGGCACCAGCGCCAAGGCTCATGTACCAGCCCGTGGGTGACACGTAGTCAGCCTGGGCTGCGCCCGTCATGGCGATCGCAGCCATGGTACCGAGCAGGGTTTCTTTCAAACGCATTGTCTTCCCTCCATTGCGTGGTTTCCCGAGCGATGGCGGAAGATGGTTAACAAAAGGTTAAAACGCGACGGGCCCGTTAAGTCGGCGTAAACCCGTGTCGCCAGGGACACACGAAACTGGCGCAAATCCTTGAAAACAAAAAGAAAAGGGCGGCTCTTTCGAGCCGCCCTGTCCGTCAATTCAGTCGCTGATCGAACTAGTTCAGGTCGATCGTCGCACGGCGATTCTGCGGTTCCTTCACGCTGTCGCCCGTCTGGACCATGAGCTCCGTTTCGCCCTTGCCGGACGAGGAGATCGAGCCTTCCGACACGCCCTTGCCGACCAGGTTGGTCTTGGCAGCGTTGGCGCGGCACTCGGAGAGCTTCTGGTTGTAGGCGTTCGAACCCGACGTGTCGGTGTGACCGACGATGCGGACCGAGGCGCTGCCCGAAGACTTCGCGGCCGAAGCGGCTTCGCTCAACACTGCATCGGCTTCAGCCGTGATGTTGCACTTGTTGTAGCCGAAGAACACGATGAACTGCTTCGGCGGCGGCGGCGGAATGACAACCGGCGGCTCTGCAGGAGGTGCCGGCGGCTCGTTGTAGCCATAACGGAAGCCGAGCGTCAGCGTGTGCTTCGAGAGTTCCACGTCGTTCGCCGTGAACTCCTTGAACTCCGGGTCTGCCATGTGCAGGTAGCGGTAGTTCAGGGCCAGATCCCAATGCTGGCTCAGGCGGTACGTCGCGCCGACGATGCCTTGCACGGCCGGAACCCAGTCGCTGTCCTTCACGGAGCTCGCCACGCGCTCAAGACGCGGGTTGTCCATGCCAAGACCGGCGCCGAGGCTGAAGCCGAAGCGTTCGGAGTTGAACTTGAAGTCATAGACGGCGTTTACGAAGTAGGACCACTCCGTCAGCTCCATGTCGCCGAACTGGACGACGTCCAGGTCGTTCTCGCGATAACCGATTTCGCCTTCGATCCTCCAGTTGGAGTTCGAGAGCGCGTAACCAACCGTTCCGAGCACCGCGAGGCCATTGTCGGCTTCGACATCCAGGCCGCCGAGCTCTGTGTCCGGAATCGAGACCATGCCGCCTTCGAGACCGAGATACCAGCCATCACGCTCGTAGCCGGCCTGAGCCACGGTTGCCGACAACACCAAAGCAGATGCTGCCCCAATCAACACCTTCTTGAAATTCATAGTACCCCTCGCTTTACCCGTTATGCGGTTGCCCGCTAAATACAAACCGAGCCGAATTGTTTGACCCGAGACACGAAACGATTCAGCCCTGATCCCAAACCCTGAGCTTCGTCACAAGCCTAAGCAGTGAGTGGGAAGAGGTACAGGGTGTAATTGGTATTCGGTGCGTATCGATGACGGAATCGATCCCGGCTGTGTCGCTTCCACCACAGCAATTTGCGGCGCCGGTTCAGGAAGAGCGCCGGGTTAACCTTAACTTCCGAGGCGTCGTTGCCATCTTTTTCAGGACGCGCGGCGCGCGCGGACGACGAACGTCACGCACGCGGCACGACATCAAACGCCACCGATATTCTCTCTTCGGTTGTGTTGAATGGAATGGTGCCATGCCAGAAATAGGACGGGAACAGGACCAGCTGGCCCGGCGTGGGTTGCACGTGGCGCTGGATCTGCTCGCTGTCTCCCAGCTGCAGGTTTGTTTCACCCAGCTTGAACCAGCCCGGCTTCGCCGCTTGGTCCTTTGCTTCGTCCGGAACACACACATAGTACGCCGAGCTGATCCAGCCCTTCGGGTGGAAGTGGTTCGTATGGAATCCGCCCTCCTTGAGACGCACGGACCACGAACCGGAAAAATCGAAGCCGCCTGTCTTTCGGCTGAAGAGGGGATGCGTCGGATCGGACGGCATCTGCGCGACATAGTCCGCAATGACAAGCTCCAGCTGCTTCTTGAGCATCTGGATCAGCGGTTCGCTTCGATCGAAGAGCGCCCCGAAGGTCTGTGTACCGCCGCGCAGGGTCTGGTCCGTCGGATGGTTCTTCGTGTTGTGGAGCTTGCGCAGTTCATGCGCGAGCGTTTCATTGAATTCCTTGATGTCCCCGAAACCGGGCGGAGGATCGATGGCACGCGCGCGCGCAAGGGACTGGAAGTCTGCCAGCCAGTGTTGCCGCTCGTCGCCTGCAAGACGCAGGGCCGTCGTTGCCATGGCGAGGATGCCCTGGTCGTGCGGGTCGCGAGCCAGGCTGCGGTCGCAGGCATTCAGCGCCTCATCATGCCGCCTGGCCTTGAGCAGGGTCTCGATGTGGTTGCGCGCGATGTTCAAGTCTGCAGGTGCGTATGCAATGGCCTGCTGATGGTGCGTGAGGGCGCGCACATGGTCGCCCAGAATTGCATGCGCGCGCGCGCGGATGTCTTCGGCCTGCGCGCTGACATCCTGCCAGTCGAGGGAAACATCGAGCACCTGCAGTGCAATTTCGGGGCGCAGGGTCCGCAGCAGTTCATGCGCGAATGCTGTTCGCAAGGGAGCCTGGTCCGGAACCAGGGCAATGGCCTGGGAGAATGACTGCAGGTATCGGTGCTCCTGTCCCGTCTGCCACAGCAGCTCATTGAGGATCCGGTGCGCGTCCACATTCTTCGGGTTGGCCGCAACGGCGCGTTCCATCGCACCCACGGCTTCTTCATTGCGCTCGAGGCTGCGCAGGGCATTCCCCAGTCCCACCCATCCTGCGTCGGACTGGGGGCGCAAACGCAGCGAGTTCTTGTAGGACTGCTCTGCGGCTGCAAAGTCACGCAGCGCCATGGCGGCCTGGCCCAGATTGTGATGGGCCGTGTAGGAACCGGGCGAGGCGTCAGTCGCCCTGCGTGCAGCCGACGCGGCTCCCGGCAGGTCTTCAAGCTTGGCCAGCGCGATCGACAGGGCCTCCCACGCCTGGCTGTTGCCGGGGTGCAGTGACGTCACGGACTGCAACAGGGTTCTGGCGGATGCAGGATCATGCTCCGTCAGGAGCAGGCCCAGATTGTACTTGGCTTCCGCATAGTCCGGCTTGAGCACCAGGGCGCGTCGGTAATGCTTTTCCGCCTCCGACCGTTCACCAATCGAGGCCAGCGCGCCGCCCAGGTTGTTGTGCACATGGGGCTGGCGTTCGTGGAGGGCCAGGGACGCCCGGAAACTGGCAATGGCTTCCGAGGTCTTTCCGAGCCGGCGAAGCGCTACGCCCCGGATCTGCAGGATGTCAGGATGATTGCCAAAGGTGCGCGCAAGCGCGTCGAGCTGGCCCAGTGCCCGCTGCGGTTCCCCGCTGCCAATGAGCTGGACCGCACTTTGCAGTCCGGAAATGAGCTGTTGCTGGGGGCCGGTCATGCCAGTTCTCGAACGGGTTCGACTGACACTAGTCGAACTGGCGGCCTGCGAAAAGCAAAACGGCGGCCCAAAGGGCCGCCGTCGCTAGAGTTGGTAACTCTGGCTGGATTAGTGCTTCCAGCGCAGGCCGAACCGGTACTGACGGCCCAGCTGGTCGTAGGTCGAACCGTCCGTATTGAACTGGCCCGCACCGACGCCCGCCGGGAAGATCGGCGACTGCTCGTCGAGCAGGTTGTCAACACCGAAGGAGAGCGTGACATCGCTCGTCAGCTGATACGCACCACCGACGTCGAACATGTTGTACGCTTCGAGCGGCGCATTGTAGAAGCCCCCAGACGCGGCGCATGCCGGGCTCGGACCAGCCGCACAAGCTGGCGTGTTGAACGTTCCGAATGCCGCACCGTCTTCTACACCGTCAGTGTAAGTCCAGCGCAGCAGAAGGCTCAGGTCACCCACGTCGTAGGTGAAGCTGGTCGCCGCCTTGTGCTCGGGAATGACGCCACCGATGCTTCCAACATAGAAGCCCTGACTGCCGTCGCTTTCATCCGTCCAAGTATACAACGAAGCGATTCCGAACGTTCCAGGGATACCAATGTCTTCTTCCATGTCCCACGACCAGCGCAGGTTGACGTCGACGCCGGCGTAGGTTGATACACCTTGGAAGTTCGCCAGAGACTGGTCAATGGCACCCACTGAACCCGGAACCACTGCCGCCGGATCGCGTGTTACCGCATCGCAGAACTCGTTGCCAACCGGGAAGACATTGCCGTTGGCGATGATTGCATCGCGGCAACCATTCAAGATCTGTGCGATCGAACGCTGGCCGATCTGGGTGTCAATTTCGATCTCGTAGCGATCGACTGACACGCCGAGACGGCCAACCGGCCACCACTCCGGATTGAAGACCACACCATAGGTGAGCGTGTCCGCGATTTCCGGTTGAAGGTTTGGGTTACCGAACAGGAACGCCTGTACCTGCGAGTTGGGCTGAGCGATCGGCCCACCAAACGCTGCACCGAAGTTGGCAAACCATGCGGTACAAACCGCAGTTCCAGTTCCCGGCGGGTCCCCAGGGCGCTGAGCCCCGAACGCTGGGTTGGCGCAAGGATCGATGTAGGTCGGGAAGTTCTGGTCGCCAGCGCGGAACAGTTCGAATGCCGAAGGCGCACGAACAGCGTGGTTTTCAACCGCGCGGAATGTCAGCCAGGCAAACGGTGACCATTCACCGCCATACTTCCAGGTTTCAGTGATGCCCGCGCCAGTCGAGTAGTCAGACTTGCGGTAACCACCCGTGAGCGAGAGGTTCTCGAAGAGGGTTTCGCCCGTGATCAGAGGAACCTGGACTTCGCCGTACATTTCATACACGTCGAATGCACCGGCAATGCTCTTCTGCTGGTTGAAGCCGATGATGTCCCCCGCCACCTTCGCAGCATCT
>JBILMZ010000104.1:0-11678 GCA_044375275.1 Micropepsaceae bacterium | reverse complement strand
CAAATATCGTGCTATGATGACTCAAGGCTTGGTTCTCCGAAGCAGATCAATGGTTTGTCGCAATTCCATTGTATCACGCTGCGGCTGAACCAAGCCGCTTTACTTCAATTCCTGTGGGACAGCAGTGGGTCGGACCCCATTTCGGTGACACTATACCCCCTCCCTCTCCCCGCAGCCTACGCACCCGAGGTCACCTCACCAACGCAGCAACACCCGCGATCTTGCCGGCGAGAATACCGCCCAACCGACCGCTTGTCCAAAAGGTCGCGCCAGCCCCGCTTGACGATCGACGCATGTTCACTTATTGTTCCAGATGCTCGCAGCCCCTGCTGCGCTGCCCGCGACTTGAAAATTGAATAACCGATCGGCGGACCTGAAAGCCCCAACGCCCCAGGCGCCCGCCTCGTGAGCCCCGCGCGAAAAGCTATTGCGGAGGGTGTGCCCCGGACTCTGTCTCCGCGGAACACAAAGCCAGCACTGCCCACCTCAAGTGACCCCGAAGATGAACAAACGAAAAAGCAACGACGAAAGTGTCATCTTCGAACACGCGGAATGGCTCAAAACCGGGAAAAACCCCGACCCAGATTCGGCGCTGGTGTCATCTTCGAGAAAGAGGCCGACCCGACGCAGGGAGCGTGGCTGGGGTACTAGGATTCGAACCTAGGAATGGCGGAATCAAAATCCGCTGCCTTACCGCTTGGCTATACCCCATTGGCCGGATTTGCGCGGGAATCCAAGGCTCCCTGCCGCAAGGCGCGGGACCATAATGGCCCCGCCCCGCTAAAGCAATGGCCCGCCCCGCCGTAACAAACGGGGCCAGCCCAAGCCCGTCCTCAGCGCGGCGCCAGCAGCTGCGGCGGCACCGGAATGGTGGCGATCCGGTCCATCTGGAGGCCGCCCAGGTAAAGCAGCCCGTCCTTTTCGTTGACGCTCGTGATCGTGTGGATCCTGAGCCCGCCCGGATCCTGCAGCGTCATGACCACCTTGCCATTCGTGTCGATCGCGACGATGGCACCATAGCGCTCCGGCTGCGGCGCGGCAGCAAGCCCCAGCATCTGCAGGCGGTACGCGATCTTGCGCATGAACGGACTGGGCAGTGCATCATCCAGCGCCTGGGAGCGCGGCCCCACCAGTGCCACCCAGAAAATGCCGCGCCCGTTATAGGAAATGTTGTCGGGATAGCCCGGCAGGTTCTCGATGAAGATGTCCTTCTGGCCTGCCTTGGGCCCCTTCAGCCAGACGCGCGTGATGCGGTGCAGGCCCGTCTCGTTGACAAGCACGTATTCCTCGTCGGGTCCGATCGCCACGCCATTGGCGAAGGACAGGCCGCCCGCCCTCTCCTCGATGCGGCCCGACGCGGGGCTGAACGAGAAGAGCCGGCCGGTCGGCTGGCCCTCGAAGAGGTCGAGCAAGACGTCCTCGATGCCAAAGCGCTGCGAGGCATCCGAGAAATAGATCGTGCCGTCCTTGGCAATGTCGAGGTCGTCCACAAAGCGCAGCGGCACGCCACCAAAGGCCTTCGCCACCGGGAAGATGCGGCCCTGCGGATTGATCGCAAGCAGGCCCTGCTTCGCATCAGCCACGACGATATTGCCAAAGGGATCATGCTGCAGGCCCAGCGGGCGACCACCGGTATTGGCGATCTGCTCCATTGCGCCGGCCGGCATCGTCGTCGGCACCGTACCGCCAGGAACAGCAGGCCCGACGGGTGCCGGACCCGTCGGGGTCTGGCCATCGATCCGTACACGGACGATGCGCCCGTCCTCAAGCCCCGTATAGGCATAGCCGTCCTTCACGGTGACATCTTCGGGACCCTGGCCCAGGGCGAAGTCCATGAAGCGGGCCTTGCGGAGGAACTCGTTCGGCGCAAAGGCCTGGGTGAACCCCGCATTGGGAAGCACGGTAACCGCCACCGGCTCGATACGAACCGGCCAGAACAGGAGATAGCCGACCGCCAGGGCGATCAGAAAGCCGACGCCAGCAAGGACTAAGCGCATGAGAGGCCCCTTCTTTTGGTAACTTCTGCCGAAATGAGCGAAATTAAACGTCCGGGGGCATTTTGCCTGCCTTGCCCCTCACCTGACCAGCCTGTATAAGACCGCCCTCCCGAGGATTGGCGGCGCCGTGCTGCCTGTGGATGCGACATTTCGCATTCGTACAAGACTTGGTATTCGGAGAGTAGCTCAGCCTGGTAGAGCACTGCTTTCGGGAGGCAGGGGCCGGAGGTTCAAATCCTCTCTCTCCGACCAATACCACCACCATCCACAGCAAAATTACCCCCACGAGGGGTGCGGCGTGTGCGCGCGCAGCCATCAGGCCCGGGCAAGGCCATCCGGCACCGTGGACAGTCCAGGCGCCCGCCCCTAACGTTCCTCCATCTCACCATTCACCCATCTCACGATTCACATTCAGGAACTCCATCATGAAAGTCGCAGCCGTGAAGGCGCAGGGCGCGCCCGACAAGCTTGTCATCGAAACCCGTCCCGATCCCGTCGCCGGCAAGGGCGAGATCCTCGTGCGCGTGCGCGCGAGCTCGCTGAATTTCCACGACCTCGCCGTGGTCTACGGCATGATCCCCGTCGCCGATGGCCGCATCCCGATGTCAGATGGCGCTGGCGAAGTCGTCGCCGTGGGCGAAGGCGTGAAGGCCTTCAAGACAGGCGACAACGTCCTCTCGACCTTCTTCCCGAACTGGGCCGGCGGCGGCCCGACGCTTGAGCGCGTGATGGGCGTGCCCGGTGACCATGTCGACGGCTTCGGCGCCGAACTTGTCGCCATGCCTGCCACCGCCTTCACCCGCGCGCCCAAGGGCTGGACCCTGACGGAAGCAGCCACCCTTCCCTGCGCCGCCCTCACCGCCTGGCGCTCGCTCTTCGTCGATGCCGCCATCCGTCCCGGCAGCGTCGTGCTGACGCAAGGGACCGGCGGCGTGTCCATCTTCGCCCTCCAGCTTGCCAAGGCGGCCGGCGCGAAGGTGATCTCGACCTCCTCGTCGGACGAGAAGCTCGCGCGCCTCAAGGACCTCGGCGCCGACCACGTCATCAACTACAAGACCGACACCGCCTGGGGCCGCACCGCCGCCGAGATGGCGGGACACGGTGTGGATGCCGTCATCGAAGTGGGCGGACCCGGCACGCTGAACCAGTCCATCACCGCCTGCCGCATCGGTGGCCACGTCTCGCTGATCGGCGTCCTGACAGGCTGGTCGGGCGAGGTCATGACCGCCCTGCAGATGAGCAAGAGCGTCACCGTGCGCGGCATCACCGTCGGCTCGCGCGAGGACCAGGCGAACATGATCGCGGCCATCGATGCCAACGGCATCAAGCCCGTGATCGACAGCCGCTTCCCGCTCGACGACATCGCCGGCGCCTTCGCGCACCAGCGTTCGCAGAAGCACTTCGGGAAGATCTGCCTCGAGTTCTGAGCGCCAGCCGGCCCGGAGCGAGCATGGTCCGCACCATCGCCTTCTATTTGCCCCAGTTCCACCCCGTCCCCGAAAACGACGCGTGGTGGGGCAAGGGGTTCACGGAGTGGACCAACGTCGCCCGGGCGACACCCCTGTTCGAGGGACACTATCAGCCGCACGTGCCGGCTGATCTCGGCTTCTATGACCTGCGCCTTCCCGAAGCCCGCGAGGCGCAGGCCGCCCTCGCCCGCCAGTACGGCATCGAGGGCTTCTGCTACTATCATTACTGGTTCGGGAACGGCCGGCGCATCCTCGAGCGCCCGTTCGACGAAGTCCTCGCCTCCGACAAGCCCGACTTTCCCTTCTGCCTCTGCTGGGCGAACCAGAGTTGGAGCGGCGTCTGGTACGGCGCGCCCGACCGCATCCTGCTCGAGCAGACCTATCCCGGCGACGAAGACGCCCGCGCCCATTTCGCCCTGCTGCTGAAGGCCATGCGCGACCCGCGTTACATCCACGTCGACGGCAAGCCGCTGCTCCTCATCTTTGATGTGGCCAGGCTCCCGGCTCCCGCACACCACGCGCGGCTCTGGCGGCAATGCGCCCAAGAGGCAGGATTGCCGGGACTGCATTTGCTCGCCGTCCGCCACATGGACGTCACCGGAGACCCGCACCCCTTCGGCTTCGATGGCGCCGTCGACATGCGGATCCCGCTCCTGACCCGGCACACCAACCACAATGCCGAGGGCATGCTCGTGCTCGACCACCGCGAGATCGCCCCCCACGAAGTCCTCGACCCTCAGCCCGGCATCGAGCACTATCCCTGCGTAGGCCCTGCGTGGGACAACTCCCCCCGCCTTGGCGCCCGCGGCGTGATCTACGTGAACTCAAGCCCCGCCCTCTTCGAGGACACGGTCAGGCGCGCGGTCCGCACGCTCCAGTCAAAGCCGCCGGAGCGCCAGCTGCTCTTCATCAAGGCCTGGAATGAATGGGCTGAAGGCAACCACCTCGAGCCCGACCTGCGCCACGGCCACCAGTGGCTCGAAGCCCTGCAACGCGGCATGTGCGGCTGAAGCGCCCCTTGATGCGCGCCGCCCATCGGTATACGCGCTCTCCGTGAGCGCTTGGCCCGCCGGGCAGCGCCAGTCATCCAGGAGCAGACCATGAAATTCAAGCACATCGCCGCGACGCTCGTCTTCGCCGGCGCCTCCCTCTTTCTCGTCTCGTGCGGCGGCACCGAATCCACGGCCGCCGACGAAGCCGCCATCCGCGACATCAACAAGAAGTGGATGGAACTGATCGCCGCCAAGGACGCCAAGGCGATCGCCGAAACCGTCTATACCGAGAACGGCCAGCTGCTGCCGCCGAACGCGCCCAAGGCCGTCGGCCGCGAAGCGCTTGAGCAGGCCTGGACAGGCTTGGCCGCAATCCCCGGCCTGCAGCTGAGCTTCGAGACCGAAAGCCTGACCTTCGCGAAGTCCGGCGAACTCGCCGTTGAAGTCGGCACCTACAAGATGATGATGGGCGAAGGCGCCGCGCAAGCGACCGACACCGGCAAGACAACAGTCACGTGGATCCGCAAGGACGGCAAGTGGCAGGTCCTGACCGACATGTTCTCGAGCGACGCCGCAGCACCGGCCGCCCCGGCAGCAGCTCCCGCCGCAACCGACCCGGCCGCAGCCCCTGTCGAAGGCGCAGCACCCGCCGCTGAAGGCGCCGCCGCACCGGCCGCCCCCGCCACGCCACCGGCGAACTGATAACACTTGAAGCGCAAATGGGCCCGTGCGTTCAGCCGAACGCGCGGGCTTTATTTTTCAGCCACGTCCAGCCGCGGCCGCAGCTGCCAGTCATAGGTGGGCCAGGTCCGCCCGTCCGCGAAAGTGACGCCACCCGCGCTGATCCAGTAGCGTGTCTCGGCCCGCTCATGCCCGTATTTCAGGGACACGACCCCATGCGAGGCGAGCGTACGCACTTCGCCCTTGTCGCTCACCCCATCTGAATCGGCGTCCTGCCACAGCGACAGCCCCGCAAGCTCGGCGCCCGCCAGCTGCCCGTCACCATTGTCATCCAGTGCACCCAGCGCGAGATAGCCATTGTCCCATGACGACACCCAGGTAACCGAGCCGAACATCTGGAACCCGCTGTTGATCCGCCCCTTCTCCTTGGGATCCCAGACGAGCCACGCCGCAGTCGTGCGGATCCACCCCGCCCGCAGCTGCTGCCCCTGACCCGCAAAGTCAAAGCTGACATCCGAGTTAAAATCGACCAGCGCCTCAAAGCCCTCATGGGCCTTGAGCGGCACCAGGATCGGCGTGACATAGACCGCCGGCGGCGCAAGCTCGAGCCGGCGCTTGAGCTGCGCGGCCAGGCGCTTGTCCCGCAAGGTGCGCGCAACAAGTTCCAGATGCGCCTGCGCCTCCGACAGCACCGTATGCATCTCCCAGTCCGACATCTCGGCCCCCGCCTTCGACGGACGCGGCAACCGGCGCAGGCCCTGATTGGCCACGTAGCGCAGCTCGTTCAGCGCATGGGCAGGCTTGCGCGCCCGGTCATAGGCAAAGGCCAGCGCCACGCGCGTGCGCAGGTTGGACGGTTCGAACGAGCGCGCCTTTCGATAGGCTTCAATCGAGGCCCGCAGATGCGCATCCACCCGGGGGGCCGGATCCTTGAGGCTGCCCGCCGCTTCCCGCTCGGGCCCCAGCGTATAGCTGCGCGCCTCGCATTTCTCGCCGGGCTTGGGCACGGGGAAATTCTCGCGCGTACCGCGCCCGATCACTTCGGCGTCAAGCTTCTCGCAATCATCGATCTGCCCCTCGGCCACGCCATCCGGCCGGTCCCGATAGACAGGCAGCGATTCCGTCTGCCGCAGATAGGCCAGCAGGTGGACCCGCCCGATCGCCCGCCACTTCTGCGCCGGGCTCTGCTGCTGCGGGTTCTTCTCCAGATTGGCCAGCAGCCGCTCAATGGGAACCTCATCAACCCGGTCGGCAGGCACCATGGCAAACATCGCCAGCACCGGGGAGACCAAAAGACTGGAAGCCAGGAGGGCCGTGGCTACGCGCTTCATGCTGAACCTCGCGAAAGGAGACAAGGTTGCATGATAGGCGCCACCCGCGCGGCGGCAAAGGAAAAGCCCGGGCTGTTGAGACCCGGGCTCCATCAATTCACAGGCAACTACAGGATCTTAGACGATGCCTGCAGCGGTCTTCAGCGTCTTGGCCGGACGGAAGCGCAGCTTCTTCGAGGCCTTGATCTTGATGGCTTCGCCGGTCCGCGGATTGCGGCCCATGCGTGCCGGGCGCTTGGCGACCGTGAAGACGCCGAAGTTGCCGATCGGGAGCTTGCCGCCGCCCTTGATCTGCTTCAGGCTGGCTTCGATCGTGCCGAACACCAGTTCGATCACGCGCTTGGCTTCTGCCTTCGGCAGGTCGCCCTTCTTGGCTACTGCAAGAATGAAATCTGATTTGCTCATGTTTGTTTTGCCCTAAATGTCTGTCTGGGATTTTGGATTTATCAGACAGGTCTTAAGCAATCTACAAAATTGCATGGGTTTCACTACCTTTTTCTGACGACCCTCCTCAAAATAGCAGTGTTTATGTGGCTTTCATGCTAGATGGTGCTGGAAAACCCTTAAAAGCACTTGCTTTTCCACCGACGATGGACATCGGGGACACGGCCAAGCCGATTCGATGCTGATTTTTGCTGCAAGGCCTGCTCTAAACGGGGGAATCAGCAATCACGGCAGACTGCACTGACATGAAACTCGTGACCTTCACGGAAAGCCATCGCCGCCGCATCGGAATCGTCGAGGGTGACCGCGTCTGCGACCTCGCCGCCTCTGCTCCCAGCCTGCCCCAGTCAATGATCGCCTTCCTGCGCTCCGGCGACGGCGCACTCGACGAAGCAAGGCAGGCCCTCGCGAAATCACCGCGCTGGATCGACCTCGCCAAGGTCCGCCTCGAGGCGCCCGTCCCGCATCCCGGCAAGGTGCTGGCAATCGGCCTGAACTATGCCGACCATGTAAAGGAAGGCGGCCGCCCCGTCCCCGAGCACCAGATCTGGTTTGCCAAGCAGGCCACCTGCATCGTGGGCCCCGGCGCCGGCATCGAGATCCCGGTCGTCTCCGACAAGATCGACTACGAGGCCGAACTCTGCGTGGTCATCGGCAAGCGCTGCCGCAACGTGCCCCGCGCGCGCGCCATGGAAGTGATCGCAGGATATATGTGCGGTAACGACGTGAGCGTGCGCGACTGGCAGGCGCGCACCCCCACCATGATGATGGGCAAGGGCTTCGACACGCACGGCCCCACAGGCCCGTGGATCGTGACCCGCGACGAGATCGCCGACCCGCAGGCACTGAAGATCAGCTGCACCGTCAACGGCACCGTCCTGCAGCAGGCCTCGACAGCCGAGATGATCTTCGGCGTCGCCGCCCAGATCGAGCACCTGACCGCCGCCTTCACGCTGGAACCCGGCGACGTCATCTTCACCGGAACGCCGGCCGGCGTCGGCACCTACCGCACCCCGCCCGTGAGACTGAAGGCCGGCGACACCGTCGTCGTCGAAGTCGAGAAGGTGGGCCGCCTCGAAAATCACTGTGTCGCTGGATCAGGGGAAACGCACATCGCATGACCGAACGGACATCGTCTGCCGAAGCGACCAACGGATTTCTGGGACAGGCCGGCTGGATCCTCTACCAGCTCGCTGCCAGCCCCTACTTCGTCATCATCAACATCTTCGTCTTTGCATCCTATTTCCAGGCCAAGGTCGTGGGCGACAGCGTGCAGGGCCAGGTCGTGTGGGGCTACACCCAGGCACTGGCCGGCCTGTTCATCGCCCTGGGCGCCCCCATCCTCGGCGCCCTCGCCGATGCCTATGGGCCCAGAAAGCCGGGCCTCATCATCTTTTCGCTGGCCGGCATCCCGGCAATGCTCGCGCTCTGGTACGTCGCGCCTGGCCAGGTCTGGCTGGGCGTCGCGGCCATCGTCATCGCGGCTGTCACGATGGAATTCGCCGCCGTCTATCACAATGCAATGCTGCCCAGCGTCGCCACCGAGAAGAATGTCGGCTTCATCAGCGGCATCGGCTACAGCTTCGACTATGTCGGCAGCGTCGCCCTATTCATGCTGTGGCTTGCCATCCCGTCACTCGGCCTTCTCTCCATGCTGGAAGGCGAATACGCGCATGAACGCCTGTCGGGCCCCCTCGCCGCCATCTGGCTTCTGGTGTTCTCGCTGCCCTTCCTGTTCTTCACGGCCGACCGCGCCCCGTCGCAGATTTCGTTGTTCAAGGCCGCCCGCAAGGGACTGGCCCAGCTCTGGCGCACCATCTCCCACGTCACCCATTACAGGAATGTCGCGACCTTCCTAGTCGTCCGCGCGATCTACGCCGACGGCATGTCGGCCGTCTTCACCTTCCTCGCAGGCTATCTGGGCGGCATCTTTGGCTGGTCGACGGGCCGCATCGGCATCTTCGCGCTCATCGTGCTGACCGTACCCATCTTCACCTCCATCATCGGCGGCTGGATCGACGATCTCATCGGGACCAAGCGCACGATCCAGATCTGCCTGCTGGGCTTCACGCTCGCCGTGCTGGGCTCCATCAGCACGACACCGGACGAGTATCTCTTCTTCTGGGCCGTGACGGACGAGATACGCAACCAGCAGCTCCCGGTCATCGGATCATGGCTGGCCATGTTCGGCTTCACGCAGTTCCCCGAACAGCTCAGCCTCGCCTTCTCGATCATGGGCGGCGCATTCGTGGGTCCGGTGCTGGCCTCGGGGCGCACCATGGTGGCCCGCATCTCGCCGCGCGAGATGATGTCCGAAGTCTACGGCCTGTTCACGCTGACCGGAAAAGCGACCGCCTTCCTCGCACCGTTCTTCGTCGCCCTCGTGACGTCGGCGACCCAGAACCAGCGCGCCGGCTTTGCCGTCATACTTGTTTTTCTGGTTGCCGGGCTGATTGGGCTTTTTTGGGTCCGGGAAGAGCGCGCCGAACTTGCTCCACGATAGTATCGTGCTCGCCTTCCTTTTCCTCGATGTCGGGGAAGATCAGCGTGGCGAGAAGGCCTGGCTTCGCGTCCTCAAGCTTGATGGACGCGTCGTGCATGCGGGCAACCGCAGACACGAGGCTCAGGCCCAGGCCTGATCCCGGCGTGTTGCGCGAGCGCTCGAGGCGCACGAAGCGGTCGAGCACGCGCTCGCGATCGTCCTCAGGGATCCCGGGACCCGTATCGCGCACCGAGAACTTGGCCTTGCGGTCACGCGGGTCGCGCCAGGCCGACACGGTCACCGCGCCATTCTGCGGCGTGAACTTTAGAGCGTTCTCGACGAGGTTCGCCGCCGCGCGGGCCAGCAGGCTGCGATTGCCCCGGACCATGACCTTCGACTTGGCAACGAACTTGAGCGCAATACCGCGGTCTTCGGCTGCAGGCTCGTAAAGATCTGCGATGTCGTGAATGACTTCGCTGAGGTCTACCGGTTCCAGCGTGTCGCGATGGGCCCCCGTCTCGGCTTCTGCGATCAGCAGCAGCGAATTGAACGTCGAGATCAGTCCGTCCGCCTCGCCGATCGCGCTTTCGAGCGCGGTCATCGTTTCCTCGCGCGGCTGGTTGCCGATGAGCGCGCCTTCAAGCTTGTTCCGCAGCCGGTTCAGCGGCGTGCGCAGGTCGTGGGCAATGTTGTCGGCCACCTCACGCATGCCCATCATCAGCCGCTCGATCTGCTCGAGCATCCGGTTGAGGTTATGCGCCAGGTCATCAAGCTCGTCACCGCTGCCCTGGACGGGAATGCGTCGTGACAGGTTACCCGACATGATTTCGCGGCTGGTGCGGTTGATGTCCTCAAGGCGGCGCAGCACGTTCCGGCTGATCAGCACGCCACCGGCGATGCCGAACAGCGCCGTGATCGAGAGTGCGGTCAGCAGCGTACTGCGGACGGCACCCTCGATCGCATTCAGCTCTCCCACGTCACGCCCGACAAGCAGCTTGAAGCCTCCCCGCATCGGAAAACGCATGGCGCGACCCGGCCGAAGCTCCTTGTCTTCCTCGGTACCGCGTTCATAGGTGAAGTTGATCCAGCCCGGCGCCGTCTCGATCGTGTCGCGCGGCCATTCCGAGAGGTTTCCGGCCAGCACATTGTCGCCGATGGTCAGCAGGTAGAGACTGCGCTGGCCCGGACGCGAGAGCCGCTCGACGATGATCGTACGCAGGCCCAAGAGGCCGCGCCGCTTGTACTGTTCGTTCAGTCCCTGCACTTCCGCATTGATGGTTTCATCCGCCTGCGCCGCCATGAACCCGGTCGTGCGCCAGTAGATGAAGCCAAGCAGCAGGAGAACGGAGACGCCGAACAGGCACAGATAGGCAAATGCCAGCCGGAACGTCGCCGTTCGAAAGACGTCAAGAAGCCGCACGGAGCGAGTACCCTGCGCCGCGCACCGTGTGCAGCAGTGGTTCGACGTAACCCTTGTCGATCTTGGAACGCAGGCGCGAGATGTGGACGTCGATCACGTTGGTTTGCGGATCGAAGTGATACTCCCACACGTTCTCGAGAAGCATCGTGCGCGTAACCACCTGACCGGCATGGCGCATGAGATACTCAAGCAGCAGGAACTCGCGTGGCTGCAGGTCGATCTTCTGGCCCGAACGCGTCGCGGTGCGCGACAGCAGGTCAAGTTCGAGGTCGCCCACGCTCAGGCGTGTCACCACGGCTTCGGTACCATTGCGCCGTGCCAGCGCATCGATGCGCGCCAGCAGTTCGGCAAAGGCATAGGGTTTGGCGAGGTAATCATCGCCACCAGCCCGAAGGCCCTTCACGCGATCATCGACTTCGCCCAGCGCGCTCAGGAACAGGACTGGCGTCTTGTTGCCTTCCTCGCGCATCCGCTTGACCATGCCCAGCCCGTCCATGCGCGGCATCATCCGGTCGACGATGGCAACGTCATAATTGCCGCCCATGGCCAGGTGCAGGCCGTCCTGCCCATCCGGCGCGTGGTCGACAATGTGGCCACTCTCTTTCAGGCCGCGCGTGAGATAGGCGGCGGCTTCGCGATCGTCTTCAACTACGAGTATGCGCATCCTCTGGTTCCGTCCTTGAGGGTGGGAGCGAAGAACAAGGGGCGGCTCGCGAAAGCCGCCCCGGAGGTTCAGGGGTGCCTGGATCAGCTCTTCTTGATCTTCACCGGCACGAACACGCGACCCTTGCCACGCTCGATGAAGAGCAGGATCGACGGACGCTTCAGCGACTTCGCGGCAGCAACAGCCGCCGTGACGTCG
>JBILMZ010000299.1:0-3272 GCA_044375275.1 Micropepsaceae bacterium | reverse complement strand
TCTTCGTGATGGCGCAGTCGGCCCGGCAGACGACGCCCGTCATCAACGCGATCACGCTGCTGATGCGCGAGCGGCGCGGCATTACCGGCGACCGCCAGGACAATTTCCGCGTCGTCGACATTCGCGAACAGGTCAAGACACTGGATTCAATCGGGTTCCAGCTCACATTGACCATCGCCGGCGTGGCCGCGATCAGCCTTGTGGTCGGCGGCATCGGCATCATGAACGTCATGCTGGTGGCAGTGACCGAGCGCACACGCGAGATCGGAATTCGCCTCGCCGTGGGCGCACAGCAATCCGACGTGCTCCTGCAGTTCCTCGTCGAGGCGGTGGTCCTGTCTCTGGTGGGCGGCATTACGGGGGCGACCCTCGGTTTCCTGGGCGCCATGGCCATCGGCGGCGCGATCGGCGTGCCGATCTTCGTCACCTTCGAGGTTGTCGCGCTGGGCTTCGGTGTGCCCACCCTGATCGGCATCGCCTTCGGCTTCTTCCCGGCCCTCAGGGCCTCGCGCCTCGATCCGATCGAGGCGCTGCGCTACGAGTAACGCGCCCGCACGGCGCTTCACGCAAATGTGAGCAGGCGCCGCGGCCGGCCGTGACCGGTGTCACCTTGCCCGCGCGCCGCCGTCCGCTAGGCTTGTCCCATGCTCATGAACTGCATCGGGATGGCACTGCGCGAGCTGCGGGCCAACATGCTGCGCACGGCGCTGACCGCGCTTGGCATCATCATCGGCGTGGCCGCCGTCATCTCCATGGTCTCGGTCACGCAGGGCGTATCCGGCATGATCACGCGCGACGCGCAGGCCCTCGCGCCGAACCTGTTGGTCGTGAGGCCCAAGCGGGTTGCCGGACAGGCCGCGCCCGCTCCCTTGCGGATCGCGGATGCCGATGCCGTGCGCGCCGCTATCGCCGGCGCAGGTGCGGTGGCGCCGGCGGTATCGGAATACTACCCGGTTGCGTCCAACGGGCGCGAGAACACGCCCGAAATCATCGGCACCACGCAGGGCATGTTCGCCGTCCGGCGCTGGATCGTGGCGCAGGGCAGGGCATTCACCAGCGCCGAGATGACAGCAGGCAGCCCCGTCTGCCTGCTTGGAAAGTGGACACGCGAGGAACTGTTCGGCCAGCAGAACCCGATCGGCGCAGTGTTGCGCGTGGGCACGTTCAATTGCGAGGTCATCGGCACCTTCGCCAAGGCCGTCAGCACCGATGCGGACAGCGACGCCGACGGCATCGTCGTGATGCCGATACTGACCTTTCAGCGCAGGCTCGCGGGCAATGGCATGATCGACGGGATCTACGTGACGGCACAATCGGCTGGCCAGGTCGGCGCGGTTGCCCAGGCGATCAGGACGCTGATGCGCGAGCGCAGGCAGATCCCGGAGGGCCAGAGGGACGATTTCAGCGTCACCGACATCCGTGAGCAGTTGAGGCGCATCCAGCGCATGACCGAGCGCCTGGCCATGATGATCAGTGGCATCGCCGGCATCAGCCTCATCGTTGGCGGGATCGGGATCATGAACATCATGCTGGTGACGGTCACCGAACGCACGCGCGAGATCGGCATCAGGCTGGCGATCGGTGCCACACCCGCCGACGTGCTGCTTCAGTTCCTGATCGAGGCCGTGGTCCTGGCACTCGTGGGCGGCATCGTCGGGATGATGCTGGGCATGACGGTGGGGGCAGTCGCCGGCTATCTGATCAATGTGCCCGTGGGCGTGACGCTCGAGGTGCTGGCCCTGGGTATCGGCATCCCGGCGCTTCTTGGCATTGCCTTCGGGTTCTACCCCGCCCTCAGGGCCGCACGCCTCGATCCGATCCAGGCGCTGCGTTACGAGTGAGGCTTGCCTGCCCCCGGCAGCGGCGAGGCCCGGTGCAGGAATGTAATCCGGTCCGGCCCCACGACCCCGCCCGAGACAATCATCGCCATGGCCTGGTCGGCCGTCATGTCCACCGGGATAAGGTTCGCCGTCGGCACGATTTCGAGATAGCCCGACGTCGGGTTCGGCGCGGTGGGAACAAATACCGCTGTCAGTTCCTGACCTGTCGTTGTTTCGTGGAACGTACGCATCGCAAAGCCGATGGCGCGCATGTCCGCGTTCGGGAAGTCGATAAGCACGACGCGCTGCACGTTTTCCTGCTTGGTCTGCAGGGCAGAGATGACCTTTTTCGTCGAGGAATAGATCATGTGCACGAACGGCACGCGCGTGAGCAAGCCTTCGAACGCTTCCAGCAGTTGTTGCCCGATGACGCGCGTCGTCAGTGCGCCGACCACGAAGATCACGCCGAGTGTGAACACCGTTCCGATCACATAGAGAAACGCTTCGCTGGAAAGAATGTGCGCGACCGGTGCGGGCAGGAACGGTCCCAAGGTCGACGCCGTCCAGCTCACCCAGGGACTTCCGAAATAGGAGAGGGCGTCGATGATCAGCTTGAGCACCACCCACACGGCGGCAAGGGGCAGCAGCGTCAGGATGCCGGCGATGAACTTTTGCTGGATATGCAAGGAGCACGCACCTCCCGGTGAACCAGTGGCCTGCCAACGCACCACGGGTGAGTCGGCTGTCGGCAAAATCTAAGGTCCGCCGCGGCCGGAAGCAAACAGCGGGAATCCGCGGATTGTGTCCGCTTTATGATCTGAAACGTCCCTTTGCGCCGGGACTGCCTGATCGTGTAGATTTGCGTCGATAACCAAGAGATCGGTGGGAATGTTGATGTTTGAACGGGTTCGACTCGCCGTCGTGGCGCTCCTCTTCGTCGGTATCGCGGCAGGCGGAATGCCTGCAGCCGCAAGCGCTGCTGATCTGTGGACGGTTGCCAATATCGCAGTGGACGGAACCGCCAATAGCCCGTCGGCCGCCAAGGACGCTGCACTCGCCCGTGGGCGCACCAAGGCCTGGACCGAAGTCTTTCGCCGCCTGACACCCTCCACGGAGTGGCAAAGCCAGCCGCAACTGGCGGACGAGGTACTGGAGCCGATGATCAAGAGCTTCGACATCGCCAACGAGAAGCACTCGAGCACGCGCTACCTGGCCACCGTCACTTACGTGTTCAACGCAGCGAGCGTGCGGGATGCCATGCGCAAGTCGGGCATCCAGTTCTCCGAATCCACGTCCAAGCCCATTCTGGTCATCGCCCTGACCGGCGCGGCCTGGCAACCAGAATCAGCCTGGGGCAGCGCCTGGGGCAGCCAGACGCGCAAGGGACGCCTCGTACCGGTCGCTGTTCCCCTCGGTGACGCACAGGATCAGGCCGCGCTTGCCACGGTCTCG
>JBILMZ010000102.1:0-11793 GCA_044375275.1 Micropepsaceae bacterium | reverse complement strand
CCATGCTGAGCAGTTCAACAAACACGACACCCTTCATTGCTTTCCTCCGGCTTCCTGATCTTGTTGAAAGTTTGCGCATGCGCAAACCTTCACCACGGTTGGCCGGATAATGGCGTTTTCCTGTTAAATTGACGTGTATCGGACCACGCCGACGCAACAGCGTTATCCCTTTCCTAACCAAGGCACTGGCGGAAGAACGATGTCAGGCCGCCTTCTTCAGGTGACGGGCAATCAGGATTTCGGCGATCTGAATGGCGTTGAGCGCTGCTCCCTTGCGCAGGTTGTCGGATACGCACCACAGGGCGAGACCGTTCTCGACCGTCGGGTCCTTGCGGATGCGGCTGATATAGGTCGCGTAGTCGCCGACGCATTCAACGGGCGTGACGTAGCCGCCGTCTTCGCGCTTGTCGACGACCATGCAGCCTGGCGCCTCGCGCAGGATGTCGCGCGCCTGGTCGGGCGTGATCGGGCTTTCGAATTCAATGTTGATGGCTTCCGAGTGACCGACAAACACGGGCACGCGCACGCAGGTTGCGGTGACCTTGATGTCGGGGTCGAGGATTTTGCGGGTCTCGGCCGCCATCTTCCACTCTTCCTTCGTGTAGCCATCGTCCATGAAGCTGTCGATGTGGGGAATGACGTTGAAGGCGATCTGCTTGGTGAATTTCTTGGGCTCGATCGAGTCCGTCACGAAGATCGCGCGAGTCTGGTTGAAGAGTTCATCCATCGCCTCCTTGCCGGCGCCCGAGACGGACTGGTAGGTCGACACCACCACGCGCTTGATGCGCGCCACATCGTGAAGCGGCTTGAGCGCCACGACCATCTGTGCGGTGGAGCAGTTTGGGTTCGCGATGATGTTCTTCTTTGCGTAACGGGAGATCGCGTGCGAATTGACTTCCGGCACGATCAGCGGCACGTCGGCGTCCATGCGCCACTTCGACGAGTTGTCGATGACGACCGATCCCTGCGCGCCAATCTTTGGTGACCATTCAGCCGATACGGTGCTGCCGGCGGACATCAGGACGATGTCGGTACCCTTGAAGTCGTAGTTCTCGAGCGCCTTGCATTTCAGCGTGCGGTCGCCGAACGAGACTTCCTTGCCCACGCTCTTGCGCGAAGCCAGGGGGACGACTTCGCTGACGGGGAATTCCCGCTCCGCGAGGATGTTGAGCATTTCGCGCCCGACATTGCCGGTTGCACCGACGATTGCGACTTTCCAGGACATAGTGTGCTCCGTTATGCGAGTTTCTGAAGGGCGCCGAGGATGGCGTTGCCCATTTCTTTCGTGCCGACCTGACGCATTCCCGGCTGCATGATATCGCCGGTGCGGATGCCGTCATCGAGCACGGCGCCAACCGCACGGTCGATGAGGTCGGCTTCGGTCCTCAAGGCGAAGGAGTAGCGCAGGCACATCGCAAAGGAGAGGATGGCCGCGATCGGGTTTGCCTTGTCCTGCCCTGCTATGTCGGGTGCCGAGCCATGGATGGGCTCGTACAGCGCGCGCTGCCTGCCGGCTTTGTCGCGGGCTCCCAGGGAGGCCGATGGCAGCATGCCGATGGAACCGGTGAGCTGGGCTGCTTCGTCCGACAGGATGTCGCCGAAGAGGTTGTCCGTCACGATGACGTCGAACTGCTTCGGATTGCGCACGAGCTGCATGGCGCAATTGTCGGCGAGGATGTGCGTGAGTTCGACGTCCTTGTACTCGGCGGCGTGAAGCTTCGTCACTTCTTCCTTCCAGAGGAGGCCCGAGGTCATCACGTTGTGCTTTTCGGCGGAGGCCACCTTGTTGCCGCGCAGGCGCGCGAGCTCGAAGGCCACGCGCGCGATACGGTGGATTTCGTAGGTTTCATAAACCTGCGTGTCGACGCCGCGCCGCTCGCCATTCGGAAGCGTGGTAATGCCGCGCGGTTCGCCGAAATAGACGCCGCCGGTCAGTTCGCGGACGATCATGATGTCGAGGCCGGCCACGATTTCGGGCTTGAGCGTCGAAGAGGCTTTCAGCGCGTCGAAGCACAGCGCGGGGCGCAGGTTGGCGAACAGGCCGAGGTCCTTGCGCAGGCGCAGGAGGGCTGCTTCGGGGCGCTTGTCGTAAGGGGCGGTCGCCCATTTCGGGCCGCCGACAGCGCCGAAGAGAACGGCGTCGGCGGCGAGCGCCTTCTTCATTGCCTCTTCGGTGACGGGCGTGCCGTGCCTGTCGTAAGAGGTTCCGCCGACGAGGTCGTGGGTGGTCTCGAGCTTCGTCGTCGAGCGGGCGTTGAACCAGGAAATGAGGCGCTCGACCTCGGCCATCACTTCGGGGCCGATGCCATCGCCGGGCAGGATGAGAATGTGTCTGGTTGTCATGTCGGTCCTGGCTGAGGGTTCCGCGGGCAATTTGGCTGTAGATACAGCATTTGCGGCCACGGCGTCACTGCCGGATTGGTCGCAGCGAAGGGTGGGTGCGGAATTCTTCAAGGTGGATGGATACAGCGCCGAACATCGCCGAAAACGCCGAAAACAAAAAGAGAACAAATTGACGCAGGGGGGAGGAAGGGGTTCACGCGAAAAGCGCGAAGCAGGAAAATGCGCGAAAAGGACGGGGGCCAAAGCGATAGCGCCTCCCCCGCTCCTGAAGTCCAAGGGTCATGGTCTGCGAAGGCAGACCACCTACGACTTTCCGACCTTGCTGCAGGCGCCGCTCAGTCGTGGGTGGTTCGCCTTCGCGAACCATGACGAGTAAGTTGGAGATGTGATTGATGGTCGTGGCACAAGGGATGATCAAGACTTAGCAGCTGTCATGTCTCTGGCTGATGTTTCGCGAGATAGTCCCTTGCTTCCTCCCGTTTCCAACCGGCCACGAACAGCGCGAATCCTGCACCGATCAATGCAAGAATCGCAAACAAATCGCTGTCCCATTTATCGCGCAACAGCGCTGGCATCAGGCTAGTTGTTAACATTGGTGCCGCCGCCACCAGCCATTCCAGCCAAAGGCTGCGAGAGAGAGTATCCGCAGCAGCCTTGAGGCGCATTTCCGCTCTTTGGGCGGGCGACAACTGAAACGCGTTTATCAGCGCAAGCGGAACAAAAATCGCAATGGCCCCGATAATGCCGTAGCAGAAATAGAGTGTCGTTTCCGGATCCGATGCGGCTCTCACCACCAGCAGAGATAGAAAAAGCGCGTAGCTGGCACTCACGCCAATCAGGAACCGTTTGCGATCGCTCATCTTCCCACTCGCGGAATGTGGAAGTACCGGCCTCACATCCAGGGTGTCTGCAGCTTTCGCCTGGACTCAAAGTCGTCGATGGATTTTTCGTGTTGCAGGGTCAGGCCGATGTCGTCCCAGCCGTTGATGAGGCATTGCTTGCGGAAGGGGTCGACGTCGAACTTGATCATGCCACCGTCGGGGCCGCGGATTTCCTGCTTCTCGAGGTCGACTGTCACGACGGCGTTTGAGCCGCGGTTGGCGTCGTCCATCAGCTTGTCGACGTCTTCCTGGGGCAGCACGATCGGCAGGATGCCGTTCTTGAAGCAGTTGTTGTAGAAGATGTCGGCGAAGCTGGTGGCGATCACGCAGCGTATGCCGAAATCGAGCAAGGCCCAGGGCGCGTGCTCGCGGCTTGAACCGCAGCCGAAGTTTTGACCGGCGACCAAAATCTCGGCCTTGCGGTAGGCTGGCCTGTTCAGGACGAAGTCCGGAACCTCTTTCCCGTCAGTGGTATAGCGCATCTCGTCGAAGAGGTGCTTGCCCAGGCCTGTTCTTTGAATCGTCTTCAAAAACTGCTTCGGGATGATCATGTCGGTGTCGACGTTGATCATGGGCAAGGGCGCTGCGACGGCTGTCAGGGTGGTGAACTTTTGCATGATGCGTCCTTAGCCGAGATCGCGAATGTCGGCGAGATGGCCACTGATTGCGGCGGCGGCGGCCATTGCGGGTGACATGAGATGCGTACGGCCGCCCCTGCCCTGGCGGCCTTCGAAGTTGCGGTTCGAAGTGGACGCGCAGCGTTCGCCGGGTTCGAGTTTGTCGGCGTTCATGGCGAGGCACATTGAGCAACCGGGCTCGCGCCATTCGAAGCCCGCTTCGATGAAGATCCTGTCGAGGCCTTCGGATTCGGCCTGCTCCTTCACGAGGCCGGAGCCGGGGACGATCATGGCGCTGACATGCGAGGCGACGCGCTTGCCCTTCACGACCTTCGCCACTTCGCGGAAGTCCTCGATGCGGCCGTTCGTGCAGGAGCCGATGAAGATGCGGTCGACCTTCACGTCCTTCATCGCCGTGCCGGCCTTGAGGCCCATGTAGTCGAGCATGCGTTCCATCGCAGTGCGACGCTGCGGATCTGTTTCGGTGGCGGGATCGGGAACGTGGCCGGTGATCGGCACGACGTTCTCGGGCGACGTGCCCCAGGTTACGAGCGGGGGAATGTCAGCGGCGTTCAGCTTGATCTCGACGTCGAACCTGGCGCCGGGGTCGGACTTCAACGTTTTCCAGTACATCACGGCGGCTTCCCATGCTGCGCCTTTTGGCGCATGCGCGCGGCCTTTCAGATATTCGAACGTCGTGTCGTCCGGTGCGATGAGGCCGGCGCGGGCGCCTGCTTCGATCGACATGTTGCAGACCGTCATGCGGCCTTCCATCGACAGGGCGCGGATGGCTTCGCCGTCGTATTCGATCACGAAGCCCGTGCCGCCGGCGGTGCCGATCTTGCCGATGATCGCAAGTATGATGTCCTTGGCGGTGATGCCGGGCGCTGTCTTGCCGTCGACCGTCACGCGCATGTTCTTCGAGTGGCGCGCCTGGAGCGTTTGCGTGGCGAGCACGTGCTCGACTTCGCTTGTGCCGATGCCAAAGGCGAGTGCGCCGAACGCGCCGTGCGTCGCCGTGTGGCTGTCGCCGCAGACGATTGTCTGGCCGGGCAAGGTCAGACCCTGCTCCGGACCCACGATGTGCACGACGCCCTGGCGGATGTCGTCCATCGCGTAATAGGTGACACCGAAGTCCTTCGCATTCTTCTCGAGCGTCGCGACCTGGAGTGCGGATTCCGGATCCGCGATGCCCTTCGACCGGTCGGTCGTGGGGACGTTGTGGTCGGCGACGGCGAGCGTGAGCTCGGGCCTGCGCACCTTGCGCTTTGCCATGCGCAGACCCTCGAAGGCCTGCGGGCTTGTCACCTCGTGGACGAGGTGGCGGTCGATGTAGAGGACGGAGGCTTCACCCGGTTCTTCGTGGACCAGGTGAGCGTCCCAGATCTTGTCGTAGAGGGTTGTTGCGGTCATGACTGATTTCTAGCGGCTTGCTGCTTCCGTGAAAACGCGCAATTTTGACTTTGAAATGAAAACACATTCCCAGCCGTTAAAAACAGAAAGACTTTTGCTCCGCCGCTGGCGCGATGAGGACTTCGCGCCGTTTGCGGCGATGAATGCCGATCCGCTGACCATGCGCTTCATGCCATCTGTCCTGACGGTCGAGGAGACGCGCGCCCTGATGGAGCGGCTTGAGGAACACCACCGGCTGCATGGGTTCGGCGTGTGGGCTGTCGAGGCCCCCGGCGTTGCACCCTTCATCGGATTTACGGGCCTTCAGCGCGTTTCCTTTGATGCGCCGTTCCTTCCAGCCGTCGAGATCGGGTGGCGGCTTTCGCCGGCTTTCTGGGGGAATGGCTATGCGACCGAGGCGGCCAAAGCGGCGCTTCGAATGGGGTTCGAAGGTTTGAACCTTGATCAAATCGTCTCCTTCACGGTGCTGGCCAACAAGCCTTCCTGGTCGGTCATGGACCGTCTGGGCATGCACCGGGATCCAGCGGAGGACTTCGACCACCCTCGCCTGCCGGTCGGGCATGCGCTACGGCGGCATATCCTTTATCGCCTCACGCGGGCTGAATGGCAGGCGCGGGGGGGGTTGATCCAGCGCATGTGACGATGCGGCGGCGCGCAGATAGACTGCAGGTATCCAACCCATTGCCACAGGGCCAACCACGATGAGCGCTCCTCACCTGAAGACACGCCTCTCGCCGGAGGACGAGTACACCCACGTTCCGGACAAGGCGCAGAACTACAATGAAAGCATGTACCTGAACGTCTTCGACCCGGTGAAGAAGATCGGCGGGTGGTTCCGGCTCGGCAACCGGCCGAACGAGGGTTACGCCGAGATGTCGGTCTGCCTCTATCTCACGGGCGGGCGCGTGGCCTTCATGTACGGACGGCCGAAGATCGCCGACAACAAGGCGATGAATGCGGGCGGCCTGAAGATCGAGGTGATCGAGCCGTTCAAGAAACTGCGCGTGACCTATGAAGGCCGGGCCGTGCTGCTCGACAAGCCGGAGCAGATGTCGGATCCCTCGCAGGCCTTCAAGACGAACCCTGTCCTCCCCTGCACTGTCACGCTCGACTACGAAGGCGTGTCACCGATGTTTGGTGGCGAGCCTGTCAATGCGGATGGCTCACCGCTGGTGGTTGATGCGGAGAAGTCGTTCGCGAAGGCGCATTACGAGCAGCATGTTGCGGCGAGCGGACACTTCACGATTGGTGATGAACGCTTTGAGCTGTCAGGCTATGGCCTGCGCGACAAGAGCTGGGGGCCGCGCTACTGGCAGGCGATCAACTGGTATCGCTGGTGTCCGATGAATTTCGGACGGGACTTCGGGATGATGCTGTCCATCGTCGCCGGTGAAACGGGCGCGCCGCGCCAGGGCGGCATGGTGCTGAAGGACGGCAAGTACGATCTCATCAAGTCCGTGTCGATCGAGAGCAACTGGGACCAGGCGTGGCACCAGACGACCTTGCGTGCGGATGTGACGACAGAGTCGGGCGCGACCTACAAGGTCGAGGGCCGCGTGCTGTCGCTCATTCCGCTGCGCAACCGGCGCAAGTCACCTGACGGAACAGAGCTTGTCACGCGCATCACGGAAGGCTTCACCGAATACAGGTGCAACGGCATGACGGGCTACGGGATGTCGGAGTATCTCGACCAGATCGTGGATGGCCGGCCGACGGGAGCTGACCTGAAGGGCTGAACGCCCGGCGCTTCAGTCGAGCGCTTTCGACAAAACCACGAAGTGAAAGTCTCTTCTGCGCACACCAGGTTCCTTGTCGAAGGGAAAGGGCTCTGTGCCGGAACGGCGATAGCCGCGCCGCTCGTAAAACGCAATCAGCTCGTCACGGATGCTGATCACCGTCATCTTCATGGTGCTGCAGCCCCAGAGCGTTCGGGCAACGCGTTCAGCTTCGGCGAGAAGCAGCTTTCCCAGCCCTGCCCCCTGACGGGCGGGCCGAACGGAAAACATGCCGAAGTACCCTTCGCCCTGGTCATTCTTCACGAGGGCGCAACCGACAAGTTTGCCCTCATCAAAGGCGAGCACGAAGCGGGCATCCTGACGTCCGATCAGGGACGAAATCTCGTTCGCGTTTGTCCTCTGGCCTTCGATGAACCCGGCTTCCGAAGTCCATCCCGCAAGACTTTCCTCGCCGCGGTAGGCGCTTTCAATGAGCGCCACGACCGCAGACGTATCTGCCGTCGTGGCTACCCGAAAGGAAAGGGCGATCAGGCTCAAGACTCGGCGGTGCCGGCCTTGTCCTTCTCACGGTCCTTGTCCTGGCGCTCAACGATGCGCGCCTTCTTGCCGGTGAGGCCCTTGAGATAATAGAGCTTCGCGCGACGGACGCGGCCGCGACGCAGCACGTCAACCGAGTCAACCAGCGGACTGTGAACCGGGAAAATACGCTCCACGCCTTCGCCGTAGGAGATCTTGCGGACCGTGAAGTTCTCGTTCAGGCCCTGGCCCTGGCGGCCGAGCACCACGCCTTCGAACGCCTGGATGCGTTCGCGGCGCTTGGTCTGCTTCGTCTTTTCGTCGAAGGATTCTTCGACGACCTTGACGTTGACCTTCACGGTGTCACCGGGTCCGAAGTCGGCCTTTTTCTTCTTCGCCAGCGCGGCGACCTGTTCGGCTTCGAGTTGCTGCAGGAGATTCATTTGTCTTTCCTTTCAAAGTCCTAGTGTTTTGCAGTTGTCGCCCCGTTGCGGCGCTGCCAAGCGTCCCAAAGGTCAGGGCGACGGGTTTTCGTAAGCTCGAGACTTTGCGCCAGGCGCCAGTCCCGTATTTTCCTGTGATGCCCGGACATCAGCGTCTCGGGTATTTCGCGACCTTCCCAGAGCTGGGGGCGCGTGTAGTGCGGGTATTCCAGAAGTCCCTGCTCGAAGCTTTCCTCGCTGAGAGACTCGCTTGCGCCCACGACGCCCGGAAGGAGGCGCACCACTGAATCGATGACGATCATCGATGCCAACTCGCCACCCGAGAGCACATAGTCGCCGATCGAGATCTCCTCGAGCTGGCGGGCTTCGATCACGCGCTGGTCGATGCCCTCGAAGCGACCGCAGACGAAGATGGCGCCAGGCCCCTGCGACAGCTCGCGTGCGCGGGCCTGCGTGAACGGCTTGCCGCGCGGCGACATGAGAATGAGCGGACGACCATTGCGTTCCACCGCATCAATGGCGGCCGCGATGATGTCGGCCCTCATGACCATGCCCGGTCCGCCACCTGCCGGCGTGTCATCGACCGAGCCATAGCGGTTGGTCGAATGCTGGCGGATGTCCCGCGTCTCCAGCGACCACGCACTCTCGGCCAACGCCTTGCCGCTGAGCGAGATGCCCAGCGGGCCCGGGAACATGTCGGGCTGAATGGTGAGAATGGTCGCGGCCCACGTCATTGGACAACTGCCGTCTTGCCGGTGAGTTCCACGTCGGCATGGAGAACGGCAACGCCACTCTCCGACAGCACGATGCGGCTTTCATCCATGTCGACAATCGGGACCATGCTGTCGGCGAAAGGAACAAGGCCGGTCGCGCCCGAAGGCAGCTCCACCTCGATCAGGTCGCCGGCGCCGAAATCCTGGAAGCCGATGATGGAGCCGAGCTGCGTGCCCTTGTCGTCGAACACGGCCATGCCGATCAGGTCGGCCTGGTAGAACTCGCCACTGTCGGCGTCGGGCAGATCATCGCGTTCGACGTGCAGTTCAAGCCCCTTGAGGGCCTCGGCTGCGTTGCGATCGCTGATGCCCTTCACCGTCGCGATGACGATCTCGCCCTGCAGGCGTGCGTTTTCCAGGCGGAAGCGGCGGCCATCGCGGACTGTCACCAGTCCGTATGACGCGACGTCAAGCGGGTCCTCGGTGAAGCTTTTGATCTTCACCTCGCCCTTCAGTCCGTGGGGAGCAATTATCTTGCCCAACAGGATCTGCTTGCCAGTCATTGCACTTGCCTCAACCCGTCAATGCGGAGCGCTGCACCCGATCAGGCCGCGGCTTCTGCGGCTTTCTTTTCGGCGGCCAGGCGTTCCTGGGCCTTCTTGCGCGGCGACGACTTCAGCGGGTCGTTGAACTGGGTCTTCTTCGGCACCAGTCCGGCGTCCGCGAGGAAGCGCTCGACGCGATCGGACGGCTGGGCGCCCTGCGACAGCCAGTACTTGACGCGGTCGAGGTCAAACTTCACGCGCTCGCCGCTGTCGCGGGCGAGAAGCGGGTTGTAGTGGCCGAGGCGCTCGATGAAGCGGCCGTCGCGCGGCGAACGGGCGTCGGCCACAACGATCTTGTAGAACGGGCGCTTCTTCGTGCCGCCGCGGGACATTCTGATCTTCAGCATTTAGCGATCTTCCTTTGCAGTTATCCGTTGAACCTGAATTCGACTATTTCTTGCCGGGAAATCCCGGCGGTAATTTCATTCCGGGCGGCAGACCCTGCCCGCCGAGACCTGGCAATGACGCGCCACCGGGCATCTTGGGCATGGAGCCGCCGAACAACGCGTTCATCAGTCCCTTGCCCTTGCCCATCTTCTTCATCACGTCAGCCATCTGACGGTGCATTTTCAGAAGCTTGTTCACTTCGGACACCTCGACGCCCGAGCCGGCCGCAATGCGCTTGCGCCGCGAGCCGTTGAGCACATCGGGGTTGCGACGTTCTTCGCGCGTCATCGACAGGATGATGGCTTCCTGGCGCTTGAGCATCTTGTCGTCGAGGCCGGCTGTCGCGAGCTGGTCCTTCATCTTGCCGATGCCTGGCAGCATCCCCATGATGCCCTGCATGCCGCCCATGCGGCGCATCTGGCGCAGCTGTTCGCCAAGATCGTCGAGGTCGAACTGACCCTTCTGCATCTTGCGTGCGAGCGCTTCGGCCTTTTCCTGGTCGACGGTTTCAGCGGCCTTCTCGACCAGGCTGACGACGTCGCCCTGCCCCAGAATGCGACCGGCGATACGGCGGGGATGGAAGTCCTCGAGCGCGTCGATCTTTTCGCCGGTACCCAGCAACTTGATCGGCGCGCCCGTGATGGCGCGCATCGAAAGCGCTGCACCGCCGCGGCCATCGCCGTCGATGCGGGTGAGCACGATACCCGAAAGGCCGATACGTTCATTGAACTGCTTGGCGACGTTGATCGAGTCCTGACCCGCGAGGCTGTCGGCGACGAGCAGCGTTTCGATCGGGGCCGAGATGTTGCGGATCTCGGCGATCTCGGCCATCAGGGCTTCGTCGACGTGGAGGCGGCCTGCCGTGTCGAGCATGAGCACGTCGTAGCCAGACAGCTTGGCGGCCTGAAGGGCGCGGCGCGTGATTTCCGCCGGGGGCTGGCCAGCAATGATGGGCAGCGTGGCGACTGAGATCTGCTCGCCGAGGATCTTGAGCTGTTCCTGCGCGGCGGGCCTGCGCGTGTCGAGCGAGGCCATGAGCACTTTTTTCTTGTCGCGTGTCGACAGGCGCAGGGCGATCTTGGCGGTCGACGTCGTCTTGCCGGAGCCCTGCAAGCCCACCATCATGACGACGGCAGGCGGCGTGACGTCGAGCGTGAGGCCGGAGCTTTCGCTGCCGAGCGTCTCCACGAGAATGTCGTGAACGATCTTGACGATCTGCTGGCCCGGGGTCACCGAGCGCAGCACATCGGAACCAACGGCCTTCGAGCGGACCTTCGCCAGGAAATCCTTGATGACCGGCAGGGAGACGTCGGCCTCGATCAGCGCGAGGCGCACTTCGCGCAGAGCTGCATCGACGTCTGCTTCCGTGAGTGCGCCACGGCCAGTCAGTCCGTCAAATACTGCAGTCAGTCTGTTCGTTAAGGCGTCAAACATCAAACATCCAGTCCGCGTTTCGGCCAACACCTATCGCGCCCGCGGGCGCAACGCGCTGACGGACGTTGACCCCAGACCCATGTCCGGGGCGGATCGGTGTTTGGACGATCCAGGAAATTCGGCCGGAAACTAGGTAGAGGGGCCCGTCCTTGTCAAGTCAGAACGGCAGCGCATCGCGCCGACCGGCATGGTTAATCAGTTCATCAGGACGCGCCGGAAATAGGTGAAAGTCAGCGCGAGTTGCTCGGCCCGCTGGCCCGCGTCGGTGCCCTGCCCGTCCTCGTAAAAGAGGACCGGCTGGCCCATGTCTTCCATCTTCGCCGCCATTTTCCGGGCGTGGCCGGGATGAATCCTGCTGTCGCCCGCCGAGGTCATGAAGAACACGTGGGGGTACTTAACGCCTGCGCGGACGTTCTGGTAGGGCGACCATTGCGCAATGATGTCGCGCATTTGCGGGTCGGCGGGATCGCCGTACTCAGCGACCCAATTCTTGCTGGCTGCCAGCTTCGTGTAGCGCATCATGTCGGTAAGCGGCACCTGCGCCACCACGGCGGAGAACAGTTCCGGGTTCTGAACAAAGGTGCCTGCGACGAGCAATCCTCCCTGTGAGGTGCCGAACAGGCCCAGCTGTTTCGGTGTCGTGAGGCCCCGCGCAATCATGTCACGCGCGACGGCTGCGAGATCGTCGAAATTCTTCTGGCGGTT
>JBILMZ010000298.1:0-3289 GCA_044375275.1 Micropepsaceae bacterium | reverse complement strand
TGAAGGAAATGTTTGAAGGCGGGGAACTCCGTTCGTTCATGCAGGAGAAGGGCATCGCGCTGGAAGCCGCGTGAGCCTTTCTGTCGCCGACATACGGGCTGCGGCCCAACGCATTCAGGGGCGTGCCGTTCGCACGCCCTTTCTTTTTGCGCCGGCTGCCAGCAAGGCCAGTGGCGCGCGCGTCTTCATCAAGGCTGAAGTCCTGCAACGGACCGGGTCGTTCAAGTTTCGCGGGGCGATGTCGCGGCTCACGCTGCTGACCGCTGACGAACTTCGACGTGGCGTTGTGGCGTTCTCTTCCGGCAACCATGCACAGGCTGTGGCTGCGGCTGCGCGTGAGCTCGGCACGTCCGCTGTCATCGTGATGCCTGCCGATGCGCCTGCCCTCAAGATCTCGAATACACGCGGTTATGGAGCCGAGGTCGTGCTCTACGACCGTGTGAAGGAAGACCGCGTGGCGATCGGCAAGCGGCTGTCGCGTGAGCGCGGGCTCGTTCTGGTGCCGCCTTTCGACGACTATCACGTGATGGCGGGACAGGGCACGATCGGGCTCGAGATTGCCGAGGATGCTGGCGCGCTCGGCGTTTCGCCTGAACTTGTCATCGTTCCTTGTTCAGGCGGCGGGCTGGCTGCAGGTGTTGCCACGGCGCTGGCGGAGACAATGCCAGGGGCGCGCGTGGTGGCCGCAGAACCAGAGAATTACGACGACCTCGTGCGGTCCCTCGCGGCTGGCGCGCGGGTTGGCAACGCAGCAGGTGCGCTGTCCATCTGCGATGCCCTGATGTCGGACAAGCCGGGCGAACTCACGTTTCCCATCCTGCAGTCCCTGCATGCGTCGGCGGTCGCCGTGAGCGAGGCCGAGGTACTGGCCGCGATGAGACATGCCTTCTTCGAGTTGAAGCTGGTCGCCGAACCCGGCGGCGCGGCAGCGCTTGCGTCAGTCCTGTCCGGCAAGGTGGACGTGAAGGGCAAGACGATTGCCGTGGTGCTGTCGGGTGGCAATGTAGACGCGGCGATGTTCCAGCGCGCGCTGGCGTCGTAGCAAGGATTTCACGCGAACGCGCGAATGCGCGAACAACGCGAAAACAGCAATGGCGCCCCAGAAGTGGACGCCATTGCCAAAGGCCAAATGACATTTCGCGTCTCTCGCGTATTCGCGCGTTCGCGTGAACCCTTACACTAGCCGTGGCGGGTCAGTTCGGCGCGGCCGACGACCATGTGGTGGACTTCATCCGGCCCGTCAGCGAAGCGCAGGTGGCGCTGGTGCTTGTACATCTCGGGCAGCGGCGTCCATTGCGACACGCCGGTGGCGCCGTGGATCTGCATGGCCTGGTCGATGATCAGGCAGACGCGCTCGGGCACCATGGCCTTGACCATGCTGATCCACACGCGGGCTTCGCGGTTGCCCAGCACGTCCATCGCGCGGGCGGCCTTGAGGACCATCAGGCGCATGGCCTCGATCTCGATGCGGGCGCGAGAGACCAGTTCCAGGTTCTTGCCGAGGTGGACGAGTTGCTTGCCGAAGGCTTCGCGTGACGTTCCTCGCTTAACCATCAGTTCAAGTGCACGCTCGGCCTGGCCGATCGAACGCATGCAGTGATGGATCCGTCCCGGCCCGAGGCGCAGCTGCGAGATCTCGAAGCCGCGTCCTTCGCCAAGCAGCATGTTGGATTCCGGCACGCGCACATTCTCGAGCTTGATGTGCATGTGGCCGCGTGGCGCGTGGTCTTCGCCAAAGACATGCATGGGCCCCAGAATCTTCACGCCGGGCGTGTCCATGGGCACGAGGATCTGCGACTGCTGGAACTGGGTTGCTGCGTTCGGGCTCGTCTTGACCATGCAGATCATGATCTTGCAGCGCGGGTCGCCAGCGCCCGAGATGTAATACTTCTCGCCGTTGATGACCCATTGGCCGTTCACGAGCTCGGCCTTCGTGCTGATGTTCTTGGCGTCGGAGGAGGCCACGTTCGGCTCCGTCATCGCGTAGCAGGAGCGGATTTCTCCGTTCAGCAGCGGCTTCAGCCACTTTTCCTTCTGCTCCGGCGTGCCGACGCGTTCGATCACTTCCATGTTGCCGGTGTCGGGTGCCGAACAGTTCAGTGACTCGGAGGCAAGCGGCTGCTTGCCGAGTTCGGCGGCGATATAGGCGTAGTCAAGGTTCGTCAGGCCGCGCCCGATTTCGGAATGCGGCAGGAAGAAATTCCAGAGGCCCGAGGCCTTTGCCTTGTTCTTCGCTGTCTCCAGCAGTTCAAGCTGGCCTGGCGCCCAGCTCCAGCGGTCCTTGCGGTTTTCGCCGAGGCGCTCGAATTCCTCGGCGATGGGAGCCACGTTTTCAGCGATGTGCTTCTTCACGGCCTCGAAGAGCGGTTTCACGCTATCCGACATCGCGAGCTGGTTGAGCTGCGCTTCGACGTCGATCGCCGACGCTGTGCCGGTGGCGTTTGAACCGGATTTTGCCTGAGCCTTGGACATTGGTGATTTCTCTCCCTGGATTTTCCTGATGTTCAACCATGGACAGAATGCCGCCCCAAGTCCAGACGCGTGCCGAGCCGGGCTTTCAGGCAAAGAAGGGGCTGGCAACAAAAAAGGGCCGGATTTCTCCGGCCCTTTGAAACGGGATTTTATGGCTGATCAGCGCGAATAGAATTCGACGACCAGGTTCGGTTCCATGCGGACCGGGTACGGTACGTCGCTGAGCTTCGGAACGCGCGTGAACTTTGCGGTCAGTTTGGAGTGATCGGCCTCGATGTAGTCAGGCACATCGCGCTCCGGGAGCTGCACGGCGACGGCGACGATCTCGAGGTCGCGGGACTTGTCGCGCACGGAGATCACGTCGCCTTCCTTGACCACGTAGCTCGGGATGTTGACGCGGCGGCCGTTCACGTTCACGTGGCCGTGGTTCACGAACTGGCGGGCGGCAAACACCGTCGGCACGAACTTCGCTCGGTAGACGACCGCGTCGAGGCGTCGCTCGAGCAGGCCGATGAAGTTCTCACCGGTGTCGCCACGGCGGCGCTGTGCTTCGGCGTAGATCTTGCGGAACTGACGCTCCGTGATGTTGCCGTAATAGCCCTTCAGCGTCTGCTTGGCCTTGAGCTGGACGCCGTAGTCGGACGTCTTCGTCTTGCGGCGCTGGCCGTGCTGGCCGGGGCCATATTCGCGCTTGTTTTGCGGGCTCTTGGGGCGGCCCCAGAGATTGTCGCCGATGCGGCGGTCAATCTTGTACTTCGCCTGAATACGCTTCGTCATCGCAGTTTCCTTGCGTTCTAAGGTGCAAAAGGTTGGAAAC
>JBILMZ010000297.1:0-3299 GCA_044375275.1 Micropepsaceae bacterium | reverse complement strand
GTGACCACACTTCCGGCTGCAGCCGGCAACTTCTACGTCCGCATGCTTGGCGGCGCTAATTGGGTTGCTGACACGGAGTTCTCCGTCATTGAACCCACCAGCACCTCGGACACCATGTCGTGGTCTGTCGGGGGCGACACCGGATGGGTAGTTGGTGGCGCGATCGGCTACGACCTCAACGAAATCCTGCGCGGCTGGAAGACTGAGCTTGAAGTTTCCTACCGCGAAAACAAGCGCGAAGGCGACTGGATGACCTCTACCTCCGGCGGATGGTCAGGCGCGCTCGACTTCGACCACACCTCCTTCGCCGTCATGGCCAATGCCTGGTACGAGTTTCCGATTGGCGGCATCTCGCCCTATGTCGGCGGCGGCATCGGTTGGGCACGCTCTACTTTCAAGGGCAACTATCTCGGTCATGCAGGCGACCCTGCATTTGAGTTCGACAACAACGGCTTTGCCTGGCAGCTTGGTGCGGGCGTAAACTTCCCCATCAAGCCCGGCGTGAGCATGGGATTGGGCTATCGCTACTTCCGCGGCCCAGAGGTCACCGTTCTTTCAATCGGCGAAGTCTCCGGCTGCTGTACCAACGCCTCGCAGGCAGACGTGGATACAGAAAGCCACTCAGTACTCGTGAACCTCGACGTCAGCCTGTAACGATTGAACATCCATACGTCGTCTTTGGTCTTGCGTGGACCGAAGGCGGCGTATTTTCTTGTCGGGTCATCACAGGATCGGAACCATGAGCTGGCCCGCCGACGTCACCCTTCGGGGAACGCACGTCACACTTGAACCCCTTGCCCCTCGCCATGCCCCCGGCATGATCGAGGCCGTGCGTGACGGGGAACTCTGGAAACTCTGGTACACTTCTGTGCCGCACCCGGACGGCATGGAGACGGAAATCGTGCGGCGGCTCGACCTGCGTACGCGCGGATCGATGCTTCCCTTTGCCGTGCTGGATCCCCAAGGTCATTGCGTCGGCATGACGTCGTACATGCACATCGACGCCACGCACAAACGGGTGGAGATCGGCTCGACATGGTATGCCCGCCGCGTGCAGCGTTCCGCTCTCAACACCGAATGCAAGCTCATGCTGCTGCAACATGCATTCGAAACGCTGGATTGCATTGCCGTCGAATTCCGGACCTCGTTCTTCAACCACCAGAGCCGGCGTGCCATCGAGCGCCTGGGCGCAAAACTCGACGGGATCCTGCGCAGCCACCAGCGCCACGCAAATGGCTCATTGCGCGACACCTGCGTATACTCCATCATTGCTTCGGAATGGCCGGCGGTGAAGGGCCATCTCGCGTACCAGCTGAGCCGGAAACATGAGCGACACGATTGAAGAACTGCATCGCCTGCGTGACAGCATCGACAACATCGATGCGGCGCTCATCCACATGCTTGCGGAGCGCTTCAAGTTCACGCAGCAGGTGGGTGCACTCAAGGCGCGTACCGGCATGCCCGCGGCAGACCCGAAGCGCGAAGCCCAGCAGATCGCGCGCCTGCGTGCACTCGCCGAGCAAGCCAAGCTGGACCCCGAGTTTGCCGAGAAGTTCCTGAATTTCATCGTGACCGAAGTCATCCGTCATCACATGGCGCAAGCGCAGAAGCGCTAGCCGCCCAACAATCGCGAGGCAATGCCATGAAGTACCTGCACACGATGGTGAGGATTGCGGATCTCGGCGCATCGCTCGACTTCTATGTCGGCGCGCTGGGCCTGATCGAGAAGCGCCGGATGGAAAACGCCGCCGGGCGCTTCACGCTGATCTTCCTGGCGGCGCCCGAGAGCCCCGATGCCGAAATCGAACTCACCTATAACTGGGATGAGAACGAGTATGCAGGCGGTCGCAATTTCGGCCATTTGGCTTTTGCGGTCGATGACATCTATGCCACCTGCGCGCGCCTCATGGACAAGGGTGTCACGATCAACCGGCCGCCCCGCGACGGGCGCATGGCCTTCGTTCGCTCCCCCGACAACATCTCGATCGAACTGCTCCAGCGCGGACCGGCGCTCACGCCCGTGGAACCGTGGACGACCATGCCCAATATCGGCAGCTGGTAAAGTCTCCCATCCTCTGTCTCCGCGTGAATACATGATTACCGCCCAGCGCTCGCCGCACAGGCGCCTTCCTGGCTGACCATTCCCTTATCCGGCGAATGGCTCACCATTTTGCGAATTGATATTCGCGAGGGCGAACTGTTGAATGGTGGCGGGGAATGCCCGCCTGTTGCGGGACCTGGGGGAATTCGACGTGTTAAACAAGATGCTTGCTGCGAGCCTGCTCGCGGCCACCGCGTGGCTGTCACTTGTCATGCCTGCCCGGTCGGCCGCGCCCGCCGTGACACCGGCGGCGACAAGCGAGGCACCCGCCCTGCCTGCGGCCCCTGCACGGCGCGAGATGACGGCTCAGGACGTCGAGGCCTTCCTTGATGGCCTCATGCCCCTGCAGATCGAGCAGTCCGACATTGCGGGCGCCGTCGTGGCCGTGGTCAAGGATGGCCAGGTCCTCTTCTCCAAGGGCTACGGAAATGCCGACTTCGAAAAACGTGTCCCCGTTTCACCGGAACTCACGCTGTTCAGGACCGGCTCGGTCACCAAGCTTTTCACCTGGACGGCCGTCATGCAGCTGGTCGAGCAGGGCAAGGCCGACCTCGACGCGGACGTGAACACCTATCTCGACTTCAAGATTCCCCACACGCACGGCAAGCCGGTCACGCTTCGAAACCTGCTGACCCACCGCGGAGGCTTCCAGGAGACGCTCAAGAATCTCGGGGCCCAGAACAAGGGAACCGTCGACCTTGGCAAATATGTGCGGGAGAACATTCCTGACCAGATCTTTGCGCCCGGCTCGACGCCTTCCTACTCCAACTACGGCGCCTCCCTGGCGGGCTATGTCGTGGAGCGCATTTCGGGTGTTGCCTTCGACCAGTATGTCGAAGACAAGATTTTCAAGCCGCTGGGCATGACGCAGTCGACACTGCGTACGCCTTTGCCCAAGGCCTTTGAAGCCCACATGTCGAAGGGCTACGTGCTGGCCTCCGGCGGCGCGAAGGACTTCGAAGTGGTCAACGGCTATCCGGCCGGCAGCCAGTCAGCCAGCGCCCTGGCCATGACGCGCTTCATGCTTGCCTTCCTCGCCAATGGTGAACTGGACGGCCAGCGCATCCTGAAGGCCGAGACGGTGGCGCAGATGCTGAACACTGTGACGGCCTATGACCCGCGCCAGAACGGCATTGCGCTGGGGTTCTATGAGGAGTCGCGCAACGGCTTGCGCATCGTGGGTCACGGCGGTGACACC
>JBILMZ010000295.1:0-3305 GCA_044375275.1 Micropepsaceae bacterium | reverse complement strand
GCCCGGGAACTTGAAAACCTCATGCGTGATCGGCGCGCCGCCATCATCCGGCGTGAAGGTGATCGTGAGCTTGCCCTTGCCCGGAACGACAAAGTCGGTGGCGCGGTACTGGTCGCCGAAGGCGTGGCGGCCGATGACGATGGGGTCTGTCCAGCCCGGAACCAGGCGCGGCACGTTGCGGCAGATGATCGGTTCACGAAAGACAGTGCCGTCAAGGATGTTGCGGATGGTGCCGTTCGGCGACTTCCACATCTTCTTGAGCTTGAATTCCTTCACGCGGGCTTCGTCCGGCGTGATGGTCGCGCACTTGACGCCGACGCCGTAGCGCTTGATGGCTTCGGCCGCGTCGACGGTCACCTGATCGTCGGTTTTGTCGCGGTATTCCATGCCCAGATCATAGTATTTGATGTCTATGTCGAGATAGGGAAGGATGAGCTTCTTCTTGATGAGATCCCAGATGATCCGGGTCATCTCGTCGCCGTCCAGATCGACGACAGGATTCTTCACCTTAATCTTCGCCATGACTATGTCTCTCGGTTCCGTTTCAAGCTTGAATTGCGCAGGCTGTTTAGCCCCCGACACCGGGCGGCGCAAGGCTGGGGCGTGCTACTGATGGCCGGCCCCGCGATCATCCTGTCGCACCCGCAGCTGGGCGAGAATATCGGCGCCGCAGCCCGCGTGATGCTGAACTTCGGCCTCTCCGACCTGCGCCTGGTCAACCCGCGCGATGGCTGGCCCAACGAAAAGGCCAACATCATGGCCGTCGGCGCGATCGACATCCTCAGGAATGCAAGGGTTTTCGAGCGCACGGAGGACGCCGTGGCCGACCTTGGCCTCGTCTTTGTCACCACGGGCCGCGACCGCCTGATGTCCAAGCGCGTCCTGACCCCGGACGACGCCGTCATCGAACTCGCCGTCGAGGTGAAGGAACAGCGACCCTGCGGCGTGCTGTTCGGAGCCGAGCGCACGGGCGTGACAAATGAGGAGGTGATCCTCTGCGACGCGATCCTGACCGTGCCGACGAACCCCGCGTTCATGTCCCTGAACCTCGCGCAGTCCGTCGCCATCCTCGGCTACGAGTGGTGGAAGAACACGCAGCTGAAGCCTGACTTCAAGGTACCCGCCAAGTTCCGTCGCACGCACCTCGCCAACAAGGAAGACCTGATCGGATTCTTCGAGCACCTGGAAGGCGAACTCGATCGCACCGAGTTCCTCTTCCCGCCCGAGAAGCGCGAGGGCATGGTGCAGAACCTGCGCAACATGTGGCACCGCGCCGAACTCACCTATCAGGAAGTCCAGACCCTGCGCGGCATCATCCGTTCCCTCTCCGGCACCAAGAACCGCCGCGGCCCGAAGGACAAGCCATGATCCGGCACGGATACGCGGCCACGAACGAACTGAAGCTGCACTACGCCGCCAGCGGGCCTGAGGACGCTCACCTCCTCCTCTTCCTCCATGGCTATCCGGAATTCTGGTACGCTTGGCGCCACCAGCTGGCCGATCTCGGCGACGCCTATCACTGCGTGGCGCCGGACCTGCCGGGCTACAATCTTTCGTCCAAGCCCACTGAGGTCGCGCGCTACCGCACGAAGCGGCTGATCCAGGACGTGGCAGCCTTCGCCGCGCAGTTCTCGCGCAAGCGCAAGTTCACGCTCGTGGCCCATGACTGGGGTGGAGCCCTCGCCTGGGCCTTTGCCATCAAGCATCCGGAACTGCTCGAGCGCCTGATCATCATCAACGCGGTCCATCCTGGTGCCTTCCAGCGCGAGATTGCGCGCAATCCGGCGCAGGGTGCCGCTTCACAGTACATCCACGAGATCCGCGCTGAAGGGTCCGAGGCACGTTACGCTGCCAATGACTACGCGCTGCTCTGGCGCTCGCTCGAGAAGACGGCAGAGGCAGGTCATCTCACGCCGACAGATCGTGCCGCCTTCGTGCGCGCCTGGAGCCAGCCCGGTGCGCTCGCGGGCATGTTCAACTGGTACCGCGCCATGCGCATGGATCCGCCAAAGCCGGGCGGGCAGGCGCAGGCCGAACTTTATGACGACGAGCAGCTCATGGTGCGAGTCGCTACACGCGTAATGTGGGGCATGCAGGACACTGCTCTTTTACCGGGTTGTGTTGAGGGCCTGGAGCGCTGGGTGCCCAACCTGGACGTGCGCCACGTACCCGATGGAAGCCACTGGATCGTGTACGAGAAGCCACAGCTCGTCAGCGAAACGATACGCAACTGGCTCATTTGATGGCGATTTCGGGTAGCTGCCGCCCGTCAACTTCATCTCGCATCTGAAGAGATTGCTTCAACACGCTACCTGCGTTCCCAACTCAACCGGTAAGCGCGGAATTTCTGCGCGATGCGGGTGTTAACTTGCACAGGTTGAAGCAGGCCTAGATTCGGTTCCGTCGACTCACCCAAGCGTTAAAAAGGGGTTAACAATGGCGGGGCAACTTTCAATTCCGGGGCAGTCATCAATCCCGGGACGAACTTCAATACCGGTGCGTAACCGCACGGGGCGGACCATCGCAATCGCAGGACTGATCGCGGGACTTCTGGCGGTCAACCAGTGGCTTCACTGGATGGGCATCACGAACGGTGACCTCCTCTCGCTCATTCCCGGCTTCGCGCAGGCCGGCATGCAGGCCAATGCCTATCCGGACGAAAAGGGCTTCAACTGCGCGAACCAGTCGCTCGGCGCCGAAGCCGAAATGATGTCCGAGGAAATGCTGAAGTCGGTGGGCACGGCGCTGTGCGCGGACGACCACACGCAACCGGCAAGCCTGCGCGGCACCAGCAATTTCTACGTCAACCAGCAAGCCATGATGCACAACCGCTCGAAGAAGGTGGCAACATTGCGCCTTCAGACGCGCGAGCGCGGCATCATCGCCGAGCGTCCGGCGTCAAGCATGCTGGTGGCGGCGATCGAACCGGGTCGCCTCGACACCAACCAGGACCTCGTCGACCGGATTGAAGCCCGCGCGCGCCGCCTCGATGCCATAGCACCCGGCGGCGGCGGGAATGATCCGCGCCCGATCGACGACACGCGCGACGACATTCGCCTCGACGATGACCTCGGCCTCATTGACGACGACAACTCGGGTTCTGGTTCCGATGGTGATCACGACGACGACGTGGATGACGACAACAGCGGCCATGACTCCGGCGACGACGACGATCACTCCGGCAGCAGTGATGACGACGACGACCACAGCGGTTCGGGCGGTGATGACGACGATGACCGCAGCGGCTCGGACTCCGACGATAGCGATGACGACGGTGACCACGGCGACACGGACGATCGCGATGA
>JBILMZ010000296.1:0-3305 GCA_044375275.1 Micropepsaceae bacterium | reverse complement strand
GAGGCCTGCAGCGAGCAGCAGTGCTACAACATGTCCCTTCATCACCACTCCCGGCGTTTCAGCTTCTCTGCGAAGGTCTGCTTGGCCATGCGTCCGAACTTCTGGTTTCGCGCGCGGCTTTGCGCCAGCGATTCGGAGTTTCGCCTGTCCTCGCGTTGGAGCTTTTCATAGCGCTTCACGCGTTCCGGGTCGAGTGTGCCGGCGGCCAGTGCTACCTGAACGGCGCACCCGGGTTCTGTTGCATGGGTGCAGTCCGAGAAGCGGCAGTTGCCCGCGATTTCCACGACGTCCGCGAAGATGTCGTCGATCCCTTCGCTGGAGTCGAGGATCTGCAATTCGCGCATGCCCGGCGTGTCGATGAGCCAGGCGCCGGATGGCAGCCTGTGCATGGTACGGCCCCGCGTGGTGTGGCGGCCGTGGGCGTCGTGCTCCCGGACGTCGTGGGTCGACTGGGTTTCGGTTCCCAGCATGGTATTGACGATCGTCGACTTGCCGACGCCTGAGGAGCCTGAGAGCGCCAGTGTTTGGCCGGGTCCGAACCAGGGCGCAAGCACCGCAAGCGCTTCAGGCTTGCGGGCGTCGATGGCTTCGACGACGAGGCCTGGCATGAGCCGGCATGCCTCGCGCGCAAAGTCGCCAGCGTCCTCGACGAGGTCTGCCTTCGTGATCAGGACCAGTGGCGTGACGCCGGACTCGACTGCAAGGGCGAGGTAGCGTTCAAGACGTGCGAGATTGAAGTCGAGATTGGCGGATGTCACGATCAGCAGCGTGTTTACATTTGCCGCGATGAGCTGGACGCCGCGGCCGGTGCCGGCCTTCTTGCGGCGGAACGTGCTGAAGCGCTGGAGCACGCGCAGGGTGCGCGTGCGGTTCTGGTCCAGCACAAGCCAGTCGCCCACGGCCACGACGGCATCGCCACCTTCGTCGGGGGGGAGCGTGACGATGCGCTGTGCGATGCCAGGCCCGAGCACCTCGTAAGCGTCGCGATGGATGGCGTTTACCCGTACCAGGGGCAGGTCAAGTTCATGTTCTTCGAGTTGGGCCTGGAAATGGGGGCCCCAGCCGAGATCCTTCAAGGTCATGTTGTTCAAGGTCTGTGGTCCAGTTTACACGCGCTCGCGCACAGGCGAACGCAAAACAGGAAATCCTGGTGCAAGCGCACCGGGATGGTCCTTGGCTGGACAAAAGGGAGTTCCAGGAGCGGCTCAAGCCGCGGCATGAAGCCCTGAACCAGCCAGGTGGCTAACAACAACAATGGTCATACGGGCCTCCTTGAGTTGGCGGTTGTGAATCTGGGCCAAGGATAGCAGCGCTTCGCGGGGCGTCAAGGTGAACGGCGATGCGCCTCCCGGATTGTGACGGAACTGTCGCCGACGTGACACCTGTCGCACCCACCCTCAAAGGGCCTCATTCGGCATCAGAATGTCAAAGTTGCATCGCAATCGCGACGAGATCGGCGCGCAATTGTCACCCTACAGGCGGATCCAAGACCACCGCCTGAAGGGACAAAGCCATGACATCGTCAACTCACACAAGCGGGACCCCGCACAAGGGCCCGCGCGCATTGTTGCGCGGCACACTGGTTGCCGCCACCGCATTCACCACGAGCCTGTTCGCCGGCCCCGCGCTGGCGGACAGCAAGCCCAGGCTCAAGGCTGAGCCGGCTGTCCTTGTGACACCTGATGAAGCCGGGACGGGTACGCTGCTCCTGCGCTCGAAGGAACCGGGCAAGTATATCGAGGCGCCGCGCCTCAAGACCGACGTCGAGATCGAGGTGTCGGGCCTCATCGCCCGCGCGAAGATCACGCAGCGCTTCGAGAACCCCTCGGACAAGTGGGTCGAAGGAATTTATGTCTATCCGCTGTCGCAAGGGGCGGCGGTCGATGCGCTGAAGATGCAGGTGGGCAACCGCTTCCTCGAGGGCAAGATCAAGGAGCGCGCCGAGGCCCGCGAGATCTACGAGAAGGCCGCGGCGGCAGGCATCAAGGCCTCGCTCGTCGAGCAGGAGCGGCCGAACATGTTCACGAACTCGGTCGCCAATATCGGGCCAGGTGAGACCGTCGTTGTCCAGATCGAATACCAGGAGACGGTGCGGCTCGACCACGGAAAGTTCGAGCTGCGCGTTCCGCTTGTCGTGGGGCCGCGCTACATTCCCGGGCAGGGTTCGCCGATGCTGACCGTGTCCTCGGAAGGCACGTCCGCGAGCACCGTTCCCGATGCATCGCGGATCTCGCCGCCCGTGATGCATCCGAAATTCGGCAAGATCAATCCCGTGTCGCTGAAGGTCAGGCTCAAGTCGGGCGTGGCGCTTGATGCGGTGCAGACGCTCTATCACCACGCCACTATCTCGCGTGCCGATGGCCGCAGCGCGGTGATCGAACTTGCGGGTGACGTGCCGGCCGACCGCGACTTCGTGATGAACTGGACACTGAAGGCCGAGCGTACGCCGCAGGCCGGGCTCTTCCGCGAGACGGTTGGCGATCGCTCCTACTACTTCGCCATGGTGACGCCGCCGACCGGTGCTGTTCAGCCCCAGCGCCAGCCGCGCGAGGCGATCTTTGTCATCGACAATTCCGGCTCGATGTCGGGCGAGTCCATGCCGCAGGCTAAGGCTGCCCTGCTGAAGGCACTGGCCCAGCTCCGGTCCGAGGACACGTTCAACGTGATCCGCTTCGACGACACGTTTGACGTGCTCTTCAAGGATGCCGTGCCCGCGAACAAGACCAACATCGCCGTGGCGACGCGGTTCGTGTCGGGGCTTGAAGCGAATGGTGGGACCGAGATCCTGGCGGCGCTTCAGGCGGCGCTGAAGGACAAGCGTGTCACTGAAACAGGCCGCCTGCGGCAGGTCATCTTCCTGACGGATGGTTCGGTGGGCAATGAGGACGAGGTGCTGAAGGAAGTGGGCCGGTCGCTCGGGCGGTCGCGTCTCTTCACGATCGGCATCGGCTCGGCGCCGAATTCGTTCCTCATGGAGCACATCGCCAAGACCGGTCGGGGCACGTTTACCCATGTCGGGTCGGAGACCGAGGTTGAGGAGAAGGTGGGTGAGCTGTTTAAAAAACTCGAGACGCCGGTGATGACAGACCTGAAAGTGCGCACGGAAGGCGTGCAGCTTGAGACCTGGCCCAACCCGCTGCCGGACCTCTATGCCGGTGAGCCGGTGATGCTGACGACGGCCAGCCCGTCGACGGCCGGCAAGGTCATCATCGAAGGGCGCCTCTCGGGCAAGCCGTGGAGCACGACGCTGGACCTGGCCAACGCCACGGAAGGCTCTGGTGTCTCGAAGATCTGGGCACGATCGA
>JBILMZ010000101.1:0-11851 GCA_044375275.1 Micropepsaceae bacterium | reverse complement strand
GACAGACGAGTACAGGACCTATGCTTCACAGGTCCGCGAGGAATACGGTCATCTGGATGACGCCGCGTGGGCGAAGGGGCGCACGACGTTCCTTGCAAAGACAGCGGAACGTCCCCGTCTCTTCAGGACAGGCATTTTCGAAGGCGAATACGCGCCGCAGGCACGCACGAACATCCAGTGGGAGCTGGAGCAGTTGGCAGGCGCCACATGAGCAGCGCCCGCCAGCTCCAGTCTCGAATGTCAGTAGCGGTAGCCAACGCCCATGCCGAAGACGACCGGATTGATGTCAACATCCGCTTCGACAACCGGGCCGAGGCCAAGAATCGTTACATCCGTGTTGATATAGATCTTCTTCACGTCAACGTTGACCGACCAGCCATTGCCGAACGGGATGTCGATACCAGCCTGAAGTGCCAAGCCAAAGGAGTCATCATAGCTGATGTCCAGACCGGCAGGCTCGTCCACGCCGAAGAACGTCGTGTAGTTGACGCCCACGCCAAGATACGGACGCATCGAAGCGCCCTTGGGATCGAAGTGATATTGCAGCGTAACGGTCGGCGGCAGCAGCCAAGCGCTGCCCAGATCCTGGCCACCCGAATGAACCACATCGTGCGGAGTAACGGCCGCAATGGCTTCGATCGCAAAGTTTTCGGAAAGGAAGTAAGTGACATCGACTTCCGGAACGACGGAATTGTCGATCTCGACATCGCCTCCAATCGGAGAAATGTCAGCATGCTCCGACGGAGCAACGAGAATGCCCCGGGCGCGCACCATCCACGGACTGTCATTGGCAGCAAGTGCCGGCGCGACCAGCGCAGAGCTGGCGACCATCGCCAACGCAAGATTTTTCAGGTTCGATTTCATTTCAAGGGTCCCTCTGAATTGCAGCGCTTCGCGTCTGGACCCTCACGAAGTCAGCCTGCCCTGAAGCCCTACAGAATCGTGGTTAATCAACCCCTAATTCGCCGTGGCGCAACCGCATCAGGCGCCTCCAATTGATGGTTTGAATCATGCCCAGAAGAACAGACATCGACACCATCCTGATCATCGGCGCAGGGCCGATCGTGATCGGCCAGGCCTGCGAGTTCGACTACTCCGGGGTCCAGGCCTGTCGCGCCTTGCGGGCTGAAGGCTATCGCATCGTGCTGGTCAACTCGAACCCGGCCACGATCATGACCGACCCGGAAATGGCCGATGCCACCTACATCGAACCGATCACGCCGGAGTTCGTCGAGAAGATCATCGCCCGCGAGCGGCGCGAGCATCCGAACTCAAGGATGGCCATCCTCCCGACCATGGGCGGCCAGACAGCGCTGAACTGCGCCCTCGACCTGAACAAGGCCGGCGTCCTGAAAAAGTACGACATCGAGATGATCGGTGCCAAGCCCGAGGTCATCGAGAAGGCAGAAGACCGCCTGCTGTTCCGCCAGGCGATGGAAAAGATCGGCCTGGAATCCCCCCGCTCGCGCATTGCCACGACGCGTGAGGAAGCCCTGGCAGGACTGGAGCATGTCGGCCTGCCGGCCATCATCCGCCCCTCCTTCACATTGGGGGGACAGGGTGGAGGCATCGCGTATAATCGCGAGGAGTTCGCCGAGATCGTCGAGCGCGGCATCGATGCATCGCCCGTCAACTCGGTGCTCATCGAGGAATCGGTGCTGGGCTGGAAAGAGTTCGAGATGGAAGTCGTGCGCGACCGCGCCGACAACTGCATCATCATCTGCTCGATCGAGAACATCGACCCCATGGGTGTCCACACGGGCGACTCGATTACCGTCGCCCCTGCCCTGACGCTGACGGACAAGGAATACCAGATCATGCGCAACGCCAGCATCGCGGTGCTGCGCGAGATCGGCGTTGAGACGGGTGGTTCCAACGTGCAGTTTGCGGTCAACCCGAAGGATGGCCGCCTCGTCGTGATCGAGATGAACCCGCGCGTGTCGCGGTCGTCGGCGCTCGCCTCCAAGGCCACCGGCTTCCCGATCGCCAAGGTCGCGGCACGCCTGGCCGTCGGCTACACGCTTGACGAACTGACCAATGATATCACGAAGGCAACACCGGCCTCGTTCGAACCCACGCTCGACTATGTCGTGACGAAGATCCCGCGCTTTGCCTTCGAGAAGTTCCCGGGCGCGGAGCCCGTGCTCACGACCTCGATGAAGTCCGTCGGCGAAGCCATGGCCATCGGGCGTACTTTCGCTGAATCGATGCAGAAGGCACTGCGCTCGCTTGAAACGGGCCTCAGCGGCTTTGATGAAATCGACATTCCCGGCCTGCGCTCAGGCGACGACAGGAACGCCGTCATCGCCGCGCTGGCAAAACCAACGCCTGACCGCATCCGCATCATTGCCCAGGCCTTTCGCATGGGGCTGACCACCTCGGAAGTCCACGCGGCCTCGAAGGTTGACCCATGGTTCCTCGACCAGATCGAGGACATTGTGAAGACCGAAGAGCATCTGCGCCAGCACGGCCTGCCGTCAGACGAAGACGGATTGCGCGATCTCAAGGCCATGGGCTTTGCCGACGCGCGGCTCGCAAAGTTGACGGGCAAGCGCGAAAGCGAAGTAACCGGTCTGCGCCGCCGTCTCGGCGTGACACCGGTCTTCAAGCGCATCGACACGTGCGCCGCCGAATTCAAGGCCATCACGCCCTACATGTACTCAACCTACGAAGTGCCGACAGCAGGCCGGGTTGAATGCGAAAGTGAACCCACGGACCGGAAGAAGATTGTCATCCTGGGCGGCGGACCCAACCGCATCGGCCAGGGCATCGAGTTCGACTATTGCTGCTGCCATGCGGCCTTCTCGCTGAAGAAAGCCGGGTACGAGACCATCATGGTCAACTGCAATCCGGAAACCGTTTCAACGGACTACGACACGTCGGACAGGCTCTACTTCGAACCGCTGACGGCCGAGGACGTGGTTGAACTCATCCGCACCGAGCAGGCCAATGGGGAAATCACCGGTGTCATCTGCCAGTTTGGCGGACAGACCCCGCTGAAGCTTGCCGCCGCCCTCGAGGCCGCAAAGATCCCGATCCTTGGCACGCAGCCCGACGCCATCGACATCGCCGAAGACCGCAAGCGCTTCCAGGCCCTGATCGACACGATCGGACTGAAGCAGCCGACGAACCGCACGGCACTGACGACGGAAGAAGCGCTGCAGGCCGCGCGCGAAGTGGGTTACCCCGTTGTGATCCGCCCTTCCTTCGTGCTGGGCGGACGCGGCATGACGATCGTGCGCGACGAAGACCACATGCGCGAAACGCTCGAGCAGACCGATGTCTTCAAGATCTCGGGCGATGATCCGGTCCTGATCGACCAGTACCTGCGCAATGCCGTGGAAGTCGACGTTGATGCGATCGCAGACGGAACCGACGTGTTCGTTGCCGGCATCATGGAGCACATCGAGGAAGCCGGCGTTCATTCCGGCGATAGCGCCTGTTCCATCCCGCCATGGTCGCTCGGCCCCGACGTGATCGCCGAACTCAAGCGCCAGACGACAGCGCTGGCCCGCGAACTCAACGTGGTGGGTCTGATGAACGTTCAGTTCGCGATCCAGGCTGGCCAGATCTACATCCTCGAAGTGAACCCGCGCGCCAGCCGCACCGTGCCATTCGTCGCGAAGGCGATGGGCATCCCGGTCGCCGCCATCGCGTCCCAGGTCATGGCCGGTCAGAAGCTTGCCACGTTCAGTCTGAGCGGCGCGATGCCACGCCACGTTTCGGTCAAGGAAGCCGTCATGCCGTTTGCCCGTTTCCCGGGCGTGGACGTCGTGCTCGGCCCCGAAATGAAATCGACGGGCGAAGTCATGGGCATCGACCGCGATTTCGAGCGCGCCTTTGCCAAGAGCCAGATCGCGGCAGGCCTGACCCTGCCCGCAGGCGGAACGGTCTTTGTCTCGGTCCGAGACTCCGACAAGGAAGCGATTCTCAAGCCCGCCCGCGACCTGATTGCCATGGGCTTCAGGATCGTGGCCACGGGGGGCACCGCAACCCACCTGGCCGCGCAGGGCCTGAATGTCACCCAGATCAACAAGGTCTATGAAGGACGGCCCCATATCGTGGATGCCATGAAGGACGGCATGATCGCCCTCGTGTTCAACACAACCGACGGCGCGCAGGCGCTGAAGGATTCGCTGTCGATCCGGCGCACGGCCCTGATGCAGAAGATCCCGTATTACACGACGATGGCGGGTTCGGCGGCGGCCGTTCAGGCAATTTCAGCCCTCCGCACCAGCGAACTCGATGTGGCCCCCCTGCAAGCATACGCAAGCTAAGTATTTGTAAAACAAGGATTTTCCAGAGAATTCTCTTTGCAACAGTCCTTGAATTTTCCGGGGGTCGTTGCTATATTGACCTCTGGCGATGGAGGGGTAACCCCCGCGCCCGCTGCGCTGCATCTTCCAGCGAGCAATTGACAGTTCAGAGGCTCTGGTCGGTCGCGCCGCCAGGGCCCCTCAAATCTGTTGTCCCTTGGCGCGGCTAGAAAGTTAAGAGTACCAGGCTATGGAAAAGATTCCCATGACGGCTCAGGGCTTCGCGTCCCTCGAGGCGGAAATCAAGCATCTGAAAGGGGTGGAGCGCCCCGCCATCATCAAGGCGATTTCAGAAGCCCGTGCGCATGGAGACCTTTCGGAGAACGCGGAATATCATTCCGCGAAGGAACGCCAAAGCTTCATCGAAGGCCGCGTCATGGAGCTCGAGGACAAGGTTTCCCGCGCACAGGTCATCGACGTCTCGAAGCTGTCCGGCAAGACCGTGAAGTTCGGCGCAACGGTGTCCGTGATTGATGAGGAAACGGAACAGAAGTCCAAGTTCCAGATCGTCGGCGACATCGAAGCAGACTTCTCGAAGGGCCGCATTTCGCTCTCGTCCCCGCTCGCCCGCGCCCTCATCGGCAAGACGGTCGGCGACACGGTCGAAGTGAACACGCCATCCGGCGGCCGCACCTACGAGATCGCCAAGGTCGAATTCAAGTAGTCCTGCCTGAACCGGCAGAATTCAGGAGGCAGCGCTCACCCCGCTGCCTTTTTGCATTCACGCGTTCGAGGCTGCCGAACCCGGCGCCAGCTCGACCGGCACGCCCGGCTCGCGCTTGGACTCGCGAATGGTGAGTGCCGTCTTCACGGACGCCACGCTGCGCGCCGCCGTCAGCGTCTGCGTGACGAAGGACTGCCACTCGCCGAGGTCGTGTGCCACGCACTTCAGCACGAAGTCGACTTCACCCGACATCATGTAGCACTCGCGCACGATCGGCCACTGGCGCACCTGCTCTTCAAAAGCCTTGAGGTCAGGTTCTGCCTGGCTGGTCAGTCCGACGAAGGCGAAGGCCGTCACTTCATAGCCCAGGGACTTGGGGTCCAGATCCGCATGATAGCCACGGATAAATCCATCTTGCTCAAGCGAGCGGACCCGCCTTAAACAGGGCGGTGCCGAGATCTTGGCGCGCTGGGAAAGCTCGACATTCGTGATACGTCCATCAGCCTGCAATTCGTGGAGAATGCGCCGGTCTATCGCATCAAGCTTGTTTCGCTGCATGGGTGGTCACACCGGGAAAGATTGTTTCGCGACGATCTTGTATAGCGGCGACGCCCCGATTTCAGCAATAAAATTTCAGGGTCGCGCAATTCTGTGAACGATATTCCACTGAAAAACGCAACGTGGATAGTTACCGACGGGCGAATCGGCATGGTCAACCAGTGCCGGGGCCTCGCGGACGCCGTCGGCATGCCCATCGAAAGCAAACGGGTCTTGCCGCGCTTTCCCTGGACGATGCTGCCCGTATCCTCCTGGCCGGCTCCCTTCCTGTCGCTGGGAACGGGCAGTTCAACCTTCGAGCCGCCCTGGCCGCGCCTGGTGATTGGCTGCGGATGGCGCAGCATCCCCTTCGTGATTGAAGTCAAGCGACGCTCGGCCGGCCGGACCTTTGTCGTCCAGCTGCAGGACCCGAAGGTACCCGCCGAGATTTTCGACCTCGTCATCCCGCCGGAGCATGACGAGCTTGAAGGCAAGAACGTCCTGCCCATCATCGGAAGCCCCAATGGTGTCACCGCGCTCAAGCTGGGCGAGGCCGCACGCAAATGGCACTCGTTTTTCCTGAACTATCCATCGCCCCGCGTGGCGGTCCTGATTGGTGGCGCATCGAAATCCCATCGCTTCAACGACAGTGATGCGCACGCGCTTGCCGACCAGCTGCGCGCGCTGCTGCATGAAGGCTATGCGCTGATGGTCACCACATCCAGGCGGACGGGAGACAGCCAGACCGCCATCCTCAAGGAAGCCCTGCAGGCGCGAAACGCGTTTGTGTGGGATGGCCAGGGCGACAATCCCTATATGGGCATGCTCGCGCTTGCAGACGCCATTCTCGTCACGTCAGATTCCACCAACATGATGGTCGAAGCCGCAAGTTCCGGAAAGCCCGTGCACGTCGCTCCGCTCGATTGCACCAATCCTAAATTTGAACGTCTCGTGGCACGCCTGGTCGACATCGGCGCCGCCCGGCGCTTTGCCGGCAAAATCGAAACCTGGTCCTACCAGCCGCTGAACGAGACCGCCCGCGCAGGCGAGTTAATTCGCAGAAAACTTGGCAAATCTAAGTGATTTGCGCCGTGATGTGCGCTTGCTTCATCTTGCGGCAGCACTCCAACCGTTCCTATATGGCGGCGAGACAGTAGCGAACCGGCCCGACCTGCCGGTGAGCAGCCAAAGGGCCCCGCATGACCAACACGACACACGCGAAAGTAATCATCATCGGATCCGGCCCGGCCGGTTATACGGCAGCCATCTATGCGGCACGCGCAATGCTCGAACCCGTCCTGATCTCGGGCCTGCAACCGGGCGGCCAGCTGACCATCACGACAGACGTCGAGAACTACCCGGGCTTCGCCGAGACGATCCAGGGCCCCTGGCTCATGGACCAGATGAAGGCGCAGGCCGAGCATGTCGGCACCCGCATCGTCAGTGACATCATCATCTCGCTGGACCTCAAGACCCGCCCCTTCCGCCTCAACGGCGACAGCGGTGACGTCTATACCTGCGACACGCTCATCATCGCGACCGGCGCACAGGCGCGTTGGCTCGGCCTTCCCTCCGAGGAACATTTCAAGGGGCATGGTGTTTCGGCCTGCGCCACCTGCGACGGCTTCTTCTACCGCGGCAAGGACGTGGCCATCATCGGTGGCGGCAACACGGCCGTCGAGGAAGCGCTCTTCCTGACAAACTTCGCGACCACCGTGACACTGGTTCACCGTCGCGACAGCCTGCGGGCCGAGAAGATGTTGCAGCAGCGCCTGTTCTCCCACCCCAAGATCAAGGTTGTGTGGGACTCAAGCGTTGACGAAGTGCTGGGCAGCGACACGCCGAAGTCTGTCACGGCCATCCGCCTGAAGAACGAGAAGTCGGGGGCAACGACGGATCTGGCCGTGGACGGCATGTTCGTTGCGATCGGCCACTCGCCCGCGACGGAACTCTTCCGGGGCCAGGTGGAGATGGATGCGGACGGCTATATCCGCACGGCACCCGACTCCACGGCGACCAACATTCCCGGCGTCTTTGCCGCTGGCGACGTGAAGGACCGCGTTTTCAGGCAAGCCGTGACCGCAGCAGGCATGGGCTGCATGGCCGCCCTCGAAGCCGAAAAATACCTGGCCCACCAGCATCACCTCCAGGCCGCGGCAGAGTAAGCACGCACCATGCCTATGGACCTTGATCGATTGCGCGTATTCCATGCAGTGGCCAAGGCAGGCAGCCTCACCCACGCGGGAGAAGAGCTCGGGCTCAGCCAGCCCGCAGTCAGCCGGCAGATCAGCGCCCTGGAGGACGAGCTCAAGCTTCCGCTCTTTACCCGCCACGCGCGCGGCCTGATCCGCACCGAGCAGGGCGAACGCCTCTTCCGGACAACCACCCGGATCTTCGAGGAACTGCACGCGGTCCAGGAGGAACTCCTGAACAGCCGCGAGACACCGCGGGGCAACCTGCGCGTGACCGCGACGGTGGGCATCGGCACGTACTGGCTGACGCCGCGCCTGCGCCAGTTCAACCAGCTCTATCCGGAGATCAAGCTGCATCTGCTGCTGCATGACGGCGAACTTGACCTGAGCCACCGTGAAGCCGACATCGCTTTGCGCATGCGCCAGCCCGTGCAGGGCGACCTCGTGCAGAGGAAGTTGTTCGACGTGGGCTATCACGTCTACGCCTCTCAGGAATACATCGCGCGCAAGTCATCGCCATGCCACATCGGTGATCTCGACTGCCACGACATCATCGTCTACGGCGACGCCCCGCCGGAACTCGACAAGGTCAACTGGCTGTCGGAAGTCGGACGCAAGAATGGCCATCCGCGTGAAGCCGCACTTTACGTGAACAACATCATCGCTATGGGAAAGGCGATCGAGAACGGCATGGGTATCGGCGCCCTTCCGGACTACTTCGCCCACGGCAACACGAAACTTGTTCGCATTCTCGAAGACACACCTGGCCCAAACTACGAAGTGTATTTGTGCTATCCGGAAACCATGCGGGGTTCCAAGCGCGTTTCCGCTTTCCGGGAATTCCTCGTTTCACAAGCCCGTGAGTGGCAGTTCTAGGCGCCGATTTTGTCTTCGCCAGACCTTGGAATGAAGCAGGGCCATTCCTATCTGGATAATACCGGAGCAAATCTCTCCCCTGAGAAGCAGCCAAACCGCTCCGGTACTGGAACTCCCTTCCAGGACATGCACCAGCGTGCCCCTTCATTCTGGTGCAAGAGGCGTGACGAGGCCGGACCGCACTAACCCCAGTCGGTCCGGCCGACGCTTTTCAGGTGGTGCAACCGTTGGCTTTCAGCACGCGCTTTGTCGATGCCGGGAATTTCTGCAAGCCTTGCAACGGACGGACAGGACGGCGAACAAGCTCACCCGAACAGTTCGGACATCGGCCATTCAGCTTCGTGTTCCGGCATGTCTCGCAAAACGTGCACTCGAACGAGCAGATGAACGCGGTCGGTGACTCCGGCGGCAGATCCCTGTCACAGCACTCACAGTTGGGGCGAAGTTCAAGCATCTTCGAAATCAGTCGCAGCCACGAAGATCGACACGAGCCGTTCGAAACCTCTCTGGTCGACTTCATCAAAGCGAGCCAGCTTCGGGCTGTCGAGATCCAGAACGCCGTGCACGCGCCCGTTCTTGATGAGCGGCACGACAAGCTCTGAATTCGACGCTGCATCACAGGCGATGTGACCCGGAAACGCATGCACGTCCCGGACCAACATGCTTTCACGTTGGGCCGCCGCGCCGCCACAGACACCTTTTCCGACCGGGATCCGCACGCAGGCAGGCTTGCCCTGGAAGGGGCCAAGCACCAGCTCGCCCTTCTTCATGAAATAGAAGCCGGCCCAGTTCAGGTCCGGCACGATCTGCCAGATCAGCGCCGACAGGTTGGCGGCGTTGGCGACAAGATCGCGCTCGCCCTGCAGCAGGCCCTGTGCCTGACGGAAAAGCTCGTCATGCATTTCTTCCTGCGAACCGCTGAATGTCTCGACTACGAACATGACCAGCCTTCAGTGCGTGCCACCGCCCGCTTCCTTTCCCCAGAGTTCCTCCAGGCGCGCATCGCGCCCGCAATTGAACCGGTAGAGCTTATACTGGAGAGGGTTCTTCTTGTAGTAGTCCTGATGATAGTCCTCGGCCGCGTAAAAGGGGCCAGCCTGAACAATTTCGGTGACGATGGGCCGCTTCAGCTTCCCCGATTTCTCGAGTTCGGCCTTGGACGCAAGCGCCTTCTGACGCTGGACATCATTCGTGGAGAAGATCGCAGTCCGGTAATGCGCACCATAATCGCAGAACTGGGCATCCCGCGTCACCGGATCAACCGTGCGCCAGAAGACGAAAAGCAGGCGGTCAAAACTCACCACCTTCGGATCAAAGACGATCTTCACGGCCTCGGCGTGACCGGTGGACCCGCCCGAAACCTCGCGATAGGTCGGGTTTGCCGTCTTTCCGCCAATATAGCCCGACGTTGTCGAGATCACGCCCGGAACCTTGTCGAAGTCGGACTCGACGCACCAGAAGCAGCCGCCAGCAAAGATCGCAACCTCTGTACCGGCCGGGCTCGCTGCCAAGGCCGCGCTGCTGCGCGTCGAGGCAACGAAAGATGGCACCAGGATCCACGCTGCAAATCCAAGCAGCACAAGACTGGCAATGACACGAAACCTGTACATGAGGTGATCCCTTACCCTTTCGACGGCTTGAAGGTCATCGCGACCCCATTCATGCAGTAACGCAATCCGGTGGGTCGCGGACCATCTTCAAAGACATGCCCCAGATGCCCGCCGCATCGCCGGCAATGGACCTCCGTCCGCACCGAGAACAGGGATCGGTCGATCGACGTCCCGATGGCATTGGCAAGCGGCTGCCAGAAGCTCGGCCAGCCCGTGCGGCTGTCATACTTCGTTTCGGATGAGAACAGCGGCAGGTCGCAGCCGGCGCAGTGGAACGTGCCCCGGCGCTTCTCCCGGTCCAGGGGGCTGGAACCCGCATATTCCGTTCCGTGCTCACGCAGCACGTAATACTGCTGCGGCGTCAGGATGCGCTTCCATTCGGCATCGGTTTTCGTGACCTCGAACTTGCCGCCCGTGGACGCAACTGCCAGCGTCGGCGCAAGCGTCACGGCGGCACCCGTGAGGAAAAGGGACTTGAGCAGGTTTCTTCTGTTTTTCATGGATGGGAACCTCCAATAGCCAGTTCGTCCGAACGCGGCCATTCGGATCGCGGGACGACGATCACAAACGCGTGAGCGGTTATACACCACCCACGCGTCATCAGGCCCGGAGATTACGCCGCGTGCGCCTGCGCCCGCAGCGCCACGGCCTGTTCGGCCAGTTTGCCCGTCAGTTCCGCCAGATGGTCAAAGCGGCAGGCATATGTGGCCGCACCCTGCGTCGCGGATCGCAGCTCGATGATGAGCGTCTGCAGCTCGGACTCCGGTATGTGGGCCTGCACCGTGTCCCAGCCCGGCCAGCCATCCCGCCCGTCGAAGCCAAGCAGGTGCCCGCGCTTGCCGGTGATGATCTGGTTGATGCGTGACGTATGTTCGGACGGCGTGTGCACATCAACGGCCATGATCGGCTCGAGCAGGACGGGCGAGCATTTCTCCATCCCCTCCGACATGCCCGCCTTTGCCGCCATCTGGAACGCCGCATCGCTCGAGTCCACGGCATGGGAACTGCCATCGGTCAGCGCCACCGAAATGTCCACGACCGGAAACCCGAGCGGACCGCGATTCATGTACTCCCGTATGCCCTTCTCGACAGACGGGATGAACTGGCGCGGTACGACACCACCGGAGACCCGGTCAAGGAACTCGAACCCGCCGCCTCGCGGCAGCGGCTTGATCTGGAGAAGCACGTCACCGAACTGTCCGTGGCCGCCCGACTGCTTCTTGTGTCGCCCCCGTTGCTCCGCCGGCATGCGAATGGTCTCGCGATAGCCGACATGCGGCGCATGCGTGGCAAGCTTGAGCCCGAACTTGCGTTCCATGCGCGCCAGCGCGGTGCGCAGGTGAACCTCGCCTTGACCCATGAGCACGGACTCATGCGTCTCGGCGACCTGCACGAACTGAATGCCGGGATCTTCGTCCTTCAGCTTGGTGATCGCGCCCGACAGCTTCACGTCATCATTCCGGTTCGCAGCCTTGATCGCGAGCCTGAAGACCGGAGGCAGGACCTCGGGCCGCCGCAGGTCACGTATGGCGCGCGGCGAGGACAGCGTGTCCCCCGTTCGCGCCTTCTCGAGGCGACCAATGGCAACCAGGTCTCCGGCCCCCGCAGCGGGAACCTTGGTGGCTTTCTCGCCAAGCATGGAGAAAAGGCCGGATG
>JBILMZ010000100.1:0-11857 GCA_044375275.1 Micropepsaceae bacterium | reverse complement strand
GCCTTCCATGATGCCCGACACCCACATCGACGTGATGTAGAGAACGATGCCGATCGTGGCGACCCAGAAGTGCCACTCGACCAGCGCCAGCGAGTAAAGGCGCTTGCGACGCCACAGCCAGGGAACGAGGCAGTAGATCGCGCCGAAGGACACGAACCCGACCCAACCCAGAGCACCGGAGTGCACGTGCCCGATCGTCCAGTCCGTATAGTGTGAAAGCGCATTGACGGCCTTCACCGACATGACCGGACCCTCAAAGGTCGACATGCCGTAGAATGCGATCGAAACGACGAGCATGCGGAGCACGGGATCCGTGCGCAGCTTGTCCCACGCGCCGGACAGCGTCATCAGGCCGTTGATCATGCCGCCCCAGGACGGCATCCACAGCATGATCGAGAAAGTCATGCCCAGCGTCTGCGCCCAGCCCGGAAGCGCCGTGTAGTGAAGGTGGTGCGGGCCTGCCCAGATATAGAGGAAGATCAGCGACCAGAAGTGGATGATCGACAGGCGGTAGGAATACACTGGACGGTCAGCCTGCTTGGGCACGAAATAGTACATGATCGCCAGGAAGCCTGCGGTCAGGAAAAAGCCCACGGCGTTGTGTCCATACCACCACTGTGTCAGTGCGTCCTGCACGCCCGCCATCGCTGAAAAGCTCTTGATGCTTGTCCAGGACACCGGAACGGCGAGGTTGTTCACGATGTGCAGCATCGCGATCGTCACGATGAAGGCGAGGTAGAACCAGTTCGCGACGTAGATGTGGGGCTCCTTGCGCTTCCATAGCGTGGCAAGGAAAACGAGCAGGTACACGACCCAGACCAGCGTAAGCCACAGATCGGTGTACCACTCGGGTTCCGCATATTCGCGACCTTGCGTGACACCCAGCAGGTATCCCGTGCCAGCGACCAGGATGAAGGTCTGGTAGCCCCAGAATACGAACCACGGCCAGAGGCCGCCCGCGAGGCGCGCCTTGCTGGTGCGCTGGACGACATAGAAGGACGTTGCGATCAGCACGTTGCCGCCAAAGGCGAAAATGACCGCCGATGTGTGCAGCGGTCGCAGCCGGCCAAAGTTCGTCCAGGGCAATTCGCTGAAGTAGAAGATGTTCGGGAAGGCGAGTTGCAGGGCGATGACGACACCGACCAGCATGCCCGCAATGCCCCAGAACATCGAGGCAATCACACCCGCTTTCACGATGTCATTGTCGTAGGTCGCGTTGTCTTCGGCCGGGATGCCGGACGCATAGCGCCGTATCATCCAGAGCATTGCCAGGCCAAAGCCGACCATGAAGGTCACGGCCTGGATCGACATCAGGTGGTCCGTTGTCTTGACGGCAACGGCCAGTGCCAGAAACAGGAAAAAGATGAACAAGGCAGGGACAGCGAACAGGTCCAGACGGACGCGCTGCTGTTCAGAAGATGGCTGCATGGGCCCCTCGCGGCTCGGATGAGATTCGTCCGGTCCGAAGACAGCACTTTGGCGCCCTGTGGGGCCTTGACCTGAATCAAGGGGGGCCAGGCTTTGTCACTAGGTCGCACACGCCTATGACCCTGATTAACTTAGGGAATTACGGCGCGGATGGCGGAGTAAAGGCTTATGCTTACTCGGTCATCAGGGGATCGCAGCCTTGTGCGAGCTTTCGCATGTCGTCGATCCCATTGATGCCGACCCCGCCCCGCAGGTCGCGCAATTCGCTGCGCATGTAAAGCGCATGCCCTTCAAGCTGTTCGCGGGCGAGTTCCTCGTTGAGCCCTTCCGCTTGCAGGCGCGCCATCGCCAGGCTTTCGGCCTTCTTTCGTTTCGCGTCGAACTGCGAACGCTCGTCCGTGGCAAGCTTGCCGGCTTCACCAAGCCCGACCATCGCGTCATAGATGCCGTAGCACTCGGAAAGCCTGTCGCCGTCAACATTCTCCTCTGAGGCGAAAGCAAGCCCCCCGGCGAAAAAAGCAATCGACGTTGCAGCAAGCAGGAGAACGCGCATGAAGGCCCCTTTTCAGCCAACGAAGCGCTGGCAGTCGCATTAGAGCGGCAACGAGTCTCATCCTCAAGACCTCACGTACAATTCATTAAAAACCGGGGACTTTTGCGATATACAGTCAACCGGGATTTGGGGCGCGTTCACGATGGCTAAGACGCAGAAATCCGTCGTGATTACGGGGGTGTCGAGTGGCATTGGCCTTTCGACGGCGCGGACGCTCCTTGCCGCCGGTTTTCGCGTCTATGGCAGCGTCCGCAAGGAAGATGACGCCAAGCGTCTCTCCGCCGAACTCGGCGCGGGCTTCTTTCCGTTGCTCTTCGACGTCACCGACGAGAAGGCCGTCAAGACCGCCGCCGCGCGCGTTCGCTCCGCACTGAATGGTGAAACCCTGACGGCGCTGATCAATAACGCGGGCATTGCCGTTGCAGGCCCTGTTGTTTACCTGCCCATCGCCGACTTCAGGAAGCAGCTGGACGTAAACCTGACCGGAACGGTCATCGCCACGCAGGCCTTCGCGCCGCTGCTCGGGGTCGACAAGGGGCTGAAGGGAAAGCCCGGCCGCATCATCAACATGTCGTCGGCCAGCGGCCGACGCGCGTCGCCTTTCCTCGCGCCTTATGCAGCTTCGAAATTCGGCCTCGAAGGGCTTTCCGAGGCGCTCCGCCAGGAAATGATGGTGTACGGCATCGATGTCATCGTGATCGCGCCGGGCATGGTTGCTACGCCGATCTGGGACAAGGCCAAGGAAATCGACATCGAGCCCTATTCCACGACTGCATTTGCGCGTTCGATCGAGAATGTGCGCTTCATGGCCGTAAAACAGGGCAAGGCGGGTCTCCCGGCCGAGCGGATCGCGCAGGTCGTCAAGCGTGCGATCACATCGCGTTTCCCCAAGCCCCGCTATGACGTCAGCCGCGCCAGCATGGGCAAGCTGATCCTGTCGCTCCTGTCGCAGCGTTCGATCGACCGATTGACGGCCAATGCCATCGGCCTGAAAAGGGTAAAGCGCTAAACGGCGGTTTACCGCCAAAGTTCCATTTCCGGCAGGCGCCAGGATCTGCTTCACCAGAATCTGCTTCATACGTCGTCGCTCCTGAATTAATTTGCAACCCTCGCTTGTTCGTTGAAGAGGTGTGCGATGCGTGCGTCCACGGTTCGTCTGATCGCCACGGTCTGGGTCGCTTCCATGACGGCATTCCTGCCGTCCGTGGCCGCGGCGGCACCTGCCTGCGCCGGAGACGCCTGTGCAAGCCTGACGATCTCGGACGATGGTTGCGTCTGGAAGAACGCATCGGACAAGCCCGTCAAGTTCACGCTTTTCAATTCGACCGAGACATTGTTTGCGACAGTCCTGCCGCCCGGAGACACGTTCCGGCAAACCAGCAAGGCGGCCTGCGTTACACCGTCCCCGGAATCTCCCCGTTACCAGGCGAGCTTCGCGGCGGTGCGCAAGATGCCTGACGCGCCGGACTTCACGCTCAAGACAACGGCGCCGGCAACGGCAGCCGTGCAGCCGGCGCCGCGACCGGTGGTACCGCGCGCCAAGCCGGATCCCGTCGAGACGGTTGTGGCTGCAGTTGAGCCCCCCGCAGCGGTTCCGGCAGCAGCGCCTGTCGTCGCAGTGAAGCCGGTGCCGAGGGTCAAGCCCGCGTTGCCGCCCGTTCTTGCGGTCGTCGCACACGCTCCGCCTGTCGCGACATTGCAGATGCCAACGCAGGCTGAAATCGATGCGGGCGCAAGCCCATGTGGCGACGCCTGCGCCGAGATCCTGTTCAAGCAGGTAGACGATTGCCTGTGGGTGCAGAGCCAGAACCCGAAGCCCATCATGTTCCAGGCCTCGGTCGATGGCCGCATGATCCTGATCCCTCTGGAAGGCGCGAGTTACGACAAGTCGTCCGGAGCGCCAGCGTCGGATTCAGCGGCTCATCATGCGCGCCAGCGTGATCCTTTCCAGTCGTCGTCAGCGGGCATTCCCGTCTATCGCGCGAGGATTGGTGACAAGGGAGTCTGCGTAAAGGACAAGGCGCAGATCACGCAGTTCGTCGCAGTCTTCAGGAAGTAGGCGTCTTCAGGAAATAAGCGTCTTCAGGAAGCAAGCCGGAAGGGCGCTGGAGGGCTTTGCGCAACTGTCCAAACTGGATGTTTACAGCGCCGAACATCGCCGAAATCGCCGAAAACAAAAAGGGAACAAATTGACGCAGGCGGGAACAGCCGTTTCAGGCGCGCTGCAGGAAATACTCGATCCCCCACGCCACGCAAACCGCGAGAAGCATGATAACGGCCAGAAGGAGCACGCCCTTCTGCCACAGCAAAACAGGTCGCCGGATGGCGCTGGCGATGATGATGGCCAGTGAAATGGCAAACATGATCAGGAGCATGACGCGCGCTCGGTTTCCAACGTTGGGAAGCGTGTGGCGAAATCATATCCTGTGAAGGGGGAAGGAGGCACGCGAAATTCGCCTGCAGCGGGAATTTCCGTTGCATTTATTGCATTGTCCCGCTGAATCCGGGAGCCGACCAAAGGCCTTGCTTGACGCGGTTGCCGTTAAAACGGATCGTTTGAATCCAAGGCTGGACAGGTTGCTGTTTGAATGCGACCGGCAGCGACGCGTGCGGGGGCAGCGATGGATGTGATGGGCGGGATCGGTTTGAGCGAGGATACGCTCCTGGTCTTTTCAGCTGGCGTTGGCGCCGGCGTTTTGCTGTGTGCAGCGTTGGGCGCAAGCCTGCCGCGACGGAAGGAGAATTCTCCCCTGTCGGCGCGCGTTGCCAAGCTCGAGATGCGTCTTGCGGCGGGAAAGAGTTTTCCGGCGATCGCAGGTGCAGTTGCATCATTCGAAAGTTCGATACCGGGCCTTGTTGAGGCAGGGTCGCGCGTGCTGCTCGCCGATGCAGGACTGCCGCGCCTCAAGCCGTCCCATCGCGCCGACCCTGAAGAGATTGCGCGCGAGTTCGGCGAAGCCATGCGCGACAACACCGTTGCCGCCGTGGAAATCGCAAAGGCCATCATCGACCAGGGCGTCAACCTGAACGACGCGAAGGATCGCCGCCGCGTTGCCGACAAGATCCGCACCGAAGGCAAGAAGCTCAGCACGGGTTTCTGGGACAAGTACGGCGAGCTGATGCTGTCCTCGAGCCTGCCGGAAAACCTCAAGGATCTGCTCCGGGTATTCTTCGCCCAGGTCAAGCGCCTGAAGACAGCGGTCACCGAGTTGGTGAAGGAACCAACCTTCGCGGATCTCGATGCGCTTCTGGACCGGGCCATCGACCTGCTGGACACGGCGAAGGCCATCATCGACGAACTGGAACGGCTCAGCGAAGGCTGACGCTTCAGACCCCCAGGAGTTCGCGCAGGCTCAACACCTTGTGCACGGACTTCACCCGGCTCAGCGGTACTGAAAACTCGCGTTCGGGATTGTACTGCTTCAGCTTGAGATGTGTCGCGGTGCGCGCCGTCAGGAGCTTGACCATCGCCGTGCCGGGCTCATGCGCGGCAGCGCCCACCAGTTCCACCACGACGTGGTCGCCGGGGGCAGGGGGCCTTGCAGGCGTCACATAGATCAGGTCGCCGCTGCAGTTCCACGGCGCCATGGAATCCCCTGTCACCCAGAGCGCATAGAGACTGCGCAGCCGGGCGACGCCCTGCGGACGCCGGACATAGTCCGTCACTTCCCCGTTGAAGCTGAAGTCTCCCTGCTCGCCACCCACGGCCGTTCCGAACACGGGAACGTCCACCGGCATCGCATTGATGGACACGACGGGTTCTTGCCTGAGGGAGGGCGTGGCGGCGGGCGCGCGTTGCAATTCGTCCAGGCTCACGTCGAACGCGCTGGCAAGTTTCTGAAGGCTGTCCCGTCCCGGCTTCTCACGGCCGGACTCCCACTGCGAGATCGCGGGCTGGGAGACGCCAATGCGTGCAGCGAGTTCGGCCATCGTCAGCCCGCGTGCGAGCCGCATCTCACGGATGCGCAGTCCCGCAACGGCGGCAGGCGCCGGGGGTGTCCGTCCATGTGGAGTACTGCCGCTGGGCATATTGAATTCCTGTTTCGTTCCAAATATATAAGTAAATATAAGTGCCGGTCAAGAAGAACGCCCAAAAGAGGTCACGAAATGGCGGAAATTCAAGAAAGAGATAAGCTGACTATCAGGCTGCCCTGGTGCCTGTCGCAGAAGGAGGCGCTGCCTTGAGCTGGAACAGGGAGCGCGTGGCCCAGCGCCTGAAGGAAGCCTGTGACACGCTCAGGAGGCTGCCGGAGCAAACGGTTCGCGGCTACATCAGCAGCTGGCCGGAGATGATTGCTGATGTCGCCCAGGGAGAATTCGAAGGGGCCGTTGTCTCAAGACTGGCGGCTGCATCGCCCCAGGCGATCGACCGCATGCACGAGGTTTTTGGCTGGTTCGTCTCCCTGAAAGACAAGCCTCATCTCGCGATCGCCCTATGGCTCACAAGCGGGCGAGGCATGGGGCCAGCGCGCGCGGGCAAGATCATCGGTGCGCACCGTGACACCGTGCGTCGCCGCCGCGACGAGGCCCTTGACCAAATGGTAGCCGCCCTCAACGCAAAGCGCATCGCCGCTTGAGCCTTCACCGTGTCCCCGATCCCACACCGAGTTAACACCTCGTTAGTAAATCCGGCACCACCTTACCGCAACGTTAACGCGGTGATTTGCAAGGGGGCATCCTATGCGCCGGTTCTGGATGACATGGATTGGTTGTGCAGCCATGGTGGGCATGGTCTGCACAGCGCCTGCCTTGTCAGCCGAGCCGGCGCAGGCGCCGGCCGAGGAAACACCTGCTGCCGCACTCTCGCTCACCTACACGGGTGACCTGTGGAGCGTGACGTCCGGCGGTACCGATCGGGATCTGGTCTATCTCGACGATCTCGATCTCCAGCTTTCCCTCGATCTCGAGAGGCTGACGGGATGGCAGGGGGCGCAGGCCTTCATCTACGGGCTCTACACAAACGGAAACAGCGTCAGCGAACGCGCGGCGGATTTCAACGGCATTTCAAACATCGAGACGGGCGTTGAAGCCGTTCGCCTTGTCGAGGCCTGGATCGACCAGTCCTTCGCGGAAGGCAAGGGTTCAATCAGGCTGGGCCTTTACGACGTGGCATCCGAATTCGACGTGGGTGAAGTGCGGGCACTGTTCCTGAATTCGGGGCATGGCAGCGGATCGGACTTCTCACAATCTGGCCTCAATGGGCCGTCAATGTGGCCGGTGACAAGTCTCGCCGTACGCGTGAACTACCAGTTCGAAGGCGACATCTATCTCCGCGGCACGATAGCGGATGGCGTGCCGGGGAATCCGGATTACCCGAAGCGGACAACGATCGACCTGCAGGAAAATGACGGCCTGTTGCTCGTCGCCGAAACGGGAATCGCGCGAGACGGACGCCTCTGGTCGTTTGGTGCCTGGACCTACACGGAAGAAGCGCCAGATCTCGATTCTTCTGGCGAGCATGCGAACTATGGCGCTTATCTCGCTCTTGAAGAGCGGTTGCTGTCCTCCGAGGCGGATGACAGTTTCAATCTTTCGGGCTCGGTGCGACTGGGTGTTGCAAACGAGGACGTGAACCCGCTATCCACATTCTTCAGCGCGACCCTGGTTGCAACGGGTCTCATTCCCGCCTGGCCGGAAGACCAGATCGGCCTGGGATTCATGCTGGCCAATGGCAGTGACAAGTTCCTGTCCACGATTGGCGATCCCGAAGATCACGAGATCAACATCGAACTGACCTACTTCACGAACCTGACTGAAAACATCACGATCCAGCCTGACATCCAGTGGGTCATCAGCCCGGGTCTTGATGGAACCGTGGAAGACGTGTTCGTCTTCGGTCTGCGCTTGTCGGTCAACAAGGGTTGGTCCCTCGACTGATCAGGACTGATGAATCAGGAAAAGCCAGACACGTGTGTGTCTGGCTTTTTTTGTTGCCGGCCTTGATTCTATTGCTGCGGCGGGTTGGAACGGCCCGTTCCGGAAAGTTTCCTGCAGAGATCACGCTGGCGCGCAATGTGCGCATGGTCCTGGTTCCTGGCGCGCTGCGCATGCGCCGGTCCGGAAGACGTCTCCCTGAGGCACTGCAACAGGGCCGCCGTTGAGGTGGACTTGCCCGCCACGAACGCTGCACATGCATCTGACATGCGCTTGCGATGTTCTTCGATGCTGGGCCTCAGTGATGGCTCCATGCGCCAGGCCAGGGCATAGCCAACGTTTGCTTCTTTTTGGCACGCCGAAACCTTGTCATTCGTTGACGGCTGCGCTGCATTTGCCAATCCGGTCAGGGCGAGGCCTGTAAAAATCGTCAGTGCAAAGACGTTGCGCATGGGCAGAACTCCTGCTGTGTCCCCTTTCGGCACGGTTCCAACCGTGTTCCGGGTGTTCCCGACGACACGCTGCACGTCGTGTGCCGGTTCAGGTTTGCATCAAATTCAAGCACATGATTTCCAGGCAGGGAAAGGTCCCAACAAGAACGCTGCGCGCGGCAGTGGATCGCTTCGCAACCTTTGTGCGCAACGCGGGTTCAATGGAAACGGCGCGCACTGATTGGCGGCGCGCCGGTATCACATCGCTGTCCAACCAGCCGTTAGGTTCGTAGCGTCAGTCAGCGTTAAGGTGTGATTTACCACCATGGGCCTACTCAGGCAGTGACGCGCCGATTCTGCCATGAGGTCCACCGATGAAGAACTTGAGTATCAAGACGCGCAGCTTGATCATTACGCTCGCTTTCGTAGGTTGCGTGGTCGTCCTCAGCGGCACGTCGATCTGGGGCATGGGCGCCCTGCAAGGCGTGATCAACCACATTTCGGTCGCAAGCACCGCCTCATCCAATCAGACCACTTCAGACATGATGCACGACGCGATGCGGGGAGACGTGCTTTATGCACGCCAGATCGCGCTGGAAGGCGGAGATGCCACAAAGGTGCAAGCCGTCCTTGCTGATGTGAAAGATCACGGCAGTACCTTCGAGACGCTTGTAAAACAGAACCTCGAACTTCCGCTTCCTGCTGAAGTAAAGGCGAAAATCGGGGAACTGCTTCCAACAGTCCTGGCTTATCACCAATCCACACTCGCGACCGCAAAGGCAGCCGTATCCTCTGCTGAAGAGTACGCCGCCAAGTATCCCGCATTCCAAACGCAGTTCACCGTTGTTGAAGATCGCATGGAAGCGATGACCAACGCGTTGGACGAGTACCAGAAGTCGGTAGCAGCAGAAGCCGAGCTTTACATGACCGCTTCGAACTATGCCGTGTATGCCACGACGATTGTGGCGCTGCTCATCGCGTTTCTGTCGCATTATTTCTCCGCCCAGACATTCAGGCTTTTCGAAAGCCTGAGCGCCGAACAGCGCACAAAGGAGCAGCAACTGCAGGCCGAGTTGGCCACCCGCTTTGAAACCTCGGTCGGCAAGATCGTCGGAGCCGTCGTCCAGTCCAGTACCGATGTCTCCAGTTCGGCGAACAGGATGGCCATTGCCGCCGAAACAGCCCGCACGGAAACAGGCGCGGTGGCCTATGCCATCGAACACTCGTCAGGCAGCGTGCAGACCGCGGCCAGCGCGTCGGAGCAGCTCTCCGCGTCCATCCGCGAAATCAGTCGTCAGGTCGAACGCTCCGTCGAGCTCGTGGCGGCAGCCGTGGATGACGCCAGGAAGACCGACACGACTGTGCAGGGTCTTGCCCAGGCATCCCAGAAGATTGGCGAGGTCGTGAAGATGATCAACGACATCGCCTCGCAGACCAACCTTCTGGCCCTCAACGCCACGATCGAGGCGGCGCGGGCAGGCGAGGCCGGCAAGGGCTTTGCCGTCGTCGCCAGCGAAGTGAAGAACCTCGCCAACCAGACGGCCCGTGCCACCGAGGAAATCTCCGCGCAGATTTCGTCAAGCCAGGCTGCAACGATGCAGACCGTGGGCGCCATCCGCGCCATCAGCAACCGCATTTCCGAAATGGACCAGATCGCCCTGGCCATCAGGACCGCTGTTGGCCAGCAGGGCAGCGCCACCGAGCAGATTGCCCGCTCCATGGCGACGGCGGCCTCCGGCACGCAGAAAGTCAGCCAGTCCGTTGGCAACGTGGCCCGGGCGGCGTCGGACGCGGATAACGCGGCAACCGAATTGCGCAAGGTCTCCACGGTTCTCGCAGACAACTCGGACAATCTGCGCCGCGAGATCGACGGTTTCCTCCGGTCCATGCGTCACGCTGGCTGAACGCAAGAAGTTCCCCATCCCGACGGCAGGCTGCGCGTGCAGCCTGCCGTTTTCGTTTGCGCCAGCCCTGGTTGCATCTGCGAAGGTTTACCCTGCCAGCGGAAAGTTGTGGCTTCACCGTGTTGCATTCGCTCGTCTGTGGCGATGGCAGGCGGTCAGGGGCTAGGATTGAATTCTTGATGGTAAGTGGGTGAGTCGGGACGTGACAATTCAAAGATACAAAACAAGATCCGTTCTTCTCCTGGCGGTGTCTCTGTCTCTGCTGGCGTGCGAAACAGTTCAGACGACGACAAAGCCTCTGGATGCGTCTCCGCCGGCAGCAGATGTTCAGGCGCCGCCGGCCCCGCGCGAACGGATTGTGGTGCGCAGTGACATAGTGCCGGACGATCCGGTGCCGGTTGCCGCGACGCCCGTCGCCAGGCCAAAGCCGGCCCGCAGGGTCGTGGCAAGTGCCGTCGTCCCTGACGAAGTGGCCGCGCCGGACCCGGTTGCAGCCGTTGAAGCTGCGCCCGAAGTCAACAAAACGGCCGTCGCGGAACCCGCCCCGGCCGCAACAGCCGAAAAAGCGACCCCGGCCACGCCCGCGGCGCCTGCTGTGCCGACAGTGACGGCCGACGCGTCTTCACCATCTCCAGAGCCGGCCGCGGGGGCCCCCCCGACCGCCATCACGCCGCCGCCCGCTGCTGAAACGCGGGCTGCGACGCCATCCACAGAGCCGCCACCGTCATCAATCCTGAACAATCCTTCCGAGTGGCTGAAGAATCCGGGCGCGCTTTTGCAAGCCTCGATTGGTGGCGTCCCACTATGGCTTGTGGTCTTGTTGGCCGTGTTAGCCATCATCTCGTTGCTGGTGGGCTTCGGACGCTCGAAAGACAAGCCGGAGAAAGAAGAGCCGGTCGCAGCCTGAAAGGGCCGAGGATCACGAAACCAATCAATGGTCAATTGAATTTATGGCTTGATTTTGAGGCGTCCGACAGATCTTGTTCGACGCCTGCTTTCGAGCCCACGGAGGCTAATGGTGACCCCTATGCGTTTTTTCAGTTCAGTCGTGTTTTCCGCCGCTTGCGCCTTGGCATCCGTCGTGCCGGCGTCAGCAGGATCTGTGTGGGATGAAGCTCGCAAGGTCTGCACCGAGCGTTACAACGACGAAGCCAAGAGCGGCACTGTTCCCAACGGGATGAACAAGACCCGTTACATGAACCAGTGCCAGGGTTCATACGTCCGGTCGGTCCAGCTCGAAAACGAGCTCGAAGACAATCTTCACGACGGAACCGACGGTTCCGCGTCGCACAGCAAGAATGGCCAGGGTGGCCCCGAAATCCTGCTGCCGCAGACACAGCCATCAGCCCAGGTCGCTGGCCGCAAGCCGACAGCTTCAACCAAGCCGGTTCCGCGCTTCAAGCCGACGATCTAGTCGCTTTCCGTATCAGGATTTTTGAGCGGCGGCCCCTCAGGCCGCCGTTTTGCTTTTGCCGAACGCCGGCATGCCCTTGCCGAGATCAAGCCACTTGAGGGCCGCGGCTTTCATGATGTGCACCTTGCCATCCGACTGCACGCTGTCGGCAAACTGGTGCTTCGCAAAGGCGAGGAACTGGTACTTGTTCTCGCGCTCATGGAACATCGGGAAGGTCGTGAACTCGACCGTCGCGGCCTTGCCGTTGGAAAGG
>JBILMZ010000294.1:0-3308 GCA_044375275.1 Micropepsaceae bacterium | reverse complement strand
AGGGCTATGGGGCGGGAGACCGGGAGGATGGGTGACAGGTTCGGACATGGCGCAGCCCCCCTCGCCTTCAGCAAGCTGGGGCTTGCTGAAGGCACTCCCCCAAAGCTTTGCTTTGGGGGAGACCTATGGGGTTTTTTCCACGAGCTCGCGGTAGGCGTGCCAGGATGACAGTCCCAGCCACGGGAAGATGATCGCGAGGAGCAGGAAGCCGGTGGGGATGGTGGCGGCCAGCAGGGACACGATGAGGATCGCCCAGACGAGCATGGGGCCGACGTTGCGGGCGACCGCCGTGAAGCTGGTGACCGTGGCGGCGAAGACGTTGGCGCGGCGGTCCAGCAGCATGGGAGCGGTCACCACGACCATCGCGTAGGTGAAGAAGGCGATGACGCCTCCTGTCAGGATGTTGGCGATCGCCATGTTCTGGCCCTCGGGCTCGGTCAGCGCGAAGGTCACGAAGGCGTCGACCGTGCGGTGCAGCCTGTAGGTCGACAGGCCGTAGACGAGTTGGGCAATGCGTCCCCACAACAGGTACACCATCAGCAGCGCGAGGCCGAGATAGACCACGTCCTGGCGGACGGCGTGGCGCAGGAAGAGCATCTTCGACAGCGTCGGCTGCTCGCCCGCCTCGAGCAGGCGGCCGGCTTCATAGAGGCCCATGGCCAGCATGGGCGCAATGAAGACGAAGCCGCAGGTGAGCGCGAGGATCCAGAAGGCGGCGTTCGAGGCGATGAACGCCCACGTCATCGCCAGCACGCACAACGTGAGCGCGATGCCATAGGCGAGGCACGGGCCGGGGCATCTGCGGAAGTCGCGCCAGCCGAGCTTCAGCCAGCGCAGGGGTGCGTCCAAGCCCACGGGCCTGACGGTCGGGAGCGTGAAAGCCTGATCCATGATGCCTCCTCTGGCGTGGGTGTGCGGCAGGATAACACCCGATGCCGGCCTGTCGGCTTGACCCCGATCAAATGGCGCGCGTGCTGCACCTGCTCACGCGGTGGCGGATGCGACAGTTGGTGCGCTTGTTGCGCCCGACGTTGTTCGCTATCTGTTCTTTGTGGTTTGCCGACGCGTTTCGATCCTGGTTGCGGAGAGGCTGGGCAGTTATCCACAGGGCATCAACAAATAAAAAAAGCAGGACGAAAGTGTCATCTTCGGTCCTGAAAAAGGAGGGAAAACAGCGAAAAATCAAAAAGTTTTTCGGCGCTCGTGTCATCTTCCCGTGATGCCCTCCTGATGCCCGGCAGCTGATACAGCGGCGGGGCGGTTAAGGTGCCGTTTCCCTTTCTTAACGGGCGGCTGGTAGTCTGGCAGACTGATCTCCGAGGGAGTTTTCCTTGTCCAAGAAATGCATCCTGGTTGGCGCGCCGGTCGACTCCGGCCAGCGCACGCAGGGCTGCCTCATGGGTCCGCCCGCCTATCGCGTGGCGGGCATCGCCACCACGCTCCGGGATCTGGGCCACGACGTCGAAGACTGGGGTGACGTTTCTCCGGCGCCCGTCGCGGCGCGCACGAACAGCACGCCTACCATCCATGGCGAGGCTGAAACCGTGGCGTGGGCGAAGGCCCTGGCTGATGTCTCGCACAAGGCGATGGCGACGGGCCGCTTCCCGATCTTCATGGGTGGCGACCATGCGCTGTCGATGGGTACGGTCGCCGGCGTTGCGCGCCACGCGCATGAGGCGGGACGCAAGCTCTTCCTGCTCTGGCTCGATGCGCATTCGGACGTGCACACGCCGCAGACCTCTGACTCAGGCAACTATCACGGCATGCCGGTCGCCTATATCGCCGGACGGCCGGGGTTTGATGCCTTTCCGGCCTTCCCGCATCCTGTCCCCGACAAGAACATCTGCCTGTTCGGGATCCGCTCGGTCGATGCGGCCGAACATGCGGCGCTCAAGGGGCGGGACTATAACGTGAATGACATGCGGGTGCTGGACGAGCGCGGGATCGTGGCGCCGCTCCGGGAGTTCCTGCAGAAGGTCGAGCATGAGAAGGGCCTGCTGCACGTGTCGCTCGATGTCGACTTCCTCGATCCGGTGATCGCGCCGGGCGTGGGGACGACGGTGCCGGGCGGCATCACCTTCCGCGAGGCGCATCTCGTGATGGAGCTGCTGCACGAGCAGAAGCTGGTGACATCGCTGGACCTTGCCGAACTGAACCCGTTCCTCGACGAGCGCGGGCGGACGGCGAAGCTGATGGTCGACCTCGTGGGCAGCCTCATGGGGCGCAAGGTCTTCGACCGGCCCACGCAGAGCGCAGGATAGGAACGCCATGAACGCGCCCTCACACCTGGCCCTCGTGCCCTTCATCAGCGTCGAGAACATGATGCGCTTCGTGCTGCACATGGGCGTCGAGCAGGTGCTCGTCGAGCTGGCGGCCGAGATCGAAGCCGACTTCCGGCGCTGGGAGCTCTTCGACAAGACCCCGCGCGTGGCGAGCCACTCGTCGGTCGGCGTCATCGAACTCATGCCCACCTCGGACGGCGCCTACTACGGCTTCAAGTACGTGAACGGGCATCCGAAGAACATGCAGGCGGGGCTGCAGACGGTCACGGCTTTCGGCGTGCTGGCGGATGTCTCGACGGGCTATCCGCTGCTTCTGTCGGAGATGACGATCCTCACCGCCCTGCGCACGGCGGCAACCTCGGCAATGGCGGCGCGGCACCTGGCACCGAAGGGCGCGCGGACCATGGCGATGATCGGCAACGGCGCGCAGTCCGAGTTCCAGGCGCTGGCGTTCAAGGCGATCTGCGGCATCGAACATGTGCGGCTCTACGACATCGATCCGGCGGCGACGCGCAAGTGCGCAGGCAACCTCGCCCGGACGGGACTGAAGGTCACGTCGTGCATCACGGCCGAGGCGGCCATCGAGGGCGCGCAGGTCATCACGACCTGCACGGCCGACAAGCAGTACGCCACCATCCTGACCGACAACATGGTCGGCAGCGGCGTGCACATCAATGCGATCGGTGGCGACTGCCCTGGCAAGACCGAGTTGCACCGGGACATCCTGCTGCGCTCGGACATCTTCGTCGAGTACACGCCGCAGACGCGCATCGAGGGCGAGATCCAGCAGCTCGCGCCTGACCATCCGGTGACCGAGCTCTGGCAGGTGATCGCCGGTCAGGCGTCCGGGCGCACGAGCGCCAAGCAGATCACGCTCTTTGACGGCGTGGGCTTTGCGATCGAGGACTTCGCGGCGCTGCGCTATGTGCATGACCGCGTGAAGGGCACGAGCTTCGTGCAGAACCTCGACATGATCGCCGACCCGGATGACCCGCGCGACCTCTTCGGGATGCTCATGCGGGCGAA
>JBILMZ010000293.1:0-3314 GCA_044375275.1 Micropepsaceae bacterium | reverse complement strand
GGCCGGGATCTGGACGATGTCGGCAATGGCTGCGACGGGTTCGGCCTGGTCGACTTCGTGGAGGTCGGTGGCGATCGGCACGTTCAGCGTCTTCTTCACTTCCGCCAGCATGGCCAGGCCGTCCTTGAGGCCGGGACCGCGATAGCTCTTGATGGATGAGCGGTTGGCCTTGTCGAAACTGGCCTTGAAGACATAGGGTAGCCCGAGCTTTGCCGTCACGTCCTTGAGATGGCGGCCCACCGTCAGGGCGAGGTCGATGTTTTCGAGGACGTTCAGTCCGGCGATCACGAACAGCGGCTTGTCCGTGCCGAGGGACAGGTTCCACTTCTTCATGTGCACGACGGGCATGGACTGATTCCTTCGTTCTTTCGGTGGCTTGCGGGGCAGGCGTGTTGGCACTCCCTAGCATCTGGGCATGGGCGGATGCTAGGTGAAGGTGCAACGCACTGGAATTCGCGGGCGGACATGCGCGCGTATGGTAAAGCCTCCCGGCTTTTCCCCGGACATGCCCCACGACCGAGAAAGTCCTCACATGGCCCAGCGCACCATTCCTGAATCAGCAGCGTCCGGACTGGCGCGGGGTCTCGAGGGCTTGTCCCAAGGCGAAGCCGTGGAGCGTCTCTCGACGTTTGGGCCCAATGACATCGTCGTCGCGCCGCCATCGACATGGAAGGATACGGTTCGCGATACGCTGCGCGATCCGATGATCTGGTTCCTGGCTGGCGTGAGCGTGATCTTTGCGGCGCTTGGCGATTATGCCGAGGCGGCCGTGCTGGTCCTCGCACTCATTCCGCTGGCAGGCATGGATGCGTGGCTTCACCGCAGGACGCAGGCGTCGACGCAGGGTCTTGCGAGCCGCCTGGCGAGTGAGGCGCTCGTCATCCGGGATGGCGCGGCGCATCTCATCTCGGCGCGCGACGTCGTGGTGGGTGACCTGGTTGAAGTTCATAGCGGCGAGCCGATTCCTGCTGATTGCGTGCTGGTGGCGGGCGACACGGTTCAGGTTGATGAGTCGGCGCTGACCGGTGAGTCATGGCCGGTGCGCAAGGTGCCGTTGGCGCCGGGTGCCCTGCCGTCGTCTCTGGACCTGACGCACTGGTGCATGGCGGGCACGCGTTTGCTGGCGGGGACGGCAAGGTTGCGCGTGGTGGCGACCGGGGGAGCGACACTCTATGCGGAGATCGTGCGGACGGCGCAGGGTGGTTCCCATGAGCTGACACCGTTGCAGCGTGCGGTTGGCCGTCTGGTCAGCGTCATGCTTGCTGGGGCCATCGCCCTTTGCCTCCTGCTGGCCGGCGTGCGGCTCGTTCAGGGACATGGCCTGCTCGACGCTTTCCTGAGCGCAATCACGCTCGCGGTCGCGGCCTTGCCGGAAGAGTTTCCGGTGGTCATGACGATCTTTCTGGGCGTGGGCGTCTACCGGCTCGCCCATCGCAAGGCGCTCGTGCGGCGGGCCGTGGCGGTGGAGAACATCGGGCGCGTCACGTGCATCTGTTCCGACAAGACGGGAACGCTGACAGAGGGGCGGCTTGAGCTCGCGCACAAGGTTGCGGCTGACGGCGTGGATGAGGAGGATCTTCTCAAGTACGCGCGCTGGGCGTCGCGCACGGAAAGCGGTGATCCGCTGGATTCCCTGCTTCTGTCGGGGGCCGATGTATCCGGCCTGAAGGTGCTTTCGACTTTTCCGTTTACGGAGGACCGTCGGCGGGAGACACGCGTTGTTGATGCCGGTAGCGAAGGCGTCATCGCGGCGGTGAAGGGCGCGCCGGAGACCGTTTTCGGCGTGTGTGGCGGCGCGTTCGACGCCGAGCAGTTGCGGCTGAAGGTCCACGCACTTGCAGCGGAGGCCCACAAGGTTCTTGCGATCGCGTCCAGGCGGCTTGAGGCGGGCGTCTCGCCGGAGGTGGAGCCTGCGGAAGGGTTCGTCTTTGCGGGACTGCTGGCGTTCGAGGATCCGGTTCGTGAAGGTGTCAGGGAAGCTGTCGCGCGCTGCAGGGCCGGCGGCATCCGGGTGATCATGGTGACGGGCGACCATCCGGCGACGGCAGCCGCGGTCGCGCGCGACATTGGTCTGGGAACGGGTGCGCCGGTGGTTTTCCAGGCAGAGGAACTCGAGGGGGACACATCGGGCCGGGCAGGCACCGTCGATGTCGTTGCGCGGGCGACGCCGGCGCAGAAGCTGCGGCTGGTGCAGGCCCTTCAGGGGGCGGGCGAGATCGTTGCCGTCACGGGAGACGGCGTGAATGACGTGCCGGCGCTGAAGGCTGCGGATGTGGGGATCGCGATGGGCGAACGTGGCACCCAGAGCGCCCGCGAGGTGGCCGCCATCGTCTTGCTGGATGACAATTTCCGCACGATTGCGGATGCGATTTCGGAGGGGCGCCAGCTCTTCGTCAATCTCCAGATGGCCTTCATCTTCCTTCTGCTGGTGCATCTGCCGCTCGTGCTCAGCGCGGCTGTGGTCCCCATCCTGAACAATCCGATCCTGTTCCTGCCCGTGCACATCGTGCTGCTGGAACTCCTGATCCATCCGATTGCGATGCTGGCGTTCCAGCAGTCGCCGGGCCTGCATGAGCTCAAATCCATACCGCGCGAGGGGCCGACGCATTTCTTCAGCCAACGCACGTGGCTGCGCGTGACCGGCGCAGGGTTGCTGCTCGCAGCCATGCTGGTGGGTGCGTTTGAGCATGCGACGCAGGGCGGGGCCAGCGTTGAACATGCAAGGTCCCTGGTGCTGATCATGCTGGCCGCCTGGAGCGCGGCGATCACCGTCGGACTTAACCAGGCGACCCGTGGAGCCGGACTTGTCGTGCCGGTCGTTGCGAGCCTCGCGATTGCCGGCGTGGCCCATCTTCCCTGGGTTTCCGCCTTCGTCCATCTTGAGCCGCTGCATGTCGCGGACTGGGTGCTGGTGATCGCAACGAGCTTCGTGGCGGCTGGCTTCGCCAGCTTCGCACGGGCGTCATTGTATGCGAAAGTGGGTCCCGCCGAACCGGCGGCTGCCTGAGCGAACGGGAGTGGCAAGGATGTATGCTTCAATTCTGGTGCCAGTGGATGTCGCGCATGAGAGCAGCTGGAAACATGCCCTGCCTCAGGCCATCGAGCTGGCGCGGGCGCATGGTGCGCGCGTGACCGTGCTTACGGTGCTCCGGCAGACGTCCCTGATGTTCGAAGGCGTTTATCTCGCCTTCCAGCTTGAACAGCTGATGGCGGCTGCCCGCGAGAAGCTTGCGCAGATCGTGGCGGCCCATGACCTGGCCGGGCTGCAGGTCACGCAGGATGTCCGGATGGGCAGCATTGGCGGCGAGATCCTC
>JBILMZ010000320.1:0-2944 GCA_044375275.1 Micropepsaceae bacterium | reverse complement strand
TGAAGCCGATGCGCAGCAGTTCGCGCACGCCATCCGGATGGGTCCGGAAGCCAAACATCTTCAGGCTCGCAGGAAGGTCGTTGCGGTCCGTCACCACGGTTTCCAGATTGGCGAAGTTCACGTCGCCATTGATCAGGTCGGCAATTCCCGGAGTCGCCTCAGCAAACGTCAGGCGCGAACCATGCTTGAAGGCAAAGCCGGCATGAACGGGCTGAAAGCTTCCGTTCAGCCCTGTGTCGCCAGCCAGCACGATGGTGATTTGCCGATTCGGTGGTGGGGCGGGTTCGGGCGCTGGTTCAGTCTTCAGCACTGGCAGCGAGAGGGGCGGATACGCGCTCTCGTTCCTTGGGACCTTTACCAGGAACGGCGAACTCAGCGTGGGTGCATACGCCGGAAGTGAAGCCAGCTTGTCCAGCGCTCGCTGAGGCTCGATGACCCTGGTCAGCAGGGCGCCGCCGGCAATCGCAATGAACAGCATGGCAGCAGGAAAACGCATGACCGGAAAGCCCATCGGGGAGAAATGAGACGTCCGGACTATGCATGCATCGGTCCGGAAAGCACCGGCCTTCGCCCGCAACATGTGCCGGAAAGCCCACTTCACGCTCCGGGTGCAGGAGGCTTCTACGCAGGCGTGAAAGTGCTTATGCTGTGATCGCTCAGAAGGGGAATGACCGAATGAACGCCACCGCCGAAAGCCAGCCAGTCAACATTCCCCCCAAGGCCCTGATGGCCGTGGTGATCGGCAACTGGCTCGAGTTCTACGACTTCATCGTCTACTCGTTTTTCGCAGTCCAGATCGGAAAGGCGTTCTTTCCGGTAGACGACGTCTGGCTGTCCCTGTTATTCGCCAGCCTCGTGTTCTGGGCGGGGTTTCTGACGCGCCCCCTCGGAGCGGCGGTCCTTGGCGCTTATGCCGACCGGGTTGGCCGCAAGGCATCCATGACACTCACCATCCTGCTCATGGCATTTGGCACGGGCATGCTGGCCCTGACGCCCGGTTACGATACGATCGGCATCGCAGCGCCGATCCTGCTGGTGCTCGCCCGGTTGATCCAGGGCTTTTCCTGCGGCGGCGAAGTCGGCCCCGCAACAACCTATCTGCTCGAGGCCGCTTCTGCGAAAGAGCGCGCGGCTTACACGGCCTGGCAGGGAATATCTCAGCAGTTTGCCGGCATCATGGGATCAGGACTCGGCTTGTTGCTGGCCGCCAATCTCAGCACGGAAGAGCTCGAGTCATGGGGATGGCGTATTCCATTCCTGATCGGCATCCTCATCGGCCCCGTTGGCATGTACATCCGTCGAGCCTTGCCCGAAACCATCGAGAAACACGAAGTCCACGAGAGCGGTGTGGCTGTCGTCCAGAACCTCTTCAGGCACAACGCCACCGCCGTATTCCTGGGAATCCTCTGCATTCTCGGACCAACCGTGTCGACCTATGTGTCGGCCTACATGACAAGCTACTCCATCACGACGCTTGGACTTTCAAACGCCGACGGCCAGTTCACGACACTGTGCGGCTACATCGCGGCGCTGGCCGGGTTCCCGATTGGCGCCTGGTTCTCGGATCGCTTTGGCGCAAAGATCTCGATCATCGTGCCGCGCGTGATCTTCCTGGTCATCGTGTACCAGGCCTATCTGATGATGACCGCCGAGGGCGCGACGCTGCACAGGATCGTGCTGATCAACGTGGTGCTGAATTTCGTCCTGGCCGTCTCGTACGGAGGCCTCTACGCCCTGCTGACGCAAGCCTTCCCCAAGGCCGTGCGGTCTACAGGCGTCTCCATCGCCTACGCGTTGTCCGTGACGATCTTCGGTGGATCGACGCAGACAGTTCTCACGTGGCTGATTGCGACGCTGGAGGACCCGCTGGTGCCGGCCTGGTACCAGATCGGCGCCAACGTGCTTGCGCTCATTGGCGTCTTGCTGATCACCTCCCGGCACGAGCAAAAGTGACGGGACGCCGTTCTCAGGCCTGCCGCCTTCAGGCCTTCAGGGCGGCGTCGAACATGTTCATCGTCCAGGCGAACCACAACAGCCACACAAGGCTGATCAGGACGGCGGTTTCCTTCAGGCGTCCGAGGAAGCCGCGCTCCGGGCTGATCCACGCAACATAGGCATGGGCCGCGACGAGAAGCACGCCCGCCGAGGCGACCCAACCCACCTTCTGCATGAAGGCCAGGGAAGCATCCGCGGACGAATCCAGCGACCACGGGCTCTCGGAAACGATTGAGATCAGGTATCCGGCGGTTCCGCCAATGAAGAAGAGCATCGCAACGCTGACGATCAGGGTCGCCACCCGCAGCAGCCGGGGAGCCGTCTCCCACTCCTGGTCAACGCCATAGTGGCGGCGCACAAGCGCTGCAACAGGGATCCCGACGATGTTCAGGAGCAGGATCCCAAGCGACACGCCAAGGCCCAGGAGGAGGAAAATCGCATTGCGCATCGGCGGCGCGCGCTCGAACACCTGCACGCCAGCGGCACTCGACAGCATGCGCATCACGCCGTCTTCGCCTTGCGTGAAGACGAGTTTGCCCTGTCCGTGCTTCTCGAGGAACAGGCCGTCTCCGGCGGGATGGAATACGCGCGGTTGACCGCTCAGTGTCGTGAAGGCGTCAACCGTGATCGAGCCATCGTCCCGCGGCGTGACCGTCGGCTGTCCGAGCTCTGTCAGGAGGCGCAACAGCGATGTGTCCGCCCGGCGCGAAGACAGGTAGCTGCCTGCCACATCCGCGGCGGTGAGCCCTGTCACGGCTTCCTTTGCGGGCAGGGCGTTGGTGTCGCCGACCGGAAAATACCGGTCCATGAACTTCGCCCAGAGCGGGCTGCGCGGTGGCGTAGTGGCCTTGCCTGCGCTGTTGTAGGAAACGAAGAAGCCCAGCTTCTCGCCCGGTACGAGATGGAGGTCGCTGTGGAAGTAGATGGTGTCACCGCCGTGACCCACGAT
>JBILMZ010000292.1:0-3366 GCA_044375275.1 Micropepsaceae bacterium | reverse complement strand
CTTGGGATGACATTTCAGACTCCGGAATTGCGTGGCGTCATGAACCCTTAGCCATCGCCTCAGTCAAGAGCCTCGCATTTTGCCGCATCATCGCGACATAAGTGGCGGCCGGGCCGTCCTTTCCGGACAGCGCGTCGGAGTAAAGGCGTCCGCCGACCGCCACCCCGGTTTCCCGAGCGATCTGCTCCATGAGGCGGTTGTCGGCGATGTTCTCGAGGAACAGCGCGGAGATGCGCTCCCGACGGATCTGGCGGACCAGCACGGAGAGTGACTTTGCCGATGCCTGTGAATGGGTCGAGACGCCCAGAGGCGCCATGAAGCGGATCCCGTAGGCCTTGCCGAAGAAGCCAAAGGCATCATGGGTCGTGATCACGTTGCGGCGCGCAACGGGCACGCTGCCGACCGCGCTCCGGATTTCCTCGTGGAGGGCCTTGAGTTCGCTGCGATAGGCGTCGGCGGCCTTGCGGAAGGCTGACGCGTTCGACGGCGCGGCCCTGGAGAAGGCGCGCTCGATCGCGTCCACGTAGAGAACCGCATTGGACACATCCTGCCAGGCATGCGGATCGTTGGGCCGCGCCTTCACGGCCGCCGATGCCTTAACGAGGCGGGCCTTGCCGCCGCTGGCGCGCGAGAGGCGCGTGGACCAGTCATCAAAGCCCCGACCATTGACCAGAAAAATGCCGGCGCCTGCCACAGCCCGTGCATCCGAGGGGCCGGGCTGGAACTCATGCGCGTCTGCGTCAGCCTTCACGAGGACGGTGAGTTCAATGTGCTCGCCGCCTACCCTTTCGGCCATGTCCCCCAAGATGGAGAACGTCGCCACGACCTTCAGCTTGCCTGACGGCGCGGCGGATGCGTTTGCAAGACAGAGGAGTGCCGCGAGGCACGCCGTCAGCAGGATGCGGATCATTTTGATGCTTCTTCGGGCTCGTGGAAATGGGGGCGGCGCAGCCACCTTACCAAGAGGCCCGCGCGCGAGCCGCATATTATCGAAACGCCGTAGATGAAGGAAGCAACCAGAACGATGCTGGGGCCTGACGCCCATTCCACATGGAATGACAGCAGAAGTCCCACGAGGCTTGCCAGCGCGGCAAACAGCGTCGCAATCGGAACCAGGTGTGAAATGTTGTCGGACCAGAAGCGGGCGGCCAGCGCCGGCAGCATCATCAGCCCCACGGCCATCAGCGTGCCCAAAGCCTGGAAGGCCGAGACGAGGTTCAAGACGACGAGGGCAAGGAAGATCGTGTGCACCCAGGCACCGCCGGCGCCGACGGCCCTTGCGAACACAGGGTCAAAGCACTCGATCACCAATGAGCGGAAGATCACGCTCATCACCACGGTCGACAGCGTCGCCACGCCCGCCACGAGCAGCAGGCCCTGGTCGTCGACGGCCAGGATCGAGCCGAACAGGATGTTGAGGAGATCAATCGATGAGCCCTTGGCCGACACCATCAGCACGCCGATGGCGAGGCTTGTCAGATAGAAACCGGCCAGGCTTGCATCTTCCTTCATTCCTGTTGCGCGCGCCGTCACGCCGGCCAGGATCGCCACGGTGAGCCCTGCAACAACACCGCCCAGCGTCATTGCGCCCAAAGAGAGCCCGGATACGAGAAAGCCAAGTGCGACGCCCGGCAATACGGCATGACCAATCGCATCGCCCATCAGGCTCATGCGCCGCAATACGAGGAAAACGCCCACAGGTCCCGCGCCGATCGCCAGTGCCAGGCACGCCACAAGCGCGCGGCGCATGAACTCGAATTCGACAAAGGGGGCGATGAGGGCGTCGTAGATCATGGTCGTGCCCGTTTCCTAGTGCGCATGGCCATGGTGATGATGATCGTGGGTCGAAGGCAACTTGGCCCAGCGGTCCGTCATGAGGCGCGCCTGCTCAAGGTGCGGCTCTTCGAGCGCGGCCTGTGTCGGTCCCCACGATACCAGTTCGCGGGCGATGAGAACCGTCTCCGGAAAGTGCGCGCGAATGAAGCCGAGGTCATGCAGCACGGCGATGACCGTCCGGCCTTCGGCATGCCAGGCGTGTACCAGCTTCATCAGGTCAAGCGTCGTGCGCTCGTCCACGGCGGCGAAGGCTTCGTCGAGCAGGATCACCGGTGCGTCCTGCATGATCAGGCGTGCAAACATCACGCGATGCCACTGCCCGATGGACAGGCTTGCGATGGCAGCGCCTGCATAACCTGACAGGCCGACCGCCGCGATCGCATGGCTGGCGCGATCGTGTTCCTTCTGGCCGAGCGCCCGAAACGCGCCCGTGCGTGGCCAGGCCCCGAACATCACAGTCTGTTCGACGCTGAGCGGAAAGCTGCGGTCGATTTCAGGCAACTGGGGGAGATAGGCGAACTGGCTCCGGGCGAGACCGCCCCTGTCGATGCGGCCGTCGCTTACCGGCACCAGCCCCATGATGGCTTTCAGGAGCGTGCTCTTGCCTGCCCCGTTCGGACCTGCCAACGCTGTCAGGGTGCCCGCCGCGAATATTCCGGTGACATGATGAACTGCCGGCACCCGGTGATAGGTCACGATCACGTCGGTCAACTGGATGTCGGCCGGACATTTCATCTAGACTGCCCACACGACGGCCAGCCACAGGACCGCCAGCACGCACAGCGCACGGGCCAGAAGCTCGCCTGAACCCTGGCAGAGGAGATCAAATCCCTTGAACATGCGGCGACCGGCACCTTTCTTCGTGCTACACTGGGCCGCAATTAGACTGATCGCGGGCCCGATTTCCAGCTTTGCAGGGGGCGGCCCGCGCTTGGTAGGTTCCGGAACCCTTGATTCCCGGGGATTAAAGGTAAACAGCGCCAATGAGCGAGCATCCGTTCGACAGACTTTTTGCCCAGGTTGAGTTGCGCAAGGACGCCGACCCCCTGAAATCATACACAGCCAAGCTGATCGCGGAAGGTACGCCGAAGTGCGCCAAGAAGGTCGGCGAGGAAGCTGTCGAAGTCGCCATTGCCTGCCTGGGCAGCGAGTACAAGGCGAAAGTCGAGGAGTCGGCTGACCTGCTTTATCACCTCTGCGTGCTTTGGGCCGCGAGTGGCGTGAACCCGGCGGATGTCTATGCCGAACTGCACGCGCGCGAGAACAGGTCAGGTTTGGACAGCAAGGCTGCCCGCAAGGGCGTTGTGAAGTAACGGCCTCCCCTCCCGTGCAGCACCTTACGGTGCGCACGTACTCCCCTCGCTGAAGCGAGGGGAGAAACCTCAAGTTTCCTCCACCGCTTTAGCGGGAAGTTTGCGGAAATGGGTTGGTGTGAGCGCCTGGTTCATGGCGGGAGCTGATGCTACCGCTTTTGCTTTGAACCAATGTGGGGGAGCTTCGCGTTGGCTTGCTCCGTCGGCCTACACCTTT
>JBILMZ010000098.1:0-12042 GCA_044375275.1 Micropepsaceae bacterium | reverse complement strand
GCAGAAAGACATCTGGAAGCTCGGGTCCATCCAGGCTTCCGGCGTTGACAGGAGCACCGCGGTTGCCGCAATCGCCACCGTGCGCATGCTGATGGCGTTCCGGTCTGCGAGGATGGCGATGAAGGCTACGGCGACAGTGACGAAGGCGCGCTGCGTGGGAATGGAGGCCCCGCTGAGCAGCAGGTAGGCCAGCGAGGCCAGGAGGGCGCCGATGGCTGCTCCCTTCTTCACGAAGGGATGCGATGCCAGGGCGGGACGTGATCCGAATGCCGGCAGCAGGCAGATCACATAACGGATGGCCGCAAATACGCCAAAGCCCGCCAGCATCATGTGCAGTCCCGAAATTGACAGCAGATGCGAGAGGCTCGATGCCTGCATGGCCTGGTTGTCCTCTTCGTCGATGCCGCTGCGCTCGCCGGTAAGGAACGCTGCTGCGACGGGGCCGGTGCGCTCCGACATGTGGGCCAGGATCCGGCCGGTTATCGTGTCCCTCATACGCTGGAATCGTGCTGCAAGCCGGTCGCGGAAGGCCTGGTCTGCGGGAGGATCGACGCGCCCGATGTCGCCAATCGTGAAAGCTGTGCCCCGCACGCCTTCGAACCAGAGCTTTCGCCCGAAATCGAACCCTCCCGGCATCACGGGCGCCGGGAGTGGCCTGATATCTGCGCGCGCGCGTACCCAGTCGCCAGGCTCGAGTTCGGGCCAGAGTCGCGGGCTCGAGAGCCGCAGGCGCATGGTTCCTGGCAGGTCATCGCCCTGGGCGTCCACAAGGAAGCGCTGCCCGCCGCGCGCCGTCGTGTCGATTTCGACAATGCGCGCGATGAGCTCCACGGCGGGCATTTCGTCGACGACCTGCGGTGAGAGCAGGATGAAGGTCCGCATGGCCGCAATGGCAAAGCCAAGTGCGATCCACGTCGCAACTGTCATCAGCTCGGGTGGGCATTGCCGATTGCCTTCGCGCGTGAGGTGGCGGGCCAGAACGGTCAACGCCAGAGGTGACAGCGCCGCCGCCATCGAAGGTTCTTCCGGGAGATAGAAATAGACGGCGATCCCCAGTCCCATGAGAACGGGTACCGCGTGCGAGAGGCGCTTGCGATCCTCGGCCCAGCAATGCGCCAGAAATGCGGGCGCTCTCGAGGCATGCGACCAGAAGGCGCTGCAGCCCCCGCGGATGCTCTTTTGAAAATGCTGTCCGGCTTGGTACAGAAGGGAATGGATCATGAACCTGGGCGCCCGGCGTGAAGCCCGGCGGCTTCAATCGACCGGGCCTGATTCGGCAAGCGCTCTAACCAAAAACGACAGCTGGCGATACATGAACGTTGTAACAAGATTTGCTCCGTCTCCGACGGGATTCCTGCACATCGGTGGTGCGCGCACGGCGCTGTTCAACTGGCTGTTCGCCCTGCATCACAAGGGCACTTTCCGCCTTCGCATCGAGGATACTGACCGGCAGCGCTCGTCCAACGAGGCCATCGAGGCGATCCTTGACGGCATGGGCTGGCTTGGCCTCTCCTGGAACGACGAAGTCGTCTACCAGTTCGCGCGCGCCGAACGTCATGCCGAGGTTGCCCGGCAACTTCTCGCGGCGGGCAAGGCCTATCACTGCTACACGACATCCGAAGAGCTCGAGGAGATGCGCGAGAAGCAGCGGGCCGCAAACCTGCCGATCCGTTATGACGGACGGTGGCGTGACGCGCCGGCGTCTGATCGCCGACCGAATGTTCCTCCTGTTGTGCGTATCAAGGCGCCACAGACGGGTGAAACCATCATACGAGACAAGGTCCAGGGCGATGTCCGCTTTGGCAATGACGTGCTTGATGACTTCGTGCTGCTGCGCTCGGACGGCACCCCCACCTACATGCTCTCGGTCGTCGTGGATGACCAGGACATGGGCGTCACGCACATCATTCGCGGTGACGACCACCTGACCAATGCGGCGCGGCAGCGCCAGATCATCGACGCCATGGGCTGGCCGGAACCGGTCTATGCCCATCTTCCCCTCCTGCACGGCGAAGATGGCGCGAAGCTGTCCAAGCGCCATGGCGCCCTGGGCATCCACGAGTACAAGAACCTGGGCTATTTGCCGGAGGCCATGCGCAACTACCTGCTGCGCCTGGGCTGGAGCCATGGTGACGAGGAGATCATCCCCACCGAGAAGGCCATCGAGTGGTTCAACCTCGAGAGCATCGGCCGCAGCCCGTCGCGCGTCGACTTCAAGAAGCTCGACAACCTGAACGGCCACTACATGCGCGTGGCCAGCGACGAGCGTCTGGCGGACGAAGTCCTGCGACTGACGGCTACCAAGCATCCGTCGCCTGCGGCCGACACCCGTGCAAAGCTTGTTACAGCCATGCCGGGACTGAAGGAGCGCGCCAAGACCATGGTCGAGCTGGCGACGAGCGCCGAGTACCTCTTCGCCACCAGGCCGCTGCCCATCGAGGCGGGGGCTGCCAAGCTTCTGACGGCGGAGGCAAGGGCGATGCTCGGTCGCCTGGTTGCGGTGTATGAGCAGACGACCTGGGACGCCGCCGTGCTGGAAAGCGCGACCAAGGCCTTTGCAGAGGCGGAAAAGATCAAGCTGGGTGCGGTGGCGCAACCACTGCGGGCAAGCCTCACCGGAAAAACCACGTCCCCGGGTATCTACGATGTGCTGATGGTTCTCGGAAAGACCGAGTCGCTGGCCCGGATTAAGGATCAGGTAAGCAGTTAGAGGCTGGAATCCCCAAAAGAACTAGTGAACGAATCGTCCAGTCGTCGTAAACGGAATTGCATATATTGCGATGCACAATACCGGGTGAAGATGGCCGGGTACGCGCACCGCCTCAAAGGAGACCGAGAATGCCGAAAGTCCCTTCTGCCTCTAAGCCTGCCGGCAAGGCGAGCCTGACCGTCGGAAACAAGACCGTTGAATTGCCTGTATCCCAGGGAACGGTTGGTCCTGACGTCATCGACATCCGGAAGCTCTATGCCGATGCGAACGTGTTCACCTACGATCCGGGCTTCCAGTCAACGGCGAGCTGCGAGAGCGCGATCACGTATATCGATGGTGACGAAGGCGTGCTGCTCTATCGCGGCTATCCGATCGACCAGCTGGCCGAGCAGAGCGACTTCATCGAGGTCTGCTACGTGCTCCTGCACGGACAACTGCCATCGTCGGAAAAGCTGCAGACCTTCCGCAACCAGATCACGCGCCACACGATGGTGCATGAACAGATCAGCCAGTTCTTCCGTGGCTTCCGCCGGGATGCGCACCCGATGGCCGTGATGTGCGGCGTGGTCGGCGCCCTGTCGGCGTTCTACCACGACTCGACCGACATCAATGACCCGCTGCAGCGCACGATCGCCAGCCATCGCATGATTGCGAAGATGCCGACGATTGCTGCCATGGCCTACAAGTACTCGATCGGCCAGCCCTTCGTTTACCCGCGGAATGACCTGAACTATTCCGAGAACTTCCTGCGCATGTGCTTTGCCGTGCCGGCCGAGGAATACAAGGTCAATCCAATCCTCGCCCGCGCGCTGGACCGCATCTTCATCCTGCATGCCGACCACGAGCAGAACGCATCAACCTCGACGGTTCGCCTGGCCGGGTCCTCGGGTGCCAATCCGTTTGCCTGCATCGCGGCCGGCATCGCCTGCCTGTGGGGCCCTGCGCATGGTGGCGCCAACGAAGCTGCCCTCCAGATGCTGGAAGAGATTGGCGACGTGAAGCGCATTCCAGAGTACGTGGCGCGCGCGAAGGACAAGAATTCCGGCTTCCGCCTGATGGGCTTCGGACACCGCGTCTACAAGAACTACGACCCGCGTGCGAAGGTCATGCAGAAGACCTGCCACGAAGTGCTCGATGAACTCGGCATCCGCAACGACCCGCTCCTGCAGGTCGCGATGGAGCTTGAAAAGATCGCGCTCAATGACCCGTATTTCGTCGAGAAGAAGCTCTATCCCAACATCGACTTCTACTCAGGCATCACGCTGAAGGCGCTGGGCTTCCCGACCTCCATGTTCACGGCGCTCTTTGCGCTGGCGCGCACTGTTGGCTGGATTGCGCAGTGGGCTGAAATGATCGAGGACCCGAGCCAGAAGATCGGTCGTCCCCGCCAGCTCTATATTGGCGCCGGCAAGCGGGATTATGTCGCCGTGCATAAGCGCTAGATCAGGAGCGCCAGATCAGGCGCTCACTTTTCGGGAACTGACACAGCCGCGCCGGGCAACCGGCGCGGTTCTTTTATGATGCGCAGGATCTCGCGGGCGGCGCGCATGCTCGGGGCCTCGTCCCCGTAGCCCATGGCCTTGACGGCCGATGCCGTTGCCGTGACCTGTTCCAGGCGCGCGGCCGGATTGGTCAGCAGGCGGATCAGTTCGCGGGACAGGTTGGCCGACGTGCAGTTCTCCTGAATGAACTCGGGCACAACCTCGCGGTTGAGGATGATGTTGACCAGGGTGACATAAGGTACCTTGATGAAACGCCGTGCGATCGCGGCTGTCAGGGCGCCCACCCTGTAACCGATCACCATCGGCGTCGTGCTCAGGGCGAGTTCGGTCGAAACTGTCCCCGAAGCTGCCAGCGCAATGTCGGCGGCATCAAAGGCGCCCATCTTCTCGTCGGGCCCTTCCACAACGAGGATGTCCTGGTGCCATTCCGCTGCGAGCTTGCGCACGCTTGCGCTGACGTTCTGGACTGTCGGCAGGACGATCCTGATGCTGCCCACTGCCGCCGATGTCTGCTCTATGGCCTCCCTGAATACAGACCAGAGGAAGCGGATTTCGTTGCTGCGCGATCCGGGCAGGAGAAGAAGGATTTTCTGGTCCCTCGGGATTCCGTGGCGCGCACGAAAGGCGTCGCCCTGCCCCGGTCTGGGCGCGCGTTCGATGACGGGATGACCGACAAAGGAGGCGCCCATGCCGACATTCCGGAAGATGGGAACCTCGAACGGCAGCAGGCAAAGCACATGGTCGAAGGACTTCGCCATGGTGAGCGCGCGCTTGGGGCGTGAGGCCCACACTTGCGGCGCCACGTAGTCGACCAACTTCATCTCGGGTGCGATGCGACGGATGCGACTTGCCACCTTGTGCGTGAAATCCGGGCTGTCGATCATCACGGCGACGTCGGGGTTGTTTGCCTTGGCGAAATCCGCAACCTGCCGGATACGGGCGAGAATGCGCGGGATGTTGGGAACCACCTCCCGCAATCCCATGACGGACGTGTCGGTGATGGAATACAGGCTCTGCATCCCGGCCGCGCGCATGCGCTCGCCGCCCACACCGATGATGCGCGCCTTTCCGTGAGTGAGTTCCCGCAGCGCCAGGATGAGCTGCTGTCCAAGCGCGTCACCGGAAGGCTCCCCGACAACCAGCATGATCGTGGGGGCGTTGGCATGCGACGAGGCTGTCATTGAGAGGATGCTCCAAATACGAAGATGCCGGCCTTGTCGGCTGCGGCCTTCACCAGGTCGGGTCGCACGATCACGCTCTTGCCTGCTTCGACAATCACGCCGGCGAGCCCTGCCGCTGCGGCAAGCTCGATGGTCTGCACGCCGATGGCCGGCGGATCCATCGTGGGCAACTGGTCCGGCGCCATCGATTTGGCCAGCACGGCGCCGCGGGCCTGACTGATTTCCAGTGCCTTCAGCATTGCGTCCGTACCGGAGCGGGTTTCTGCGGCAATGGTTTGGCCGCCCCGCACCACGATTGCCTGGCCCTGGCCGGTGTTGCCGTGAATGCGCGCGGCTGCAAGCGCGTCCACGAAGCCTGCTTCCACATCCGGTGTCGCATGCTTGTCGGTCAGGTAGCCCTGCTTTGCTGCCAGTGACGGCACGACCTGCAGCGGTGATTGCACGCGAAAGCCGCGTCGTTCAAACGTTGCCGCAAAGGCGCGGTGGATGCCGTCATTTGAGCGGCGCAGCACGCCGAAATTTGACACGAGAAACCAGAGAGCCTGCAGGTCCGGCCTGATCTTCAGGTTCTTGTCCCTTGGTCGCGCAAAGTGACCGACGAAGACGAGGTCCTTGCAGCCGTGCCGTCGCAGGGCGGCGATGGAACGCCCGAATTTGGCAATGCTGTTGCGTTCGCTTGCGAAGGGCTCGGGAATGTCCTCCGCGAACTCGGAAACGGCCATGATGAAGACTTCACGGCCCGCTGCCGCGGCCGCTCGCGCCACTTCAAGCGGGAGCTCACCTCCGCCCGCGATGATACCCAGCGTGGACACCTGTGATTTCACGCCGGATCGGGTCGGCTTTCCCGATTGGGCATGCAGAGAGGTCGATTGCCGCCGCTGCGCACGAAGTTGACGATCTCCATGACTTCCGTGTTGGTTGCGAAGAGTTCTGCAACGTCGGACAGTCGCTCCTGGAAAGTGCCTTCCTGGGCGAACAGCAAGCGATAGGCATTGCGCAGCTCGTGGATCTGGTCGCGCGAGAACCCGCGCCGCTTGAGGCCAACGAGGTTCAGGCCCGCAAGATAGGCACGATTGCCCATGACGGAACCATAGGGGATCAGGTCTCCTTCAAGACCAGCCATGCCACCCACGAAGGCATGGCGACCAATGCGGCTGAACTGGTGTACGGCAGCGCCGCCGCCGAGCCAGACGAAGTCGTCGACAACCACATGCCCGCCAACCATCGCGTTGTTGGCAAACACGCAGTTGCTGCCGACGATGCAGTCATGGGCCACATGGCTGTCCGCCATGAACATGCAGTTGTCGCCCACCCGCGTCACGGCACCACCGCGCGCCGTGCCCGGATTCATCGTGACATGTTCGCGGATGATGTTGTTCTTGCCAATGATCAGTTCGACGGGTTCACCCTTGTAGGCGAGGCTCTGCGGCGGCTGGCCGAGCGAGGCAAACGGAAACACGGTGGTACCGTCGCCAATCGTGGTCGCGCCGTCGACGCAGACATGGTTCACCAGCTTCACATTCTCGCCAAGCGTGACTTTCGGGCCGACAACGCAGAAGGGGCCGATCTGGACCGTAGGATGGATCTTTGCGTTCCTGTCAACGACCGAGCTGGGATGAATGTTCGTCATTTTACTTGTCCGTGTTATCCGCTTTTTCAGCGATCATTGCCGTGAATTCGGCTTCTGCACAAAGTTTGCCATTTACGTAAGCTTCTCCGGAGAAACGCCAGACAGGCATGCGCGCCTTCTGCATCTTCACCGGCAGGAGAAGAAGGTCTCCCGGTATGACAGGGTGCCTAAATCGCGCCTTGTCGATCGACATGAAGTAGACAACCTTGTCTCCGGCCTTCGCCTTGAGAGAGTGCATCACCAGTGCGCCGGCCGTCTGGGCCATGGCTTCGACGATGAGCACCCCTGGCATGATGGGTTGTCCCGGGAAGTGTCCCGCGAAGAAGGGTTCGCTCATCGACACGGCCTTCACGCCTGTTGCGCTCGTGTTCGGTACGATGTCGATCATGCGATCGATCAGCAGCATGGGAGCCCGATGGGGCAGTAGCTCCATCAAGCGGGTGATGTTTGCGGTTTCGAGTGCTTGTTCAGTCATTGTCGGTCTGCTCGGTCTTTGACTTTCCTGCTTTTGCCATGCGCGCAACAACGCCGACTTCCTTGCGCCATTGCTCTACGGGTCGGGCGGGAAACCCGCCGTAAACCTTTCCGCCTTCAAGCGAGCGCGTCACGCCGCTCTTGCCCGCGATGAAGGCGCCCTTTCCGATCTTCACGTGATTGGACACTCCGGCCTGGCCGCCAATCACGACAAAATCCTCAATTTCCGAACTGCCAGACATTCCGGCCTGGGAGACGATGATGCTATGGCGGCCCATGCGCGCGTTGTGCCCGATCTGCACGAGATTATCCAATTTGGATCCTTCGCCGATGATCGTATCCGACATGGCGCCCCGATCGATCGTCACGTTGGCGCCCACTTCGACGTTGTCCTGGATGATGACACGGCCGAGCTGGGGAATCTTGAAGTGTCCGGCCGGCGTATTGACGTAGCCAAACCCGTCCTGGCCGATGCGAGCCCCGGGGTGGATCGAACAGTTGTCGCCAATCAGAGCGTGGCTGATCGAAACGTGGGCGCCGACATGCGTGCCGTTTCCAATCTGGACACCACGGCCGATCACGCTCCCGGGTCCGATGACTGCCATGCGGCCGATCTCGACGCCGTCGCCGAGAAACACACCGGGGGCGATCACGGTGCCTTCGCCGATACGCGCCGATGGTGAAATCGACTGAACCGGGGGCTGGTTGACGGACCAGAGCAGGCCTGCATCGGGATAGAACGCATGAGCCATCTGCGCGAATGCCATGGCAGGTTTTGCGCATTCGAGTGCAAGCACGCCCTCGGGTACGCGCCCTGCCATCTGCGGCGTCACGAACACGGCTGTAGCCTTGGTGTCCCGCAGCGCGGCCCCGAAACGGGGCCCTTCGCAATAGGCGAGGTGGCGTGACGTAGCTCGGTCCAGGGGCGCGAGGTCACAGACCTGAACTTCCCTGTCGCCTGCCTTGAGGGCTGCCTTCGTCACCTGCTCGATCTGAGCAATGCTGAAGGGTCCCTTGCTGTCATAGAATCGTGGATCGGCCATTCGTCACAATAGACAAAGGACCGGATCTTTTCAGATCCGGCCCTTCTTTCCCTCAATGTGTCTGCACTGTTAACCAGCGGGCTTCGCAGGCGCTGCCGGCTTGGCAGGGGCCTTCGCTGCAACCGGCGTCACGGTTACCTTCGGCAGAGACTTGTTCAGGCGGTCGATAACCGTCTGGGTGATGTCGAGCTCGGTGGCTCCGAGAACAACGAGGCCACGATCAAGAAGCAGGTTGGCCTTGCGCTCCGTCAGCAGTTTCTCGAGGATCGGCGCGAGCGCCTTCTCGATCTGCGTCCGCGAGTTTGCCAGACCACCCTGGATGGCAGACTGACGGTCCTGGATCTTCTTCTGCAGCGCCTGGCGACGCGTTTCGAGTTCCTTGACCTTGGACTGACGCGCCTGCGGTGTCAGCACGTCTGCCTGCGCTTGCAGTGCCTGGATGTCGGCCTGGATCTTCTTGTTTTCCGGCGCGAAGTCCGTTTCCATTTTCTTCGCGAGGGCTTCGACCTGCTTGTACATGTCGGTGCCAACAGCGGACTTCCGCAGCACCGTGCCACGGTCGAGGAAGAGGATGACGGCGGCCGGAGCCGGCTTGCCTGCGGCTGCAGGGGCAGCGGCTGGCTTGGCGGCCGCGGGCTTGGCAGGCGCGGGCTGCGCGTAAGCTGCCGTGGCGCCGAAAGCGAGAGTAGTCACCGCGAGTGCGGCCATGGCCCAACGGGCCTTACGATCAGTCATGTTTGTATTCTCCTGGAGCGGACTAAAACTTCGTTCCTGCGCTGAAGCGGAAGGACTCCGTTTGGTCGTAGTCTTCTTTGTTCAAAACCTGGGAGAAATCAAGACGTACCGGACCAAAAGGTGAGTTCCAGTAGACACTGACGCCCGCAGATGCGCGCAGCGCCATATCGTCAACGATACAGGTCGTCACGCCGCAAGCCTGCTTGTCAGCCACCATGCCGACTGTACCCACGTCGGTGAAGATGGCCGTCTTGATGCCCAGTTCTTCAGGCAGGAAGTTTGGAACGCGCAATTCAACCGTGCCAATGGCGAAGGCTTCGCCACCGACGGAAGGCGGTGTTCCAGTTGTTGCTGTTTCGCGAGGACCGATACCGGACGTCTTGAAACCACGGAACGAACCGCCGCCTTTGAAAAAGCGGTCATTCGCAGAGAGTGGATCGTCTCCAAAGGCGATAATGTAGCCCGCAGACATCGAAACATTCAGGATGAGTTCATCGTACCACAGCCGCTTGAACCAGTCGGCGCTGACCTCTGTACGAACGTATTCCTTGTCTCCGCCAATACCGGCAGCATCAACGCTCCAGTTAAGGTCAAAGCCGTTCTTTGGCTCGATCGGATCATCCTTGTCATCATAGACGTAGGTGAAGCCGGCTGATGAAAGGACCGTAATACCTTCCTGGACGTCGCCAGCTAAGCCGGTGACCGTCACGTCGTCCTGACGCAGCGTGTATCGCAGGCCGAGGCGACCAAATTCCGAGAGCGGGAAGCTGAGGCGAAGCCCGAGGCCGCGAATGCTGGCTTCATAATTGGACTCATCGAACACGGAATAGGTGTTGTAGAGGTCGAAGCCCGCCGACATGTTGCGGTCAAGGAAGTAGGGTTCCGTGAAGCGCAGGTCAATCTGCTGACGAATGCTGGACAGCGACACCTGGAGACGCAGGAACTGGCCACGTCCCAAGAGGTTCTTTTCTGTCAGGCTGACGGCGCCTACGACGTTGTCAGCCGAAGAGAAGCCAGCGCTGACAGAAAACTCGCCCGTGGACTGCTCCTCAACTTCAACATTCAGAACCGTGCGATCGGCAGAAGTGCCCTGCTCTTCGCTGATTTCAACCTTCTTGAAGAACCCAAGGCCACGAATGCGCGAGCGTGAGCGGTTGATCAGCACACGATTGAACGCATCACCTTCGACCAGCCGGATCTCACGACGGACAACCTTGTCCAGCGTGCGGGTATTGCCGACAATATTGATGCGCTCGATGTAGACGCGCGGGCCTTCTTCAATCTTGAAGACCACATCTACCGTCTGATCTTCCTTGTTGCGGCGAACGCGCGGACGGATGTCGACAAAGGCATAACCCTTCGTGCCAGCCGCCATCGTGAGGGCGTCGACGCTTTTGTCGATGAGTTCGGCGTTGTACTGCTCTCCGCCTTCGAAACGGATCAGCTGCTGGAGATCATCAACCGGAATTTCCTTGAGCTTCGTATCGATCTCAACCTTGCCGAAATTGTACTTCTCGCCTTCTTCGATGGTGAAGGTGATATAGAAGCCACTGCGATCCGGCGCGAGTTCGGCAACGGCCGAGATCACTCGGAAGTCAGCAAATCCTTCGGACAGGTAGTAACGACGGAGCTGCTCGCGGTCGAAGGTCAGACGATCCGGATCATAGTTGTCGTTTGTCTGCAGGAAGTTCCACCACACAGACTCACCTGTCGCGATCTTGTCGCGCAGCGTACCGTCACTGAATTGCTTGTTGCCGATGAAGATGATGCGGCTGACGCCCGTTGTCGGGCCTTCGTTCACTTCAAAGACCAGGTCAACGCGGTTCTGGCCCAACTGCACCGTCTTGGGTTCGACCTGAGCGGCGAACCGACCCGAGCGGCGATAAACTTCAAGCACGCGCTGAACGTCCGCCTGAACCTTCGCGCGCGAGAACACCATGCGCGGCTTCAGCTGGACTTCATCTTCGAGCGTCTTGTTGGAAATCTTGGAGTTACCGTCGAACGCGATGCGGTTGATGATCGGATTCTCAACGACCTTCACCGTCACGACGCCGTTGGACTGCTGGATCTGAACGTCAGCAAAGAGGCCGGTGGCGAACAGCGTCTTCAGGGACTGGTCGACCTGCGCCTGCGAATAGGCCTGGCCTTCCTTGATCACCATATAGGAGATGACCGTGGATTCCTCGATGCGCTGATTGCCTTCGACGACTATGCGCTGAACAGCGGCGCCTTCCGCCTCCTGCGCGTGAACAGTTGCGGTTTGAAGAAACACCGCCGCAACGAGCGCGAAAATCAATCCCAGTACTCTATTCATTCGTTTACGCCCCGCGGCAGAAGACACAGATACTGCTGACTCTTCATGAACTGAAACCGGATCATCCGGATGAAACCAGCTTTGTGAGATCATTCCAGGTTGCGAACAGCAACAGGCAGACCACAAATGCCAGTCCAATACGAAAACCCAGCTCTTGGGCCCGCTCCCCCAGCGGACGCCCACGCACTGCTTCTATGGCATAGTACAGGATATGTCCCCCGTCGAGCATCGGTATTGGAAAAAGATTGAGTAAACCGATGCTTACAGACAACACCGCCGCCAGGTTGATTAATGCAACAACCCCAAACTGGACGGCGACTTTGCCGGAAACCGTGGCGATTCCGATCGGGCCAGACAACTGCTGGTAGTCCGCGCTACCGGTCAAGAGCTGACCGATAAAATAAAACGTCTTTACCACGATGAATTTCACTTCATCGGAGGCCGCAGAAACGG
>JBILMZ010000097.1:0-12050 GCA_044375275.1 Micropepsaceae bacterium | reverse complement strand
TCCATCCTCTTCTCCAGTTCGGACCACCTGCACTTCTCGCCGGGACACAATGCCCGCAAATCCTCGCAGCGGACATATCCGAACTGTGCGCGTCCCCGGTACTGGCGCTCCTTGGACAGGAATTGCTCGGGACCATCGATGTCCGGCACGACGCTTGCTGCGCCCTCGTATTCGAAACTCCGGTCATGATGAGAGCGCACCACAGCAAACACTGACCATGGGTCCTCAATGCGATCCCCGACATCGCCCGGACTTCTTCCGCAACTGGACCCGAACGCGACCCCGGATCCCTTGTTGTCTTCGACTGCCAGGAGCTTGTCCGACCCGCAGACACTTTTCGTAAAGCAGAGTTCCTTGACGGTGTAGTTGGTCACGACGGCGTGTTGCCTGATGAATGTCCTGCCGCACACTTTCTGCCACGTCGCGTCCATCTTCACGACGATCGCCGGTGCCCAGGTTTCGAATGACCTCGAAACCCCTGTCAGCGCGATTGCCGCCAGCAAAATGAGTACGACCCTGAAGAGCGACATCGAGAGTTTCTTCCTGCATTGTTCCGGCAACAAGTTCGGCGAAGGCGCACCCGAAGCACCCATTGTCCGCGGTCGAGGCTGATCCTGTTCCTGACGGCTCACAAGCACCCTGTGGCTGAAGCGACGCATGCGGTTCAATCATGGCTTAGTGAACGGCTCAATTTCTGCATTTTTGCACACGAACTGGCTTCTGAAGCCCTGTTGAAGCGGAACGCGAAAAATGCTCAGGTCGACGCTCCTGTACCCCCGGAAAAAACCCGGGCGACTGGCAGATTACGGGGATTCGTTCATGCAACTGACAAGACGTTCCGGGCTGAGGCTCGCGCTGGCCCCTCTGGCCCTGGCGCTGATGGGGCCGTCGGCCGCACGCGCGGATGCGGGGATTGGTGCGGTGTCTGAAATAGACAACGAGCTCTGGGGAACGGTCACGGGCGCGGCTCGCCAGGCACTTGGCGTTTCGGCCCAGGTGTTCCGCAAGCAGCGCCTCGAGACGGGCGATGACAGTGCGGCCGTCGTAAAGTTCATCGACCAGTCCCAGCTGTCGCTGGGCGAGAACGCCAATCTCGTCGTGGATGAATATGTCTATGCTGGCGCGAAGAGCCGCTCGGCGGTCATGCTTGGCAAGGGCGCCTTCCGCTTCCTCTCGGGGCAGATGCCCGAGAAGAACATGAAGCTGAACACGCCCACCGTCGGCATCGGCATTCGTGGCACGGAGCTTCTTATCGACGTGTATGAGGATGGCTCGACCGAAGTCAGCACCATTTCGGGTGCGGCGAATGTCGTGTCCGCGATCACGAACGAGGTGCTCGACGTCCTCGCCGGCCAGTCCGTGCTGGCGGATGCCCAGGGTGTCTTCATCGGCGGCGTGCGCGACTACATCCACCAGTCGGCCGACGACGCGATCCAGCGCGAGATCAACAAGCTGCGCTCCAAGTCCCCGATCCCGCTGCCGGATATTCTGAACCCGTTCAGGTAACGTCCCCGTAACATCTGTTTCTCCCCTCGCTTCAGCGAGGGGAGCACGCGCGAAGCGCGGAGGGGAGTGTGTGGTGAGCGCCGCAGTTTCCCCCTCCGTCAGCGGCCGCGCTTCGCGCCGCCGCTGCCACCTCCCCCGCTGAAGCGGTGGAGGAAACGGTCAAATGAGACGCGGGGAAATGCGGAAGACCTGCCGCAGACTGCGCGCGGGCGTCGGCTGCAAGGGCCAAAGGTGCCGATGCCAGCCAGCCCCTGGCGACGCGTCAGCGTGGCTGACCTCTCACGCCTGAATGTCGTTTGCGGGCCTGTCGGCCGTTTCACCAGCGAGGGTGAGCCATGCATTCCCGGCCACGCCGGCCAGCAGGGCTGCGCTGAAGATGCTGCTCACGAAGTTGAGGATGGAGACTTCAAGCCAGTTGAGGCGGATGGCCTTGAGCAGTTCGAGTTGCCAGCCCTGCACGGCCTTGGCCACTGCTTCGCTGTTGCCCGCCGCGCCGAGGGACTGGAAGTCTGGCATCGCGGGAAAGTCGGCTCCCATGATCATCGACATGGCCAGCAGCGCGACGGCCCCGAGGGGAATGTAGACCAAGACCAGGACTCCGAACATGCGCAGCGCATTGCCCTTCATCAGCTCCCAGGCGCGCTCGACGCCCAGGTTGTTCTCCGCGACCACGACGGCGGGAACGATCACGAGTTTGAGGAAGACCCAGACGATCACGACGATCAGGACAGACGACAGGAGGCCAACGACGGAGCCTGCTGCACCCGCGCCTGCTGAAACTGCTCCCAGCAGACCCAGAAGGATGCCGCCGCCAATGACGCCAGCGATCGCCGCGATGGTCAGGAGGATGTAGGTGAGGACAAGGCGCGCCTCGGTCATGCCGAACCACAGATAGAAGGGCGCATTGCCCGGTCGCTGGCCGAACATCACCACCCGCAGGAGCGCCACGAGGACCATCACGTTGGCCAGCAAGGCGAGGAAGCCCACGAGATAGCTCGCGCCGGCCATCTGGGACACGCCGGGTTCGCCCTTGGCGGCAATGGCTTCATCCATGGAAGCGCCGCCGACGTAGAAGTTGAGTACGGCCACCACGAGCATCGGCAGCCAGGTCACCTGGAGGATGGTTGCGATGTCGCCGAGCAGAAAGCCGTAGGTTCGCGAGACGGTTTGAAAGACCGGTATCCTGTTCACGCAGCAGTTCCCCTTGAAGTGCCGACACTCTAGCCCATGAAACGGGAGTTTTCCTATGGCAGCAATGTCCCAGAATCCGTGGATTTCCGGTCCTGATGCTGGGCATGCCGCCGGGAGATGCTATAGCCTCACCCGAAAGTGAATACGGGTCTGTGAGTACGGGAAGCCGGTCTGGTCATGGTACAATTGCATCGACGTCATATGCTGAAGGCCCTTGCCGGGGTTGCCGGGACTTACATGGCTACGGCCCTCGGTGCGGCGGGCGCGGCCCCCATCCCGCTGACGACCGGACGCTTCCGCTTTCCGCAAGGCGTCGCCTCCGGTGATCCCCGTCCTGACGGCGTGGTGCTCTGGACGCGCGTCGAAGCCGCCGACCTGTCACAGGCTTCCATCCCGGTGCGGGTGCAGATCGCGCGCGGGCCTGACTTCGTTCAGGTCGTGCTGGACGAGATGCTGACCGCCACCGCGCAGAGCGATCACACGCTGCGCCTGGTCGTCCAGGGGCTGGATGCGGACACGATCTACTTCTACCGGTTCCTCGCGGCGGGCGACCAGTCGCGGCTCGGGCGCACGCGGACGGCGCCGATGCCGGACGTCGAGCGGCCGACGCGCTTTGCCTTCGCGGCCTGCCAGAACTTCGAGCAGGGCTTCTATGGGGCGTGGGCGCGCATGATCGCCGACGACCTCAATGCGCCGACCGAGCAGCAGCTCGACTTCGTGCTGTTCCTCGGCGACTTCATCTATGAGGTGCGCGGGGACCGCTGGGACTCCAACATGATGAACCCGAAGTGGCTGAAGGGAGCCGACGGGCGCGAGCGCTACTTCCCGCCTTTCCCGAACGGGTCGAAGCCGTGGCCCTCCACTGACTGGAACAAGAATCCCGGCGCCACCAATGCGGTGACGCTGGCGGACTACCGGTTCCTGTATCGTCTCTACCTGAGCGATGCGAACCTGCAGGCGGCGCGTGCGCGCTGGCCGTTCATCTCGACGTGGGACGACCACGAGTTCACAAATGACGCGTGGCAATCGCACGAGACCTATTTCGACAAGGGTGGCAAGCCGGCGCAGAAGCGCAAGGTGGTCGCCAACCAGGCCTGGTTCGAATACATCCCTGCCTTCCTGACCGGCCTTCCGGGGACAGGACGCGTGGGCAACCAGGCGAAGGACTTCAAGTGGGTGGATGTTCAGGACACGGCCTATATCGGGCCGGCCGATGACTGGATTGATCCGAACGTCGACAACCGCAACGCGCTGAACTCGATGACGATCTATCGCACGCTGCGCTGGGGCAAGACGCTCGAGATCATCCTGACAGACAACCGCACCTACAAGTCACCACCACCGATCCCGCCCAAGATCGAGGGACAGGCTCTTCCTGCGATCGACACGGTCTATCTCCTTGACCAGGGGCGGCGCGCGAATGCGGGCGACCCGCCGGCTAAGATTCCCGACACAGAGATCGACAACCCGCGCCGGACAAGCCCGACAGGCTCGGTCTTGGGAGAGACCCAGAAGCAGTGGTTCAAGGACGTGCTGATGGCGTCGGAGGCGCGATGGAAGATCTGGGCCAATCCCTTCCCGGCCCTGCCTATTCGGCTTGACCTTGGCAGCATCTGGTTCACGGGGATCAAGGACTCCAAGCTTGGGCTCGATGGCTGGAACGGCTATCCTTCGGAGCTCACGGAGCTCATGACCTTCGTGCGCGACAATGGCGTGAGCAACCTGGTGGCCTGCGCCGGCGACCATCACATGCACATGGCGGGCCTGCTCGTCGATGACATGCAGGCGGAGGTCAAGAGCCCCGTGGCGGTGGAGTTCGCGGTGGCGGGCATATCGTCCGAACCGCTCTTCGGAGGGGCCTTGCGCGCCTCGAAGGGCAACTCGGTCTTTCACAGCATCGTCACCTACGAGAGTGGTGACGAGGTGGTGGAGAACATGAACCTGGCCATGCTGGGCGGCGTCAATGCTGCGATTGCGAGATCGTGGACGGGCTCGAGCTGGGTTTCCGACCTGTTCTGGAATGACCAGACCAATCCCGGTCTGCAGTTCGTGGACACGAATGCAAATGGCTATGGCATGCTGAGCGTCAATGCGGGCCGCGTGGAGGCCAATCTCGTGACGGTGGAGAACCCCGAGAAGGACTTCGGTCCGCAGGGCGCGCCGATCCTGCGCAAGGCCAAGTTCACGCTGCGCGCCTGGACGCCCGGACAGACGCCGGAGCTCGTGGGCCCCGTGTTCCAGGGGAAGGCGGCCTTCCCCTTCGAGTAATGCACGCCGCGCGCGTGGATGACTTGGCCCCGCGCGCACGATAGAGTGACCCGCATTCCAACAAGCGGGTACGATTCATGGCCTTCGCCGACTACTGCAAGTATGACGGGCTCGGACTGGCGCAGCTCGTCGCCAACAAGGATGTCTCTCCGCTCGAACTCGTCGATGAGGCCATCGCGCGGATCGAGAAGCATAACCCGAAGCTCAACGCCGTCATCTATCGGACCTTCGACCGCGCGCGCTCGGCGGCCACGCTGCCACTGCGCGGCCCGTTCGCCGGCGTGCCGTTCCTGCTCAAGGACATCCTCGGCGCCCAGAAGGGCGTGCCGACGCGCCAGGGCTCTCCGTTCATTCCGCCTGTGCCGTCGCCGCATGACTCGACGCTCGTGCGGCGCTTTACCGGTGCCGGTCTCATCTCGCTCGGCAAGACCAACGTGCCGGAGTTCGGCCTCGTGCCCACCACCGAGTCCACCATGTATGGCCCGGCCTGCAATCCCTGGAACCTTGACCATTCGACGGGTGGCTCGTCCGGCGGGTCGGGTGCGGCGGTGGCTGCGGGAATCGTGCCGCTGGCCCATGCCAATGATGGTGGCGGTTCCATTCGCGTGCCGGCGGCTGCCAATGGGCTGGTGGGGCTGAAACCGACGCGAGGACGCAACCCGTTGGGCCCGGATCTCGGTGACATCATGGGCGGGCTGGTCACCGACGGCGTAGTGTCGCGCAGCGTGCGCGATACGGCGGCCGTCCTTGACGTGACGGCCGGCAATGAGATGGGAGACCCGTACTGGGCGCCGCCGCAGGCGACATCGTACCTTCAGGAGTCGCAGACTGCGCCAGGAAAGCTCAGGATTGCTTTCGCGACCAAGAGCATCTTCGGGGCATCATTCGATCCGGAGTGCGTCGCCGCCATCCAAGGGACCGCCAAGCTGCTCGAGAGCCTCGGCCATCATGTCGAGGAAGCAAGCCCGGCGGTTGCGAGCGAACAGCTCGCAGCGGCGTTCACACCCATCTGGGCGGCCGGTGTTGCGATGCTGATCGACGGCACGGCGATGATGACGGGACGCACGCCCGCCGAAAGCGATTTCCAGGGGCTGACCTGGGGCTTCTACCAGCTCGGCAAACAGATTTCGGCCTCGCAGTACCTGATGTGCTGGTTCCAGCTGCAGACAATGGCGCGGCAGGTGGCGCAATTCCACGAGCAGCATGACGTGTGGCTCACGACGACCTTGGGCGCGCCCACGGTTCGCAATGGTATGCTCGACATGCAGGAGAAGGATATCTCGAAGGCGATGGGGCCGCTGCTGAACTACCTGCCGGTGACGGCGATCCAGAATGCAACGGGACAGCCTGCCATCTCCTTGCCGCTGGCGATGTCGAAGGCGGGCTTGCCGATCGGCCTGCACTTCGCCGGCCGATTCGGGGACGAGGCCACGCTGCTGAGGCTCGCGGGCCAACTTGAAAAGGCCAGCCCGTGGGCCGGCCGCCACCCTGCCATCTGGAACTGAGGAGAAACACCATGACCTTCGCCGCCTATGACCAGCATGACGGGCTTGGCCTTGCCGAGCTTGTCCGCCGCAAGGAAGTCACCCCGTCCGAACTGCTCGAGACCGCCATTGCGCGGGCCGAGGCCCACAACCCGAAGCTCAACGCCATCGTGTACAAGGCCTATGACCTTGCGCGGGCCGAGGCGAAAGGTGCCCTGCCCGCCGGACCGTTTCAAGGTGTCCCCTTCCTGATCAAGGACCTTGGCCTTGAGGTAGCGGGCATGAAGCGCACGGACGGCACGTTCTTCAAGGACGATGCGCCCGACACGCATGACGCCCTGCTGACGCAGCGCTTCCGGCAGGCCGGGCTTGTGATCTTCGGCAAGACCAACACGCCCGAGTTCGGCATCACCGGCACGACGGAGAGCGCCCGGCTCAAACCCTGCCGCAACCCCTGGAACACGGAGCACATCACCGGCGGCTCGTCCGGCGGTGCTGCGGCGTCAGTGGCTTCGGGGATCGTGCCACTGGCCAATGCGTCGGACGGCCTGGGCTCGATCCGCATCCCGGCTGCGTGCTGCGGCCTCGTCGGCATGAAGGTCACTCAGTATCGTGTCCCCATGGGGCCGAGCCATGACGCGGACATTGCGCATGGCTATTCGGTGCACCATGTCGTGTCGCGCTCGGTGCGGGATTCGGCTGCCATGCTTGACTGTATCGACGGGCCGGAGGCGGACTCGCCCTATCCCGCCCCGCCCAAAGCCCGGCCTTACCTGCAGGAAATGGCCTTGCCGCCTGGCCGCCTGCGCATCCGCTTCTCGGACGAGACACCGAGCGGCCAGCCGATCCATCCCGAGATCGCCGCAGCCCTGCGCCAGACAGCGAAGCAGCTTGAGGCGCTCGGCCACCATGTCGAGGAGAAGGGCCTGGGCATCAACTACCGGAAGCTCTATGCGGCGAGCACGGCGGTGCTGGCTTCCAACTTCGCCTATTCGATGCGCCAGCGCGTGAAGGCCATGGGCCGCGAGCCGCGTCAGGAAGAGCTCGAGCCGCTGACCTGGCGCAACTGGAAGGGTGGCGACCATGTCCCCGGCCATGAAGCCCTGCGCGGCTGGCAGACCCTGAAAGCGATGACGCGCGAGATCTTCAGTGCGTTCACGCAGTTCGACGTGCTGCTCACGCCCGTGCTTTCAACGCCAGTGCCGAAAGTTGGCTTCATCGATCCGGTACGCCTGGAGCCACGCGAACTCGACAAGCGGCAGGCCCAGACCTTTGGCTTCACGCCGCCGTTCAACATGACCGGCCAGCCTTCGCTGTCGCTGCCTTTGGCGCATTCGTCCGACGGGTTGCCCATCGGCATGATGTTCACCGGCCGCTGGGGCGACGAGGCGACGCTGTATCGCCTGGCTGCACAGCTTGAGCAGGCCCACCCGTGGGCCGGGCGCAAGCCGCAGGTGTGGGGCTAGTTCCTACCCGGATCGAAGATGACACTTCCGCCGAAAGTGATCGCGGGTTTATGGCTCATTCCCGCGATTTTCAACGATGAAAGATGACACTTTCGTCGTCGATTCCGAGATCGTCCTCCCTGTCTGAACCTTGCTGAAACACCCAGTGGGGGCATCTGGAACAAGTAGAGAACATATGGGCCAAAGCCCATTGGGCGTAATGTCGCTACCTCGCCAGGGTGCAGACTAACGGAGGGATTACCCCTTGCCTTTGGGTTTGGACCCGCTCGCCCTCAATCTGATCTGAACGTGACCCGCGTCCGTGCGCCGGGTCTCGAACGCACCGACCTTTTCAACAAGGTCGCTGAGCTTGGCCTGACCATAAGTGCGCGGGTCAAAGTCCGGCGCAATCTTGGCCAGTTGCTGCCCCACTTGGCCAAGCTGAACCCATCCGTTGTCATCCTCAACGTCCGAGACTGCGCGCCGGAGCAAGACGAGGGCATCGCCTGGCGGCTTCTTGTGCGAGGCTGGACGCGCTCCCGGCTGACCGCTGGAAACGGTCGCAGTTTCTTCGGGCAACAGGTTTTCGCTGTAGATGAAGCGGTTGCAGGCCTGCCGAAAACTCTGGGGCGTCTTCTCCTCGCCGAAACCATATACCACGACGCCCTGCTCCCTGATGCGCTCCGCAAGACCGGTGAAATCGCTGTCGGACGACACGAGGCAGAACCCGTCGAAGCGGCCGGTGTGCAGGAGATCCATCGCATCAATGACCAATGCAATATCCGCTGAATTCTTTCCCGACGTCTTGGGGAAATTCTGCTGGGCCTTGATGGCGTGCGCCGGAAGGACAGCTATCCAGGCCTGCATGCGCGGATTCGAGAAATCGCCGTAGATCCGACGGACGCTGGCTTCCCCAAACTTGGCGATTTCCTCGAACAGGCGGGAAGCTATTCGTGGTGATGCGTTGTCCGCATCTATCAGGACGGCAAGGCGCGGGGCGCGAGGTTCGTTGGACATGACTTACCCTAACACATGGCGATGACGTCGTCAGGTCGTGACCACCAGCCGGTAGCCTGCTTCATAGTCGTCCAGTTGCAGGAGATCGGCATAGCGGCGCTCCCATGCACCGCTTTCAAGATCGTGCTTCAGCCGGTCGAGCCCCTCCTGTGCGTCCTTCATCAGCCAGAAAGATGAGCTTCCTGCCCGCAGGCGTGGATCGAGATAGGCGGACGGGCGTTTCCAGTAGGCGTAGAGGAAACCGTCGGTGCAGTCATGCGGGATGGGAACCGGTGTCACCTTCACCAGGCCCAACCATCGCTCGAGATCCCGCAGCGTCGGCATGCGCTCATCATCCAGCACGGCCAGTTCAGGGAGATAATCAGTCAGCCACGGCCTGCAGGCCGGATCGAATGTCAGCAGGACGACAGGCCCCCGTGTGACGCGACGCATCTCGCGCAGGCCCGCCTGCTTGTCCGTCCAGTGGTGGATCGAGAGGATCGCCATGGAGGCATCGAAGCTTCCGTCCGGGAATGGCAGGCTTTCGGCGCTGGCCTCGATGGCGCGCGCAGCGCCCGGCTTTCGCTGACGTATCATTTCGCGCGAGGGTTCGACGGCCGTGACCTCGCGGTCCGTCGGTTCATAGGAACCTGTTCCGGCGCCGACGTTCAGTACGGTGCGCGAGTCGCCCAGCGCTTCGTTGATGAAGCGGGCGATGCGCGGGTCGGGCTTTCGCAGTTCCGCGTAGTTCAGGCCTATGGTGTCATAGGTGGCGCTCAACGACGCTCTCCGTACCAGACTACAGGGCGCCCGGCGCGTTCTGTGCATTCAGAAACGGCAGCACGATCGCGATCATCTCTTCGGGCTGAAGGAGCGGCAAACCGTGCGGCGCGGCGTCAACCGGCACCAGCTTCGCCTGCGGCACGCGCTTGAGCAACTCTTCGGAATGCGCGAACGGTACAACCGTGTCGTTGGTTCCCCAAAGGGCGAGCACCGGCAACCCCGAGCGCCCGACGGCCTCATAGGCCTCAAGGCGATTGGCAATGTCGTAGTGCCGAAACGTGTTCAGCTGCCCTTCTGCAAAGCCCCGGTATCTGGCTTGCTCGTCCATCCAGTCTGCGATGCCTTCAACGCTGCCAATGTCACTCTGCGCGATCGTGCCTGCCATCACCGACGGGCCCGGCACACGCGCGATCCAATCGCCGATGACGGGTGCCACAAACAACCTGGCGATCGGCAAGCGTTGCGCTGCGAGCGCGCCCAGTCCTGCCGGCGCAATCAGCGTGACAGAGCGAATGCGCGACGCGTTTGCGGCGACGAAGTCGGAGGTGATGGCGCCGCCCATCGACGACCCGACGATGTGCACCGGCCCCGTAACGTTCAGCTTGTCCAGCAAGTCGCTGAGCTGCGTCATGTAGAAGGCTTTGTCGTAGGTCGTAGCCGGACGGTCGGAGTAACCGTATCCGAACATGTCCGGCACGATGACGCGAAAGCCCGCCTCGCTCAGCGGCTTGATCCATCCATGAAACGCGAACCCACCGATGGTCGCGCCGTGCACCAGCAGCACGGCCGGCCCATCCTCCGGCCCCTGCACTCGCACATGCATCACGCCAGCCGTGAGCGGCACGAACCGGTCGGCCTTGCCTGACTGCGCGAGCTCAGCGCGCGCCGCATCGTCCATGGGTACGCGCATCCAGTCCGCGGCGGGATAGGAGATTGCGGCGAGAATGGTGAGGAAGACAATCAGTCGTAACGACCACTTCACAAGCATCATCATCGTCCCGCCTCTGCCTTCCCAATCGGTGCCACGATACTTGCCACGGCTACGATTTGCGAGACTTTATCGATCTCATCAAGCGGCGATAGGTGGGTTAAATCAGTCTTTACGTTGATGGTAGCCCGCCCGCATCGCATTCCATCTGGCTGCTGTAGCCGACAGCTTCGGCGCAGAGGATGCCGGTCAACTTGCGTTGCCTCAACTTGATCCTGCCAGCCGCGCCTCGGCCGCTGCGAACATGGCTTTGACGCGGGGATCGTCGCGGATGAAGTCAATGTTCGGCATAAACTTCATGAGAAGAAATGCCCGACCTGGCGACCGCTTCTCAATAAGATCGAGCATCGCGATCGCGGCCTCCGTGTCGCGCAACGTGGCGTTGGCGCGCAGAAAATTGGTCATCATCACCTCGTTGTCCGGATCGAGCAACAGCCCGCGAGCTATCTGTTCCTTTACCCGCTCCGGCTGCCCCAGAACGGCGAACGACAATGCTGCGTTCCCCATGAGAATGCCATTGTCGGGCTCCCGGCTTAGCGCGTCTTGAGCATGCGTCAGCGTGAGTTCCGCGTAGTGGCGGGCGCGGTCGTGTTTGCCAACGTACACATTACACGCCGTCAACAGGCCGAGGGCCGTGCCGCTCCTCGAAGCACCTATTTCGTTGGCTTTCTCCAAATAGGGAACCGCTGTACCGAAATCGCCTTTCGTCATGCTGACAATGCCGGCCATCATGTTTGCTTCGTAGGACTCAGGTTCAAGCCGAAGCGCCTCCTTGATCTCAACCCATGCGCCTTTGAAATCTCGCATGTTTGCGAGAATGCGGCCCTTGGCAGCATGGCCCTCCGGCAATGAGGGATCGAGCAGGATTGAACGCTCGGCGGCGGCTAAACCCTCATCGCCTGATCCGCCCGTAACCGCCGCGCGAATCGTGATCGCCAGTGCCAACATTCCCCAAGGGCGTGCGTAATCTGGATCGATTTTGATCGCACCCTGACACAAGCGGATAATCGACTCGCTCCCGCGCGCTGTCGCGATGAGCCCGCTCAGGTAGATGTGGCGCGCCATTTGCAAAATATTGTAAGCCTCGACACTGTCGGTCCCGCGATTTTCGATCGCCTTCTTTTCTTCAGGCAGAAGTTTCAGCTTGAGTGCCTTGACGATGGCCTCGGAGATTTCATCCTGCAGCGCGAAGATGTCATTGAGGTCGCGGTCATAGCGCTCAGCCCAGACGTGATCGTTGGTGACGCCATCAATCAACTGCGCCGTGATCCGCAAACGCCCGCCCGCCTTGCGCACGCTGCCTTCGAGTACATGGCTGACCTTCAGCTCCCGCGCAACCTTCGGCAAGTCAACGTGCTTGCCCTTGTACATGAAGGAGCTGTTGCGCGA
>JBILMZ010000096.1:0-12054 GCA_044375275.1 Micropepsaceae bacterium | reverse complement strand
TACATGAACAAGAAGAATACGAATGACGTTACGACAGCGAAATTGAAGAACGTGTTCCACCAAGCCGGTGCCTGCAGCCTGCGGGACCTGGCTTCCGTCGACAGCAACCGGACGGCAAAGAGATACTGGCCTGCGGTCGGTTGAATCATGGCTGGACCTGTCGTCGAGACCGTTTCAAAGCGGGACAGAACTCATCCGTCCCACTTCACAGTCGCAATTCCAGTGCCGTGAGCCGATGCCGGCGTTCAGCTTTTCCAGCGCAGCGTGGCGGCCTTTACAGGATTGGTAAATGCGCGGCCCGCAGCCAGCGCTTCGCCCCATTCCCTCTTCAGCTTGAAGTACCATATCGCCGGCGTGTCGGCGTCTTGTATCAGCATCATGCGCGGATTGAACTTCAGGCCTTCCATCTGCAGGGTCACGATCTGGCGATCCTGACCGAGGAACACGCGTGCCACGCGCTGTGCGATGGGCTTGAACGGCGCGATCCAGGAGACGTTCCAGTAAAAGGTCTGCGTGACTTCGGTTTCAGTCGTTGTCAGGGGCGTGCATGTGGTCAGGCCGACGATCCAGTTGTTGCCTGCCTTGATGTGCTCTACGCGCGTGCCGGGAAGCTGAAAAGAGATTTCCGTTGTGCGGTCACCGCCGAGAAGCTTGTAAAGCGTTGAATTGGCGGATGGTGCGTGGGTGACCATGGTAAAGCCCATGGGCGACGGCTCGTACTTCTTCGCCTTTGCGTAGCTCGACTTCTGGGAGCGCCACCACCAGGCACGGTGCACAAAGGGCCCGTGTGCAGGATCCATCAACCCTACAACAGCGTGATCCATGGGGCAGGGGAAGAGTTGCGCCTCGATCAGTGTTGGCATGTCGTTGCCACCAATCGGCAGCGAAGGCGGTTCGATTGCCGGAGGTGCTGACACGGACTGTTCTTCGGGCATGTAGATCCAGAGCAGGCCGTTGGCTTCGCGCACGTGATACTTCCGGACGTGGATCTTGCCTGGGTCGATGCCTTCCTCCCCGACCAGAGACGGGATCAGCCTGCATTGGCCTGAAGAGCCGAAACGCCAGCCGTGGTAAGGGCATTCAACGGTGTCATCAACCATGCGGCCCTTCGACAACGGGATACCGCGGTGGGGACACAGGTCTCGCAGCGCAAAGGCCTCGCCGCTGGACGTGCGGCCGAAGACGATCGGTTCGCCAAGGATCAGCTTGTGCCGGATCTGGCCCGGCTTCAGCGATCGTCCGTGCATTGCGAAATACCAGAGGTTTCGCAAAAAATGAGATGTTGGAGTATCTGTCTGTGTCATCGTCACGGTCTCAGCTTCGCAAAGCGACCGATAGCATGAAAAGGCGGCAAATTGTGCCAGTATCGGAGTTCCCTCGGCCATGGATAAAAGCATGACTGCTCCCTCATTTGCGCACCTGACCCTCGAAATCTGCGAGCGGATCGCAACCATCACCATTAACCGGCCTGAGGTCAGAAATGCGTTGAATGCACAGGCCTATGCCGATCTCGAAACGGCATTCCGATTCATCCAATCGGATGCTCAGGTCAGCGTCGTCGTCCTGACAGGAGTGGATCCCGCCTTCTGTTCGGGAGAGGACGTCAAGCAGATGATGACCGGTCCCCAGCGGGAGCAGAGCCAGGCCCGGCTCATGTCGGTCAGGCCGCGCCTGACGCCGACGGCGGCTGCGATCCATGAGTGTGACCGACCGATCATTGCCGCCGTGAATGGCGTGGCTGTCGGCTGGGGCATGGAGCTCGCGCTGCTTGCGGATATCCGGATCGCCTCAGACCGCGCGCGGTTTGGGGAGATTTTCATAAAACGGGGACTTGTAACGGATGCGCCGGGCATGATGATCCTGCCACGCCTTGTCGGACCGCAAAGGGCTGCCGAGATGCTCTTCACCGGGGACATCATCGATGCTGAGGAAGCCCAACGCATCGGACTGGTATCAAAGGTTGTCAGGCACGAAGACCTGATGGGAGAGGCGCTCAGCCTGGCGCAGAGAATTGCAGTGAATCCTCCTCTGGCCCTTCGCTACATGAAGGAAGGCTTGCGACGCGCATCTGGCCAGGAACTTCATGAGTTCGGGAGTTGGGTGTCGGGCGCGCTGGGACGGCTGTTCCAGACGGAGGACCACAAGGAAGGCGTTGCCAGCTTTCTCGAGAAGCGGCCGCCACAGTTCAAGGGACGCTAGCGTGGCTCTCTTCTTTGACCAGGACTGGTTTGACCAGCGCCTTGCCGCGACGGGATCTACGCGGGATGACGTTGCGCGCCTCCTGTCGCTTTCCAGAATCCAGGTTGACGAACTCTGGAAAGACCAACGGGAATTGTCGGCTGACAACGTGATGCTGCTTGCCCGGTTTCTGAACGTTGCGCCGGAAGTCGTCGCCAATCGTGCGGGCGTTTCTACACCTGTGCCAAAGCGGGAACGGCAGACGGGTGATGAGGTTCAGGCCCTGAGGGCAAGAGTGGAAAGGCTGGAGGCCCAACTCGTGTCCCTGCAGGCAAGGCTGGAGAAGCTGGAGCCTTCAGATCGTGGCTGAAAGCCAGCGAAGTTCCATGGCGTCGACGCGCTCGGCCGCTTCGTACCTGCCCGAGACCGTGGAGGCGGGCTGACCGGGACGCCGATTGTCCTGCGAAAGAACCTGCGTAACAAAGGCAGCAACGAGCGGAACGTGCCGATTGCCAGGGCCTGCGCCATTGGTCTGCGAATTGTGTTGCGCCGGCCGCTCCTCCTCAACCGAAGGCCGCGCTCCCCAGCCCTGAGACCGGGAGGTGGGAGCGGCCGGCGCTATTCGACGCGATCCGAAATACGCCGTTCGCGTCGAATTGGGACAGGTGGCTTTGATGCGTGTCATCTTGCCAGAGACTTCGCATCCGGCGTGCCAGTCCGCGGCCATTTTCTTAAGCTTAACAACGGCTTGAGCATGTTGCTGCGGGTACCTTCGGCTGTCCGATTCCCGCTTTCTTAAAGGTTGCCGCCTAGATTGCTCGCACTGGCGAGATGAGGCGAACGGCCCTCCGCGTTCTGCGTTTCAGGTGGGGACTAGATCGCTGTGTTCGGACGGAACAACGCATCGTCGGCGTTTCAACGCATCAGAGAGTTGCGGGAAGAAGAGCGGCTTCGGCTTGCTCTCTCGGCATCGGGTGATCTCATTTATGACTGGACGCCGGGAGACGGAAAGATCTCCTGGAGCGCCGATCCCAGCGAACTTCTGGGCTTCGGAGATCACGCGACCTTTGAGTCAGACAAGCGATTTCATGCTCTGATCGAGAGCGAGGCGGCTGATGAGCGTGCGCGGTACGCCTGCGAACCGCCCGTCGACGGAAAGCCTTTCCGGCTCGAGTATCCGCTTGCAACCGGTTGCGATCCTCTCTGGGTCGAGGACATGGGCGTGTGCGTAGCCGGTGCCGATGGCAAGGTCGAGCGCATTGTCGGCGTCATGCGCAACATCACCGAGCGCAAGATCAGGGAGGCCCATTACACATGGGCCGCCAGCTATGACGAGATGACAGGGCATCTCAACCGCATGCGGTTGCGGGAACACCTTGCGCAGATCCTCGAGCTCACACCGGTATCGGAAAGAAAACCCTCGGCCTATTTCGTGGTCGCCATTGATGATCTTGCTGTCATCAACGAGACCTACGGCTTCGACATGGCGGATGAGGTCATCGTCACTATCGGTCGCAGGCTCGCGGAAACAGCAGGTGCCGGCTGCACGATCGGTCGAACGGCCGGCAACAAATTCGGAATCATTGTCGAGGGATGCTCGTCGGACGAAATGGCCGTGCGCGCCGCCCAGTTCAGGACGGTGGCGCGGGCGAAAGTCATTCCCACGCGCAATGGTGCGGTGAGCGTCAGCGTTTCGCTTGGCGCGGTTTCGCTTCCCAAGGATGCCCAGAACAGCCAGGAAGCCATGGCGCGGGCTGAAGAAGCGCTTGACCGGGCGAAGGTGTATGGCCGCGACAACTATGCGGCCTATGCGCACTCTCCGCAGCGTGATTCGATGCGCAAGCGCGCGGTCCTGATCGGCGACCAGATTGTCACGGCGCTGGACGAGAACAGGGTCGTGCTCGCGTACCAACCGATCGTTGATGCGCATACCATCGACGTGGCGCTGCATGAATGCCTGGTTCGCATCGTCCGTCCGGAAGGGCAGGTGATTGCCGCCGGTGACTTCATTGCCGTTGCCGAGCAACTGGGTCTCATTCGCCGCCTTGACCGACGCGTGCTCGAGTTGACAATCGACTCCCTGTCACGCAATCGCGGTGCCTGCCTGACGCTGAACGTGTCGGGCATGACGGCGTCGGACCGGCCATCCCTTGAATCCTTTGTGTCCTATATCGAGGCGCACAAGGATGTCGCGCCGCGGCTCGTGGTCGAACTGACCGAAACCGCAGCGCTTATCGACATCGAAGAGAGCATGCGCTTTGTCAGTCGCATTCGTGCGCTTGGCGCGCGGGTGGCGATTGACGATTTTGGTGCGGGCTATACATCGTTCCGGAACCTTCAGTCGCTCAAGGTTGACATGGTCAAGGTCGATGGCTCCTTCGTGAAGGGGCTGGCGGAGAGCCGGGACAACCGGATCTTCGTGAGCACGCTGGTCAATCTTGCCAAGAATTTCAACTTGTCGACCGTGGCCGAATGGGTGGGTAACGAAGAGGAAGCGGAGATTCTCCGCGGGTTTGGCGTGGACTATTTCCAGGGCATGTATTTCGGCAAGCCTGACGTCGTCGAGCCTTGGTCAAAGCGCTGAATCCCATTGTCTCTGCTGCGACAATGCGCAGTGCTTCCGCTTCACGAGCCGAGCGCCTATCCTTGTCTGCAGACTGCATCTGCACAAGGGCGTCCCCAATCATGATTCCTGCAACCGAAGAACGAAGCGTCTGGCTGGGACTGCGCAGGGGACTTGCTGGAAAATGTCCCTCGTGCGGGAAGTCCAAGATGTTCTCGTCCTACCTCAAGGTGCTTCCCAAATGCGCAGGCTGCGGGCATGCGCTTGACCAGTACAAGGCGGATGACGGACCGGCCTATTTCACGATCCTGATCGTGGGGCATGGAATGCTGGCGCCGCTGCTGTTCTTGGAAGCCGTCAGGACCTGGCCGCTGGCCTGGGTTACGACGATCATGGTGACGTCAGTGCTCGTCGCATCGCTGACGCTGCTTCCGATTGTGAAAGGCGCCTTTGTTGGCGTGCAATGGGCTGTCCGGGACCGTGGCGGCGTCTGACGCACGCCAAAGCAGGTCTGAACTACATCCGGCAGTATGAACCGCGCAAGCCGGGCGGGAACTTGGTTTCCGCGTCTGCGCATGCACGGCCAACCTGTTCCTTGGTAAGGCCGATCGTCTTCGACAAGTCCGCGCCCTGGATCTGAACGCCAATGAAGACCGCGTTTGTGAAGATGGCCCCATCCAGCTTTGCGCCGTTCAGCCATGCCCAGTTCAGCCATGCATTGCTGAAGTCTGCTCCCCTGAGGTCTGCGCCTTCCATGCGTGCGCCGGACAGGTTGGCAAAATGGAGTGTCGCGTTGCTGAGATTTGCGTTGTTGAGTTGTGCTCCAGCGAGATTGGCGCCATTCAGGTTCGCGCCCGACATGTTGGCTTCGATCAACACAGCAAGCTGGAAAAAGCCGTTTTCGAGATTTGCACCGGACAGGTCGCAGCGGTTGCATTCGCCCATGGCGCCAACGTTCCTGGCGCGGGCCACGTCCCGGCTGTTCGCCGCAAAGGCGCCTTCAGCCGATAAAATTGCCAGCCCCAGTATAACTGCGAGAACCTGACGAAGATACACGATTGAACCTCTCGAAATCCCAAGAGGCATTAGCCAGACTTATTTGCGGTTGGCAAGTTCGTCCAGCTGCCGACGCATTGCATCGAGTTGTGCCTTGAGGTCCGCGATCTCCTCGTCCTGCGAATGCGGAGGCTGAGGTTCCGTAGGGGCTTCAGCCGTGTGAGCCGCTTGTGGTTCGCCAGGCCTGTTGTTCATGATCGTGCCGAACGGCGTGAACATGCGCAGCGTCCGTTCAAACATTGCCATGTTCTGGCGGGCCAAGCCCTCAAAATCCTTCAGGATACTCTTGCCACCGAATGCCGTGGTGAGCTGCTCGCGCATCCGCTCGTGGTTCTTCGAAAAGGAATCCATGCTCAGGTTCAGGTAACCCGGCACGAGCGCCTGCATGCTGTCGCCGTAGAACCGGATCAGCTGACGGAGGAACTGGATCGGGAGCATCTGCTGGCCGACCTTTCCTTCTTCCTCGAAGATGATCTGCGTGAGGACCGCGCGGGTGATGTCTTCGCCGGTCTTCGCATCGTGGACGTTGAACTCCTGACCACGCTTGACCATGTCAGCCAGGTGGTCAAGCGTGACGTAGCTTGACGTTGCCGTGTTGTATAGACGGCGGTTGGCGTACTTCTTGATGGTGATCGGATCGCTGTTCGGCGTCGTCATGCGGTGGTTGTCCCAAGTGACTGCTCTGGCCGCATTCCAGAACCAATTGGCGGCTGGAAGCAGACCAGTTTAGGCGAGATTGCGCGCCTTTCCTACCGCATATGCGTTAAGGCTCTGCTGTTTTTGCCAAGGGCTCCAAAATCGAGCTGAAAAATGGCGGAAGTGCTTGGCCTCGTAGCCTCAGCCGTGCCATTGTCAGCGTTAATGGAGAGGAAGATCCGCCCCAAATTCCGGAGTTGAAAGCATGACTGATGTCGCAATTGTTGCAGCTGCACGCACCGCGGTTGGTTCGTTTAACGGCTCGTTTGCAAATGTCCCCGCGCACGAGCTTGGACGGACGGCCATCAAGGAAGTCCTCAAGCGCGCACAGCTCGATGGCAAGGATGTCAGCGAAGTCATCCTGGGCCAGATCCTGATTGCGGGGCAGGGGCAGAACCCCGCCCGGCAGGCTTCCATCAATGCGGGGATTCCGGTTGAAGTGCCGGCCTGGGGAGTGAACCAGCTTTGCGGTTCGGGACTGCGTGCGGTGGCGCTTGGCCATCAGGCCATCGTGAATGGCGACTCGGCTATTGTCATCGCGGGCGGGCAGGAGTCCATGTCGATGGCGCCTCATGCGGCCTATCTGCGGGCCGGTCAGAAGATGGGACCGCTGGAGTTCATCGATACAATGATCAAGGACGGCCTCATGGACGCCTTTAACGGGTATCACATGGGAAATACTGCCGAGAACGTTGCGAAGGAATGGCAGATCACACGGGAGCAGCAGGACCAGTTCGCCGTTGCCTCGCAGAACAAGGCGGAGGCCGCGCGCAAGGCCGGACGCTTCAAGGACGAGATCGCTGCCGTCTCCATCAAGGAGAAGAAGGGCGAAAAGATCATCGATACGGACGAGTACATTCGTGATGGCGTCACCTACGAGTCCATCAAGGACCTTCGCCCGGCCTTCCTCCGGGATGGCGGTTCCGTCACTGCAGCGAATGCCAGTGGCATCAATGATGGCGCGGCTGCGGTGGTTCTCATGTCGGCCAAGGAAGCTGATCGTCGCGGGCTGAAGCCGCTTGGTTTCATCAAGTCGTGGGCGCAGGCTGGCGTCGATCCGAAGGTCATGGGTTCGGGGCCAATCCCGGCATCGCGCGCGGCGCTGAAGCGCGCGGGATGGAGCGTGGCTGACCTTGATCTCGTTGAAGCCAACGAGGCGTTTGCCGCACAGGCTTGCGCGGTCAACAAAGACATGGGCTGGGACCCGACAAAGGTGAACGTGAATGGCGGCGCTATTGCCATCGGGCACCCGATCGGTGCGTCGGGCGGTCGTGTCCTCGTGACGCTGCTGCACGAAATGCAGAAGCGCAATGCACGCAAGGGCCTGGCGACGCTTTGCATTGGTGGCGGCATGGGCATTGCCATGTGTATCGAGCGCTAGACGACCAAGAAACCGGGAGGAAATCATGTCCAGAGTTGCAGTAGTTACAGGTGGTACACGCGGCATTGGCGAAGCCATTTCGGTCACGCTGAAGAAAGCCGGATTCAAGGTTGCGGCGAACTATGCCGGCAATGACGAGCGTGCAAAGGCGTTCGCGGACAAGCACGGCATATCGGTGTTCAAGTGGGACGTGGCGGATTTTGATTCATGCATCAAGGGCGCAGCCGAGGTCGTTGCGAAACTCGGCCCCATTGATGTCCTCGTCAACAATGCCGGCATCACCCGTGACGCGACGCTGAAAAGGCAGAGCCGTTCGCAGTGGGACGAGGTGCTCGATACAAACCTCGGTGGCTGCTTCAACATGTGCAAGTCCGTCTGGGACGGCATGCTTGAGCGCAGTTTCGGTCGCATCGTCAATATCGGGTCTATCAACGGGCAGGCCGGGCAGTATGGTCAGGTCAACTATGCAGCGGCCAAGTCGGGCATTCACGGCTTCACGAAGGCGCTGGCCCAGGAGGGTGCGCCCAAGGGCATCACGGTGAATGCCATTGCCCCCGGCTACATCGATACGGATATGGTTGCAGCGGTTCCGGCGAACGTGCTGGAGAAGATCGTTGCCAAAATCCCGGTTGGAAGGCTTGGCAAGGCAGATGAAATCGCGCGCGGGGTTCTGTTTCTCGTGGCCGATGATGCCGGGTTCGTTACGGGCTCCACGTTGTCCATCAATGGCGGACAGCACATGTACTAGACCCGGCGGATGAGCCCGGGCGTCTTGAGCGGCCCAGGTCTACCGAATGGTAAGGAAATCAGGGGTCTGCGGCCGTTCTCGCCGCGGGCCTTTGACTTTACGTAAACCAATGACCCATCCGGCCCGATCCCAACCACATTCTTGCCATCATCTGAGCCGATAAATTCAGCGTTTCTGCGGGGTGGCATGACGGGCAGCCGGTTTGGCTTTCGCCCGCAGCATTGTTTTGTTGGAGCCGGATTTGCAATCCTGGTTGCGGATCATCGTTGTTTCTCTCGCTCTCCTGGTTGGCATGGGGACGGTGATTTCGCGCGCCTACGACCGGCAGATGCCGGTGCTGGCGCACTACAGTTCGGAGTTCACGCCGATCGGTTTTGTGCTCGACCTGACGGGGGAGGCGCCAAAGCTTCGATTTGACGGAAGCGAAGAAATCCTGGTGCTCCGCTGGGCGCCGGCCGCGGGTGGAGATCGCCTTCTGCTCAGGGAAGACCAGTTCGTCCTGCTGCGCATTTCAGGGTTGGGCGGGATCACGCTGTTCACGCCCCAGAACCCACGTGGTGTTCCCGTGGCGCCTGACCGCAAGCAAGTCCAGCCGCTTCAGTTCAACGCTCCCTCCATCGCCATTGTCAGGGATTATGCCGGGCGCATCATCGCCCAGGCGCGTGCGGAGACCGGGCGTACCGTGATGCTGGATGCAGACTGGGAGCAGGCGGCGCGCGATCCGATTGTCCGCGGGCTGCTGTTCGATTCCATCCGAAACACCGGAACTGCGCTTATCGAGTGGATCCGCAATGGTGCTGGACGTGATGCCATAGGCGTGGCCCTGAAACGTATCAGGTTCGTGGCAGGGCCGCCTGCCTTGCCTTACCGGCAGGGTGACACATTCGTTGTTACCTTCACGCCCGGGCAGGGCCTTGCGGGACGTCCGCCGTCGGCGGTGATCTACCGGCAGCTCGCCCAGTTTGCCAGACGCTAAAGAGCTGTTCCAGGTCGCCAGCCTGGCGGTGCCATTTCAAACCCGTTGAACTCAAACCCTGGAGCCACCGTGCAGCCGACCAGGGCGTACTCGCCGAGGGCGCGGGCTGATTGCCACCACGTTCGTGGAACGATGACCTGGGGCTTGTGTCCGCTGGCCAACTGATTGCCCAGGGTGAAGGTGTGACTTTCGCGACCGTCTGCGGACAGCATCAATTCCAATGGAGCGCCTGCATACCAGTGCCATATCTCGACAGCATCAATGCGATGCCAGTGCGAGACTTCGCCCTGTTTCAGGAGGTACAAGATGGCTGTCGAGGCTGACCTTCCGGAACCTTCCACGATGTCACGAAAGGTCTCGCGGTAATGGCCTCCTTCGGGATGGGGAAGGAGTTCCAGCTTCGCGATGATCTGATCTGCTTCGGTCAAGGTAACAGGCTCAGAACGTGTCCTTGCGGCGGCGCGTTTCTGCAAAGACCTCAACGACGTCCGCAGATTCCAGTGCCAGAGACTTGCGCAGTGCCGCGCTGGACGGGCGCAGGAACGGGTTCGTCTTCAACTCGATGCCGATCGTAGATGGAATGGTCGGCAGACCCTTTTCCCGGAGTTCGTTCACTTCCTTCATTCTCGCGACCAGATCCGTATTTTCAGGTTCCAGCGTGAGCGCGAAACGACCATTCGACTGCGTATACTCGTGACCGCAATAGACTCGCGTTTCGGCTGGCAGGCGGGCGAGCTTCGACAGGCTTGACCACATCTGGGCCGGCGTTCCCTCGAAAAGGCGTCCGCATCCCATGGCGAACATCGTATCGCCCGTGAACACGGCCTTGTCTGCCTCGAACCAGAACGCGATGTGGCCCTTGGTGTGGGCGGGAATGTCAAAAACGCGCGCGATCGCGGTGCCCACTGCCACCAGATCGCCTTCGCCGACAGCCAGGTCAATTCCCGGAATCCTCTCAGCATCGGCTCTGGGCCCGATGATCTTCGAGCCGGTCTTTTCCTTGAGTTCGAGGTTTCCACCCGTGTGGTCGAAGTGATGATGCGTATTCAGGATATGCGTCAGCTTCAATCCGTGCGCCTTGAGTGCATCCATCACGGGCGCGGCCTCTGACGGGTCCACGACGGCGACGGATTTGGTCGCAGGCTCATGAATCAGGTAGGCGTAGTTGTCATTGAGACATGGCACGAGATGGATGTTGATCATGTTCAATTCGATATGTTGTAGGCCGCGAGCGCAGCCATGTTCACGATGTCGCTCATCTTGGCGCCCAGGGGCGCGATCTGCACGGATTTCGACATGCCGACGAGCAGCGGTCCAATGACGGTGGCGCCGCCGATCACTTCGGTCATCGTCGTGGAAATCGATGCCGAGTGAATTGCCGGCATGATCAGGACGTTGGCCGGGCCCTTGAGGCGACAGAAGGGGTAGCGCGCCATGCGCTCCATATCGAGCGCAACGTCGGCGTTCATTTCCCCGTCATACTCGAAGTCGACATGACGCTTGTCGAGCAGTTCGACGGCTTCGCGCACACGCTGGGAACGTTCGCCCCATGGCTGTCCGAAAGTGGAGTAGGCGAGAAGAGCAACGCGTGGCTCATAGCCGAAACGGCGCGCCACTGCTGCTGTCTGCACCGTGATGTCGGCAAGCTCTTCCGACGTCGGCATTTCGTGAACGTTTGTGTCGCCGACAAATACTGTCCGGCCACGATCCAGAATGATCGAGACGCCGACGACGCGCTCGCCTGGCTTGGGGTCGATCACGTTCCGCACGTCTGACAGGGCCACCGAATAGTGACGTGTCACGCCTGTCACCATGGCATCTGCGTGACCTGCGGCGACCATCGAGGCTGCGAAGATGTTTCGGTCGTACGTGACCTGCCTGAGGCAGTCGCGAAAAAGTGCGCCCTGCCGTTGCTGGCGCGCGTACAGGGCTTCGGCATATTGCTGCGACCGGGGGCTTTCGCGACCGAATACGATTTCGAGTTCGCTGGCTTCCTCCAGTCCTGCACGGCGGGCGGTTTCGCGAATGCGCTCAGGGTTGCCGACGAGCGTTGCCTTGCCCAGCCCGGAGTTCTGATAGGCGAGGGCTGCACGAATGACGGCCTCTTCCTCGCCTTCCGCAAAGACGACGCGCTTGGGTTCCATGCGTACGCGCGCAACAACGCGTTGGACGATCGAAGCGACAGGGTCGAGGCGTGAAGCCAGTTCGTTGGCGTAGCGGTCGAGGTCTGCGATTGGCTTCTGGGCAACGCCCGATTCCATTGCAGCACGCGCGACGGCAACGGGAACCGTTGAGATCAGGCGTGGATCGAACGGCACGGGAATGATGTAGTCGGGGCCGAACTTGGGGCGTGCCGTGTGGTAGGCGGCTGCAACCTCGTCCGGGACGTCCTGCCTTGCCAACTCTGCAAGGGCATTGGCGGCTGCGATCTTCATCGGTTCGTTGATCGTACGGGC
>JBILMZ010000291.1:0-3386 GCA_044375275.1 Micropepsaceae bacterium | reverse complement strand
CGACGGGAGTGTCACGCCGCGCATGGTCGGGTCGAGCGTGGCGAAGAGCTGGTCCTTGGCGAGCACGTCTGCGCGCGTCAGTCGGTTGAACAGCGTCGACTTGCCGGCGTTCGTGTACCCCACCAGCGCCACCACCGGAAACGGAACCCTGTTGCGCGCATCGCGATGCAGCGACCGTGTACGCTTCACGTCTTCAAGTTCGCGCTTGAGTTTCGCGATCCGGTCGCCGATCGCGCGTCGGTCGGCTTCGATCTGGGTTTCGCCCGGACCACCGAGAAAGCCGAAGCCACCGCGCTGGCGCTCAAGGTGGGTCCACGACCGCACAAGGCGTCCCTTCTGGTAACTCAGATGAGCGAGCTCCACCTGCAGGCGGCCTTCAGCCGTGCGCGCGCGCTCGCCGAAAATCTCCAGGATCAACCCGGTCCGGTCGAGCACCTTGACGTTCCAGGCCTTCTCGAGGTTTCGCTGTTGGACGGGTGAGAGCTGGCCATCACAGATGACGAGTTCGACCTCAGCGCCTTCGCAAACCGCGAGGATCTCGTCGACCTTGCCCTTGCCGATGAGTGTCGCCGGGCGGATCTCGCTCATCGGAGCCGGGAGGGAGTCGACGACCTCCAGGTCAATGGCTTGCGCGAGGCCCACCGCCTCTTCAAGCCGCGCACCCACGGTACGCAACTGGTAGCGCTCATCGGACTTGAGGTAAGGATGGACAACGATGGCCCGGCGCCGGCCCTGGTCGGTCCGGCGGTAGGTCGCTTCAGGATCGCGTTCGGTCAAATCAGCTGCGCTTCCGTCAGTGGGACGCGTCAACGCCCGAAATGTCTGTTTCCTGCTCGAACAGTGCAACCGGAACGGACGGCATCACCGTCGAGATCGCATGCTTGTACACGAGCTGGGAATGACCATCGCGGCGCAGGAGCACACAGAAATTGTCAAACCACGTGATGATGCCTTGCAGCTTCACGCCATTGACAAGGAAAATCGTCAGCGGTGCCTTGTTCTTGCGACACGCGTTGAGGAACGTGTCCTGTAGATTCTGCTGTCGATCACTCATGGGTTGACCCCATTTTGTTGCTGTACACCGGCATCCCCATGCGCGACTCATGTCGTGCTGGTACCCGCGTGACGCGAACATGACCGACCTATTGACCCTTATCAAGGGGCAAGACGATCCGTGCACGAATCAGTTGAGGGGTTAACCATCAACCGATTCGGGTCGACCAGTAGATTTCCCTGATTTTGCGCGCAATCGGCCCCGGCTTCCCGTCCCCGATTTTCAGCCCATTGGCCTGCACCACCGGCATCGCGCCGATCGTCGCCGCTGTCACAAACGCTTCACGGGCCTTCCCGACATCACTCTCCGTGAACGGAACTTCCGTGTACTCCAGACCATGCTGGCGACAGAGGGACAGGATTTCCCCGCGCGTGATCCCCGGCAGGATCTGGTTGCTGAGGCCGCGCGTCCGCAGGCGCCCGTCTTGGTCCACGATCCAGGCATTCGTCGACGCGCCTTCGGTGATGGTCCCGTCCGACGCCACGAACCAGGCCTCGAAACAGCCGGCTTCGCGGGCCTGCTGCTTGGCGAGGACATTGGGCAGCAGGGCTGTTGACTTGATATCGCAACGCGCCCAGCGCATCTCGGGCAGGGTGATGATCGATACGCCCCTCCCCGCCATGGCGTCATATCGGCTGAGGTCAAGCGCCCGGGCCGTCATCACCAATGTCGGCCTGACAGTCGGTTCCGGAAACCCGTGGTCACGACGCGCTCGCCCGCGCGATACCTGCATGTAGACCAGTCCGTCACGCACGCGGTTACGCACCACGAGTTCCCGCGCGATCACGCCGAGGGCCGCCCGCGCTACAGGCAAGTTCATCCTGAGTTCGCCAAGCGAACGCTCAAGGCGGTCGAGATGCGGTCGCTCGTCGATCAGCAACCCGTCCCGGATGGCACAGACTTCATAGACGCTGTCGGCAAACTGGAAGCCGCGGTCCTCGACATGCACCGAGGCCGCGACGTGTCGCATGAAGCGGCCATTCACGTAGGCAAAACGGGTCATCGGACAGGCATCAGCCCATCACGTCGTCAGGACGTCCGCCCGTATTGATGCCCAGCGACTTGAGCTTGCGATGAAGCGCCGAACGTTCCATGCCGATGAAGGCTGCGGTGCGCGAGATATTGCCGCCAAAGCGGTTGATCTGTGCCAGCAGGTATTCCTTCTCGAACATTTCGCGTGCATCGCGCAGCGGCAGCGCGATGATGCGCTCGCTGCCGGCCCCCTGGCTGACGGCCGGCGTCGAATTGCCGACATCCGAAGGCAGCAGGTCAGCCGTGATGATGCCATCCGGCGCGTCGGCCGCAAGGATCATCAGGCGTTCGATGTTGTTGCGCAGCTGGCGGACATTGCCCGGCCAGCTATGGGCCTGGAGCGCCGCCATGGCGTCCTCGCCGATCTGCTTCGAACTGAGACCCGTCGACTGGGCGATGCGTCCCATGAAGTGTTCGACGAGCAGCGGAATGTCTTCGCGGCGTTCCGTGAGCGGCGGGACCCGCACGCTCACCACGTTGAGCCTGTGATAGAGGTCCTCACGCAGGCGGCCATCCTGGATTTCCGTGCGCGGATCGGCCGAACAAGACGAAATCACGCGGACGTCGACCTGCACCTTCTGGCTGCCACCCACGCGCTGGAAATTCTGCTCGACGAGAACGCGCAGGATCTTGCCTTGCGTCTCGAGCGGCATGTCCGGTGCTTCGTCCAGGAACAGCGTGCCGCCATGGGCCTGTTCGAACAGGCCCACCTTGCGACCACCCTCGCTCGCACCTTCCACGCCGAAGAGTTCGATCTCCATGCGCTCCGGCGCGATCGACGCGCAATTGATGGCAATGAACGGATTGCGCTGCCGACGCGACTTGGCGTGCAGCAGGCGCGCCACGATCTCCTTGCCCGTGCCGGGAGCGCCCACGATCAGGACGCGGCTGTTGGTCGGGGCAATCTTCTCGATGTTCTGGCGCAGCTGGCTGATCGCATGGCTCTGGCCGATCAGGTCAAAGTCGTCCCACAGGCGCTCTTTCAGGGATTCGTTTTCTCGCCGAAGACGTTGCGCCTCCAGGGCGCGTTCGACCGTCAGCAGGATGCGGTCAGCTTTGAAGGGCTTCTCGACAAAGTCGTAGGCACCCTTGCGAATGGCGGTAACGGCGGTTTCGATGTTTCCGTGGCCCGAAATGACGAGCACCGGAAGATCGGGATTGTCCTTCTTGATCTCGTCCAGCACCTGCAGACCGTCGAGGCGGCTTCCCTGCAGCCAGATGTCCAGGATCACGAGCGCCGGCCGTCGGGCCCGGATCTCGCGCAGGGCGCTGTCGCTGTCTCCAGCGGTACGCGTATGAT
>JBILMZ010000290.1:0-3400 GCA_044375275.1 Micropepsaceae bacterium | reverse complement strand
CGCAGGCCATGCCGGACGGCTGGTACATGAGCCTTGAAGGCGGTGGAAACTGGGTCCAGGACTGGGACTTCGACTCGGTCACGGCGCTGGATACCTTCGCGGGATCCGTCGAATTCGACACTGGCTGGGCGGTGCTCGCCAGCGTCGGCTATGGCCGTGGCAGTTGGGCCGCCGAATTCGAAACAGGATTCAGGCGGAATGACAGCGATGGCATCACGGTCGTCGGCGGCCCCAACGTCTATGATGAAGCTCGTCTGGACGAGACCACGTTCATGGCCAACATCAAGTACAACTATCCCCTGATGCAAAAGCTCACGCTGAGCGTAGGCGCTGGCATTGGCGCCGACTACGCTGAACTGCGCGTGCGCGACGGCGCCAGCGTCACGGAGGACGAGGACTGGAACCTTGCCTATCAGGGTATTGTTTCGCTCGGCTATGCCGTGGGACAGCGCAGCGAACTCTTTGCCAGCTATCGCTACTTCCGCACGACGGCGGCAGAGTTCGACCTGACGCCGGCACTCGATGCCGTTTTTGATGGCGAGGAGTTCCAGAAGCACACGGCGACGGTAGGCTTCCGCTACTACCTGAACGGCGGCAGCGAACCGGAACCGACGCAGGCACCACCGCCGCCGCCACCGGCTGAAGCGGGATCGCCCAGCGAGTTCATCATCTTCTTCGGCCACAACAAGGCGGAACTCACGCCGGCCGCCATGGACGTGATCCGCGAAGCTGCTTCTGCTGCGAAGCAAAATGGCATTGCGAACGTGAAGCTCGTCGGCCATGCGGACCGCTCGGGATCCGACACGTATAACCAGGCGCTGTCGCTGCGTCGCGCCAACGCCGTCAAGGGCGCCCTGGTTCGTGAAGGCGTCAGCGAGTCCACGATCGCTGTCGATGGACGCGGTGAGTCCGAACCGATGGTTCCCACCGCCGATGGCGTGCGCGAACCGCAGAACCGTCGCGTGAACATCTCTTTCTAAGCGCAGCGATCAGTAACAAGCGGCGCAGGCAGAAATGCTTGCGCCGCTTTTTCATGTGTTACCAAAAGGTGAATGCGTGTCCGGTTGTGATTGCAGTGTTGCGCGCGCGTGACACGAATACGAGACGCCCGCCTTTAGTCTTTCAGTTGATCACTGATTCCCGATCCCCCCTGCGGTCACGGTCAAACGTGACGCCGAGCGAATGGTGAAAGACATGAATGCAAGGCATCTCCTTTTGGGTACTGCCGCGACCCTGTCCCTCCTGGCTTCGGGCGCGCATGCGTCCGCGATCAACGGCTGGTATATCGGCCTTGAAGGTGGCGGCAACTGGATCGACGATGTCGACGCCGTCACGGTCTTTGACGACAACCTGCCCGACACGACCACGCTTGAGTTTGACAGCGGCTGGGCCGCGCTGGCCACTGTCGGCTATGGCGTTGGCGGCTTCCGCTTCGAACTCGAAGGCGGCTATCGCGCCAACGAAACAGGCAGCAACGATGCCTCGCTCAACGAATGGAGCGTCATGGCCAATGCGCTCTATGACATCCAGCTCTCGAACCGCATCAGCCTGACGCTCGGCGCCGGTGCCGGTGGCGACTTCGCGATGCTCGAGCTTCCGCAGAACGGCTTCGACGATGACCAGTGGGCCTTTGCCTACCAGGGCATTGGCGGCGTTTCCTATGCCATCAACCGCCGCCTCGACCTGTTCGTGAACTACAGGTACCTGCGGGTGCACGAGCCGTCGTTCGAGACGTTCGCGACGGTCGGGCTGGAGAACGGACTGCTCGCCTTTGATCTTGATGACGTGGGCAAGCACACGGCGACGCTGGGACTGCGCTATGCGCTTGGCGTCGAGGCACCTCCCCCGCCGCCTCCAGCGCCGCTGCCTCCCCCGCCACCGCCGCCCGAACCGGAAACACCGCGCGAGTTCATCGTGTTCTTCGGCCACAACGAATCGAATCTGACGTCGGAGGCGCAGGAAGTGGTGCGCCAGGCAGCCGAAGCGGCGAAGCTTCTCGGTGCGGTGACTCTGTCACTCGTCGGCCATGCAGACCGCTCGGGCTCGAACGAATACAACGAGGCACTTTCTCTCAAGCGCGCCGTCAGCGTGAAGACCGCGCTCATCAAGGAAGGCGTCGCGGAGAATTCGATCTCGGCCAGTGGCAAGGGTGAAGGCGACCCGCTCGTGCCCACCGCCGATGGTGTGCGCGAACCACAGAACAGGCGCGTGCATATCTCGATGTAATCTACGTCCGCTGTAGCGCCGGACTGAAACAGTTTTGAGGGGACGACAGCCAGGAGGCAGGGCACCACAAACCCTGCCTCCCGGTACTTCCCGAGCGTGACGCGGACCTCCCGTGCAGGCTCTTTGTGTCCCCGTAATTTGAATGCCGGATTGCCTAACCTTGGGTTGTTTCGTGAATGCTTTTCGACTGTGTCAAAAGCGGTACAGAGATTCGCCACAACCACTCTTAGACTCCTCGACGATTCTTCCAGCGATTCCTTTCTGCCAGGCTGGCAGGGCGCTTCGAAGCATTGGATACAAACCTCTCTAGAAAGGTGGTTTCATGAAAACGAAACTTGGACTTCTTGGCGCAGCCGCAGTGCTTGCGCTTACCCTGTCCCCGCAAGCCATGGCGGGTGAAGGCTGGTACATCAGCGTCGCCGGTGGTGGCGTGTGGGTGGATGACATCGACTTCTCCGGCATCCGCAATCCGGACGCGCCCGGACCTGATGTGGCGCTGGGTGGCACTTTCGTCGTCGATCCGGGCTGGGCAGCGCTTGTTGCCACCGGCTACGGCATGGGTGGATGGCGCGTTGAAGTCGAAGGCGGCTATCGCCACAACACCATCGACAGCGCGAGCGACATCGAGCTGAACGAATGGACAGCGATGATGAACGTGCTTTACGACATCCAGCTGTCGCGCTCCTTCGCCCTTACACTTGGTGCCGGCGCGGGTGGCGACCTGGCCAACCTCCAGAACAACACCAGCGGCTTCGATGACGAGCAGTGGAACTTTGCCTATCAGGGCATTGCCGGCCTGTCGGTGGCCCTGTCAAAGCGCCTCGACCTGACATTCAACTACCACTACCTGCGCGTCACGGGCCCCGAGTTGTCGTCCCGCATTACGTCGCCGGCCGCTGGCGTCGAGGACTACACGTTCGACGATCTCGGCAAGCACACGGCAACGATGGGACTGCGCTATTCGTTCGGCGTCGAAGCCCCGCCGCCGCCACCGCCGCCTCCCCCACCGCCGCCACCGCCTCCTCCGCCGCCGGAACCGCCGAAGGCACCGAAGGAGTTCATCGTGTTCTTCGGTCACAACATGTCTGACCTCACGCCGGAAGCCCTGGACGTGGTCAAGCAGGCCGCCGCGGCAGCCAAGTCGTATGGCAGCTCGAGCATCGCGCTCGTCGGC
>JBILMZ010000095.1:0-12135 GCA_044375275.1 Micropepsaceae bacterium | reverse complement strand
TGCTGCGGCGACGACTGCCGCAACGCCGGCCACCAGCGAAAACGAGCCGCTCCTGTTTACCTGGGAGAACTGGGCTGACCCGCCGTTCCTTGCCGAATACAAGGAAAAGTATGGCGTTGAACCACGCACGGCCATCTGGGCCGACGAAGACGAAGCCTTTGCCAAGATGCGCACGGGCTACAAGCCCGACGTCATGGCTCCCTGCTCCTATGAATTTGGACGCTGGCAGGAAGCCGGTCTGCTTCAGCCGATCGACGTCACCAAGCTGAAGTACTGGAAAGACATTCCGGACGTCCTCAAGAAGATTCCCGGCATGATGAAGTCGGAAACGGAAGCCTGGTTCATCCCGCAGTACTGGGCGAACACCTCCGTGACTTACCGGACCGACCTTGCGCCGGAATATGTCGGCAAGGAAAGCTGGAAGATCCTCTTTGACCCGAAATACAAGGGCAAGATCGCTGGCCTTGATGGCGTGGACGACACCGTGACCCTGATCGGCAAGACCTGGGGAATCGACGTCTACAACATGACGCCGCAGGAATGGGAAACGCTGAAGGGGAAGCTCCGTGAGTTCGTGGCGGCAGCCCGCTTCATTTCGTCGGATGAAACATCCCTCTCGCAGGGACTGGCATCGGGCGAAGTGGTGGCAGCGATCACCTGGAACCAGACCCACGCGGCCCTGAAGCGTGAAGGCAAGCCTGTCGCTTACATGAACCCGCCCGGTGGCATGTTCACGTATGTCTGCGGCATGGTTCTCCACGCCGAATCAAAGAACGTCGAGAAGGCCTATGCGCTGATCGACAGCGGGATCGCGCCGCAAGCCATGAAGTATCAGCTCGACCAGCTGAACAACGGACCGGCAAATACGACGGTGTTCGCCGACTACACGGACGAACAGCTCAAGGCGATCAACTTCTCGCGTGACGTGGAGGGCTTCCTGAGCTCGGGCACCTTCCAGGTTCGCCTGAAGAACAAGGAAGAGATCGTCAAGTTCTGGACTGAAATCCGCGGCGGCGGCTGAGCCAACCGGCCAGCCTGACTGCAGAAAATGGCCTCCGGGGCTCACGTCCCGGAGGTTTTTTTACGTTCGCGTGCAGAGGGGGTGACAGGGCGGCCGCAATCCCCATATGAATGCCCCAGAGACGCCCAGAGGAGCCCATGAGCCAGGAACCCGGTTTGCCCGACGAGATCGCAGGTCAGGTCATCCGCCTCGCCCACCACGCCGGTGCGCGAAACTGGGTACCTTCGACCAGCGGCAATTTTTCGGTCCGAATCGACCGTGAAGCATGCGCCGTCACGGCCTCGGGCGGAGACAAGGGCGCCCTGACCGCTGCCGGGGTCATCAAATGTGCCATCGAAGGCCAAAAGCACCCCCGCGAATCAGCTGAGGCCCCCCTGCATTACATGATCTACAGGACCCTGCCGGAGGCTGGCGCCATAGCCCATGTGCATGCGTTGCCCTCCGTGCTGGCATCGCTGGTCCTCGCGGATAAAGGACAGGTTCGCCTTTCGGGGCTTGAAATGCTCAAGGCATTTCACGGCGTGACAACCCACGAAACCCATGTCGACGTGCCCGTGTATGAGAACGATCAGGACATGGACGCGTTGGCAGGCCGGATCGAACAGGACATCCGTCGTGCACGGGAGCCCGTCTGGGGTTTCCTCCTGAAGGGACACGGCCTCTATGCATGGGGTCGTTCGACGCCGGAAGCCCTCCGCCACCTCGATGCCTTCGACTACCTCTTTGCGCTCAGCCTGAAACTGAAAGGAATACCGGCATGACGACTCTCACAGTGTTTGACCTTTCCAAAGGCGACCAGCCCGTCTCCCAGACAATGGATGAACGCGAGATCATGAAGGCGCTTGTGCCGTTCGACGTTCGCTTCGAACGCTGGCAGGCGTCACGCCAGCTGCCCCCCGGGGCCGGCCAGCCGGAAGTGCTCGAAGCCTACGCTGCCGACATCGATCGCCTGAAGAAGATCGGCGGCTACCAGTCCGTGGACGTCGTCCGGATTCACCCGGAGCATCCGGACCGTGAGGCCATGCGCAACAAGTTCCTGTCCGAACACATCCACACCGACGACGAAGTCCGCTTCTTCGTCGAAGGTGCCGGGGCATTCTACCTGCGAAATGACCATCATGTGCTGAAGGTTGTCTGCACGGCGGGTGACCTTCTTTCGGTTCCCAAACACACAAGGCATTGGTTCGACATGGGACCGAAGCCGCTCTTCGCTGCCATCCGCCTCTTCACGACGCCCGATGGCTGGGTTGCGGAATTCACCGGCGACAAGATTGCCGACAGCATCCCGAAATACGCCGCGTGACAAAGGCAGTCATCTTCGACATCGAAGGCACGATTGGGGACATTGCGTTCGTGCGCAATGTCCTGTTTCCCTATGCCCGCAAGCGCCTCAAGACATTTCTGGAGGCAAACTGGGATGTCGCCGATATCCGGGACATCGTCGAGGCCGCACGTGAGGCCTCCGGCAATCCGTTGCCGACCATCGATGCAGCTTTCACGCAGTTTGCCGCCTGGATCGACGAAGACAGGAAGATCACCCCACTCAAGACCTTGCAGGGGCTGATCTGGCGGGAAGGATACGAATCCGGCGAACTGAAGGCTCACCTGTACGATGACGCCGTTCAGGCCATGAAGGCGTATGCGGCCACGCACAAGCGCATTTTCATCTACTCTTCGGGTTCAGTGGCCGCACAAAAGCTCTACATGGCCTACTCGATCGCAGGAGACCTCTCGTCGATGATCGAAGGTTATTTCGACACGACAACGGGTCCCAAGGGCGAAGCAGCCTCCTACGCCTCGATTGCCCGCAGCATTGGTGCCGATCCCCGCGACATCATCTTCTTCTCGGACGCCCCGGCGGAAGTGATGGCCGCGAAGGGTGCGGGCCTCGTCCCCGTATGCCTGAACCGTGGCGGCGCTGTTCAGGTGTCGGGTCTCGCACCGGACATCAGGGTGATTGCGGACTTCACAGGGCTATAGGTTCTCCAGGTCCAGCTCAGGAATGGCAGGACCGGACAACCTGGATGTCGAGCGAACCCGCTCCACCGGGCAGGCCGAGCTTCGTGCCAGGGGCCGAAAACTCTTCCTTGACCCAGGCAATGCCAACCGCACGCTCTGTTGCATGCGAGCGCGCATGTGACGTGATCTGACCCGCCACGCCTCCCTTCGCGATCAGCTCACCCCGCACCAGGTCCGTCAGGCTTGTCACCTGCACAAGGCGGCCGGAAGGCTGCGGCCGACGCAGGGACAGGGCGCCCGACCCGTTGAATCGGCGCAATCCATCGACGATCATTCCCAGATCCTGTGGCGTGCGCAGGTCGGCATCCCGGACACAAAGCTGTGCAGGAAGCCAATCAACCCCTGCCAGCGGGGATGCGGCCTCCAGGCGAACGGTCTCCAGAACGACAGCGCCGACAGGACAAATGCCAAGTCCGGCGCCGATGCGCAGCACCCTGTCCCAGATCACGATCGCATCATCCGCATCTGACCATAGTTCGAAGCTCACACCGCCCGGGTCACGCACGAGCGAGACCTGCGACTGTCGCCATGCAGCTGTGGCAGGTACTAGCGGCGTGTCGGACTTGCCGTGCGCCCCGCCGATGAAACCGGCAAGCTGCAGCAGCGCCTCCGCAGATGGTCCCCGGAGGCCGATCCCGGCACGTTGCCCCGTCACGTCCGTCACCCGCACGTCGAAGCCGCGTGCGGCATCCAGGAACCAGGCAAAGTCCCGCACGGTCGAACTGAGCTCGTAATGCGCGACCCCAAATCGCGCCGCGACACCCTCACCGCGCACATGACCGAAGTCGTCACACCAGAGCACGCGCGCCGTCTGCCCCGTCTCGATCGACAACACGTCGTGCGTGGTCGCAAAGGTCAGGAACGCTCCCGCATCAGGACCCTCGAACCTCCAGCACAGGCGCGCCGAAAGGTCCGAGACGCCAACGCGCGAAACCAGCGATTCTTGCTCTTCACGCTCGCTGGTGTAGACGCCCGGAACGGTGAACGCACCCGACCGGCTCCAGAGATTCGTCGCACAAAGTTCTGCGGTCCGGGCATGCAGGGGTGTCGGCTGAAGGGCTCTGGCGGAAAACTCGTTCATGGAGTCCCCGCCATCGCTGCCAATACAGCCTCTGCGGCAAGCCTGCCATTGGTTCCGGTGACACCGCCCAGGGGATGCGTTCCTGCACCGCATAGATAAAGACCCGGCACCGGGGTCGGGCCCCGCCCTGCGTTCAGCGCAGGCCGGAATACGCCCAGTTGATCAGGCGACAGGTCACCGCCGTGCCAGTGGCAACCCGCGCCACCACCCAATACCGCCAGATCCTCGGGCGTGTACACGTCTGCCGCAACGACAAGATCTGGCAACTCCGGCGCATACTGCCTCAGTTTGCTGCCAATGATCGAAACCAGTTCGGCCCGCGCCTGCTCCCAGGTTCCACTCGCAAGCCGACGCGGCACATAGGTGGCGTTGATAGACATGACATGCGTGCCGGCACGCGCCAGGCTCGCATCGTGAACGGACGGGATCGTCACCTCAAGCGCCATGTCGGAAGAAAAGCGTCCCTGTTCGAATGCTGCGAAGCTGCGCTCCAGTTCGGCTATGGAAGCGCAGATCAGCAAACGGTCCTTGAGATTTTTTTTGTCCAGGCCCTTGAAGGCAGGCAATCCGCTCAGGGCCAGGTTGATCTTGGCCACGGCACCGGCATTGCGATATCCGTGCAGCTGCCGCTTGAAACCGAAGGGCAGGTCGCGCTCCGCTCCCATCCGCAGGAAAGTCTCCTGCGGGTCAAGGCTCGAGATGATATGCGGCGCATAGACGGCCTCTCCCGAGGCCATCTGCACACCGGCGATCCGCCCGCCATCGAACAGGAACTGAACAGCCTTGGCGCCAGTCCGGATCTTCAGCCCTGCAAGTTCGGCTGCCTTGACCAGCGCAGCCGTCAATCCGCCGGCCCCGCCTTGCGGATGAACAAGTCCATTCGCGTTCTGGGGCTCCATGGAGCGCTTGAGCACTGGCAGCAGCGCCGTTCCCGTCGCATTCGGCGGCAGCGCATTGCCAAGGATCGCATCCAGCGCCAACGCGCCCTTCAGCACAGTGCACTCAAAGGTCTCTTCAAGCAGGTCCGCAATCGAATGATCCAGCTGCGCTGCTGTATCGGCTTCAAGCTGCGACAAGGCACGCGAACCGGATCTCCCGCCAAAGAGACCACTTCGGCCTGGCTCATTCCCGCCAGCAAACACCGGGGTCTGATGCGACCATGCATGCAAGGACTGCGCGGCCTTGCGCATGCGCGTTTCGTGCGCCGCCCAGACGCGGGCATCGGATGCAGAATGGAGCTGAAGCGACTGGCTCGTATGGCGCAGGTCTTCACCCAGAAGGATGTGGTTGCCATCCATCGAGAGCGCCACCGCACCCACCTGACGGGTCGTGAACTGAAGGCCGAGCTTCAACAGCTTCAGCGACTTGAGCACGTCTGTATCGAGGGGGCCAAGCAGATGGGCAACGGTCGACACACGATATCCTGGTGCAATGTCGCTTGTACGGCACATGCCACCCACGCGATCCTGCGCTTCAAGCAGGATCACCCTGCGCTTCGCCTGTGCCAGAAGGATCGCGCACACGAGTCCGTTCACGCCACCACCAATGACGATAGCGTCAAAATCCTGCCCGGGTGCAGCACTAGGCATCTGACGTGACCCTCCCGCGCGTTGGAGGCGTGAGCGATCGCGCAACTGCGGACCCCGCGTGTCCGGCGCCGCCCGACAGCGTGTCTTCAATCAACCAGAGCCCGCGCGCGAGGCGCCCGACACCATCGGATGCAATCTCTGGCACCCCATGGCTTTGACTCACGCGCGGTTGCCCACCTGGCACGCCTGCACCGTCATCAAGGAAAGAGCGCGCCTCGGCGGGCTGCAGCAGTTCCGCAGCCTCCACCGACAGTTCGAAGCCAGGCGCCCAAACCTCAATTGCCTTGGTAACGCCCGTCACCAACCGGTCGCGGCGGTTGCCGCTCCACGGCCCCTCATCAGTCTCCGTTGGCACGAAATGAACATCCGCAAGGACCGTCCAGCTCATGCCGCCTTCCGCAATCGGACGGGGAACAACGTGGAGATCAAGGCAATAATCCTGGAGCAACTGACGCGCCTGGAAGGCACCGTGCGCCCGGACCAGTCGCTCAAGCGACGGGTTGAGACAGAGCGTGACACCCGACGTCACGACGGCCGCGGAGACGCCGCGCAACGCGGGAGGCGTCTTCACCGTGTACCTGATCTTGCCCAGACAGGAAGAAATTCCGCTGGGAAAGGATTTGACGGGCAAGCGCCGGAACAGGTCCTCGGAGCCCGCCCGTCCAAGGGCGACGATGACCTGGGGCGCCTTGACGGTTGATCCATCCGACAGGATCACACCATGCGCCGCATCCCGCTCCATGATGATCTCCCGAACGCCCTTCCCGAGATGAGTATCTGCCGTGTTGAAGAACTTCAGGGAAGCGACCAGCGCTGACATGAGCGAGGCTGCACCACCTGCCACGTGCCGGCAACCGCGCTCGCGTCCCGTCAGGGCCTGGATCGCATGCCTCAGAAGCAGGGTAGCAGTTCCAGGCAAGGTCGGAGACACGCTGCATCCGTGCAGCGCCGCCTGTGCCAGCAGGCCCCTCAACAGCGGCGTCGAAAACTCTTCTTCCAGCACGCGGGACAGGGCTGCACCGCGGAAAAAGCCGGCATCGGCGCTTTGGGCGTCCCGGCCGGAAGAGGACATGTGCCAGTTCACAAGTGCAGACTTGCCACCCGCGAACCCTGAAGCCGAAAGCCGGTGAAGACGCCGGACGAAGCCCGGATAAGCGTCGGCATCCCGGGAGGACAGGCCGGCGATGCTGGCGCACGACGCTTCAATGTCCGGCCAGAGCACGAGGGACTTGTCCTGGGAAACGCCCACGAGCGGCGGCGCAGCGCCGTATCGCAGTCCGTGCGCCCCGAGATCCAGGGACGTCGCCGCCTCTACATCGACGAAACAGGGTTCACCGGCATCGACCCCATTCAGGGAAGAACGGGCATCGAAGATAGCGACATGCTTTCCTGCACCAGCCAGGCAGGCGGCCGCAAACAGCCCTTCCACATTGGCGCCAATCACGATGGCGTCCAGCCGATCGGCTGCATTCGTTGCAACAACCATGTTCTTCGACCTTGCGGGGACTTCAGGCCTTTTGGTGGCACTTTGGACGACCGGCACGAAGCTGACGACCCAAAGCTACCGGAACTTGAGTAAAGCGCATTCCATCAGGATGGCAACGGCAACGCGATGATTAACATCTCCGGTTGCGGCGGGTAACAATGAAAAGGCCGCCAGAGCTACCCTGGCGGCCTGATTTCCGAATTTTAATGCAGCTCGGCAGCCTGCGCGTCGTTGACCTAGACGATTCCGCGCTTGTGCTCGCCCACGACAACGCGCGTCGGCCGGAAAGCGGCCTCCAGCACGGCAATCGCCTTCTGGGGTTCTGCCGCGCCGCACATGAATACGTCGAACGCTGCGAAGCCCTTTTCCGGCCACGTGTGAACCGAGATATGGCTTTCCGAAAGGACTGCCACGCCCGACACGCCGCCGTTTGGCGTGAATTTGTGCAGGTGAATGTGCAGAAGCGTTGCTCCGGCAGCCGTCACGCTGTCCTTCATGGCCTGTTCGATCCTGGCTTCATCGTCCAGGTCCTGGGCACCCCAAAGGTCAATGTGAAGGTGGCTGCCCGCGAACGTCACGCCATTGCGGGTAATAAAGTAGTCTTTGCGATCTTCATCCGCTTCCCCGGAGGGATTAGGAACGGTAACGGACTTCGGCCTGGCGCGGTCCTGAGGGAACTGCGTTACTTCGACAGCCGTTCTCTTGCGTGCAGGTAAAGCCATGTCGGTTCGCCTATCTCAACAAAAGAGCGTTGCTCTAAAAACTGACCAAGTAGTGCGGAACTCGCACTGCGTAGCCGCCTCTAGGTTATTCAGACCTGAACTGCGGAGCGCGGGAATATAAGTACGCGCGCCCCCCATGCAAGTTTTTTTGGACCCACGGGGTTCTTTTTTCCTTGTGCCGTACCACGCGACCGATGCGCGCGCCAATTATGACATTGCACCGGCGAGTCGGGAGACTTATACGAGCGCGCCGCGCGTCAGTCGGATGAGCGCGAGAAATGCGGGCGTCGGTAACGCCCGGCTTGCACGGTCAGCACAATCCACGCAGGAGACGACGTCTATGACAAACAGCTTTCTGGAGAAACTGCATCCCGGATACTCCCAGACGATCGAACTCGATGGGGCCCCGATTGTCGAGGAAAAGAGCCGATTCCAGAACATCCGGATCTTCGACTCCAAGCGTAATGGCCGCGTGCTGGTGCTTGACGACATCGTGCAGCTCACGACGCGCGATGAATGTGGTTACTCGGAAATGCTGACGCATCTGCCGATCTTCGAGCACGGCAACGTGCGCGAAGTGATGATCGCCGGCGGCGGCGACATGGCCATTGCCGAGGAGGCCCTGAAGCACAGGGGCATCAAGACTGTTTTCAATGTCGAGATCGACGAACGGGTGGTCGATTTGTCGCGGCACCATTTGAGCGAAGTAAATGCGGCGGCGTTCGCTGACCCGCGCCTGAAGGTGCAGATCGAAGACGCCTTCGTGTTTCTCTCCGACAAGGCCAACCAGCGTCGCTTTGACCTGATCATTGCCGACAGGCCGGACCCGGTAGGCCCGGCAGAAGTGCTGTTCGGGGATACATTCTACGAGCGCGTTCGCGATGCGCTGGCGCCCGGCGGCATCGCCGTGTTCCAGAACGGCGTTCCATTCTTCCAGCCGGAAGAACTCAGTGACACGCTTCGTCAGATGCAGCACACGTTCAAGTACTGTGGCGTTTACCTTGCCGTGGTGCCCAGCTACATCGGCGGGTTCATGGCACTGACCTGGGTGTCGAACGACACAGTGCTGGGTGACCCCGCGAAATGGGCTGGCCTCGAGACGGCGTTCGCAGCTGCGCGGATCAGTACCGACTACTATACGCCAGCCGTGCACAAGGCTGCCTTTGCGCTTCCGGCCTGGATTGAACGACTCACAAAGGCCTGAAAGGCCGGATTAGCTGATTTCCGGGCCGCAATACCTCTCTTGAGGCGTGCGGCCCGCATCATCTCTGGCGCTCCCCACCCGTAACCAGCGCTGCACCCGACGCCGCCATCCTGATGCGCTTGCCCGCTTTCCGCCAATTCACCACGTGCGAGGGACCAAAAAGCCACGCTTCTTTACCCATCAGTCAATAGCGGCTTGCAGCCGGGTTTTCTTTGCCGGAAGATGAAGTTTCGAATGCTGGGTCCGACAAGCTGACGGGGAAGCTATTGTCCGCGAACACTGCCATGAGTGACAGCAGCCCGAGGTTTCTCGACCGCCTGCGGGCGTTCTACCTCCGGTCTGACGCCGCAAAGGGGTACGCGCTTCTGTCGCCCGTGCTGGTGACGATGGTGGTGCTCCTCGCCGCGCCACTGATCCTGCTGGTCATTTATTCCTTCTGGACCCAGACCGGATTGACCCTGGACCAGACACCGACACTCGACCGCTATCGTGAGATCGCAGAAAAGCAAAGCTACGCTGACATCTTCTGGCGGTCCGTCCAGACATCCGGACTCGTCACACTTGTAACAGTGTGCCTCGCCTACCCGATGGCCTACTACGTCGCCTTCGGCGTGAAGAAATACAAATTCGTATGGCTGATCCTGCTGACCATCCCGTTCTGGACAAGCTATCTGCTGCGGGTTTTCGCCTGGAAGGTCATTCTCGGTTACAACGGCGTCGTCAACTCGGGCCTGACGACCCTTGGCGTCATCGAGCAACCCCTTGAGTTCCTGCTCTACAACCAGACAGCCGTCGTCATTACCCTCGCTCATGCCTACGCCGCATTTGCGATCCTTCCGATCTATGTGTCGCTGGAGAAGATTGACCGGACACTTCTTGAAGCGGCAGCGGACCTGGGTGACGGCGCGTGGGCGCGTTTCTGGCGCGTCACATTTCCGCTGTCACTGCCCGGCGTCATCGGTGCGGCCGTGTTGATTTTTGTTCCCACCACCGGCGACTACGTGACCCCGGCAATGGTGGGTGGACCTACCGGACAGATGATTGCCAACCTGATCCAGGTGCAGTTCCTGAAAATCAACAATTGGCCGCTTGGGTCGGCATTGGCGCTTTCCGCCATGGCCGGCGTGGCGATCCTCGTGATCCTCTTCTCCATGGCCATGCGCCTTGCGGCGAGGTCGATCCGATGACAAGACGCAAACCAACCGCACGCATGGGCGACCCGGGCACCGGACTCGCGATCTTCGCTTTCGCGTACCTGATTTTTCTCTATGGCCCGGTACTCTTCCTTCCGATTTTTTCTTTCAATGACTCGATCTTTGTCACGTTCCCGCTGAAGGGCTTCACCACAAAGTGGTACGAGCAGGCCTTCGCAGACGAAGACATGATCAACGCCCTTGTGGCAAGCCTGCAGGTCGGCGGAATCGTCGCCGTTGTCTCCACCATTCTTGGCCTGTTCGGTGCAAAGGCGGTAACACGCTACCGCATGCCGGGTCAGTCGGCGGCAATGGCGCTGATCATGCTGCCGCTATTCATTCCGGAGATCATTCTCGGCATTTCCCTGCTTATCCTGCTGAATGCACTGGGCGTGGAACTCGGTATACCATCGGTAATCGTGGGACACGTGATCCTGTGCACGCCTTTCGCGATGGCCGTTCTCTCGTCTCGTCTCGACGGCTTCGACAGGAGCCTGGAGGAAGCCTCGATGGACCTGGGCGAGACGCCATGGATGACCTTCTGGCGGGTAACGTTTCCGTTGGCAGCGCCCGGAATCATTTCGAGCCTTTTGCTCACTTTCATCGTGTCCTTTGATGAGTTCCTGCTCTCATTCTTCCTGACCAACCAGCAACCCACGCTGCCCGTCTACATCTGGAGCCAACTGCGCTTTCCAAACGAACTTCCAAGCGTGCTGGCCATGGGCGCACTCATCCTGCTCGCATCCTGCATTCTCGTCGTCATCGCGGAGTGGGTCCGGCAATTGGGAACCAACGACCGCAAGGTTGGCGTCGCATGAGAGAACTCCGTCATGGTTGACCACATTATCCGCATCGAAGACGTGACGAAGCAGTTTGCCGGCGGCGCCAAGGCCGTCGACTGCGTCAGTTTCAACATCGAGCGGGGAGAGTTCTTCTCGCTCCTGGGACCATCCGGCTGCGGCAAGACAACCCTGCTGCGCATGATTGCAGGATTTGAGTTTCCGACGGAGGGCGAGATCTTCATCGACAACCAGGCCTCGTCGCTGATCCCGTCCTATCGCCGTCCGACCAACATGGTGTTCCAGTCCTACGCAATCTTTCCGCATCTCAACGTTTACGACAACATTGCCTACGGCCTCCGCAAGGCCCGGATCTCAGGCAGCGAAAAGCGTCGACGCGTCAATGAAGCCCTCGCGATGATCAAGCTCGAAGGCTTCGGATCACGTCGCGGCGACCAGTTGTCCGGCGGTCAGCGGCAGCGGGTGGCACTCGCACGCGCCCTGGTAAAGCGTCCGAAGGTATTGCTGCTCGACGAACCGCTCGGCGCCCTGGACAAGAAGCTGCGCGAGGAAATGCAGATCGAGCTTCGCCAACTGCAGAAAAGCGTTGGCATCACGTTCGTCTTCGTGACCCACGACCAGGAAGAAGCCCTGTCGATGTCCGATCGCATCGCGGTGATGGGAAAAGGCAAGGTCCTGCAGATTGCGCCACCGCGCGAACTCTACGAGCAGCCTCAGAACGTGGAAGTCGCCACCTTCATCGGCACAATCAATCTCGTCGATGCCACCGTGAAGGCCGTGTCGGGCGATGAAGTCGCACTTGAAGCGGCTGCGCTTGGCCAGATCAGGGCGCCGGCAATTCCAGACATCAAGGCCGGAGACAAGGTAGTCGTGGCGGTCCGGCCTGAGAACCTCAACATCGCGGCCACCAAGCCCTCGTCATCCACATTCGTAGAGGGATCAATCAAGGCAAGCGCCTATCTCGGAGACCGCAGCCACTACCAGGTCCACATCAAGGGCCGCGCTGTGCCGCTCTATGTT
>JBILMZ010000289.1:0-3424 GCA_044375275.1 Micropepsaceae bacterium | reverse complement strand
TCCCCATCGCAATCACGACATCCGCCGCCGCAAGCGCGGGCGCATCATTGATGCCATCGCCGGCCATCGCGACAACGGCTCCGCGCGCCTTCATCTCCTGAATGAGACGCAGCTTGTCAGCGGGCATGGCTTCCGCAACGACCTCATCAACGCCCGTCAGCTTCGCCACGGCTTGCGCCGTCACGGCATTGTCACCTGTAATCATGACCACATGCAGACCCTGCGCCTTCAGCCAGCTGATCGCCGACGCAGCCAAAGGTTTGACAGGATCCACGACACCGATCACGGCAGCCATCTGCCCATCCACGGCGATGAACACCGCGGCCTGTCCTTGCGCCCGAAGCTCGTCAGCCACATGAGCAGCCTTGTCGGTCAGCACGCCGAGAGACTGCATCAGTTTCGCATTTCCGGCGGCAACCTGCCTTCCACCAGCCGCTCCCTTCACCCCCTGTCCTGCTAGCGAAGTGAAGGATGAGGCTGCGGGAACGCGAAGGCCCCGCTCTCCCGCTGCAAGCATGAAGGCCGAAGCCAACGGATGCGCACTCGCCTGCTCGATGGAGGCCGTGAGTGTGAGGACATCCTCGGCAGTGACATTCCCCTGCAGTTCGATCGCGCTGATGCGTGGCTTGCCTTCCGTGAGGGTTCCCGTCTTGTCAAAGACGATCGTCGTGACCTGCTCAAGCCGCTGCATGGCTTCCGCATTCCGCACCAGGACGCCGGACTGGGCACCGCGACCAACGCCAACCATGACAGACATCGGTGTTGCCAGGCCCAGCGCACAGGGGCACGCGATGACAAGTACCGAGACGGCTGCCACGATCGCATAGGCAAGCTGGGGTTCAGGTCCGAACATGAGCCAGGACACGAACGCAGCGACAGCAATCAGGACAACGGCGGGGACAAACCAGGCTGAAACCCTGTCTGCCAGTTGCTGCACGGGAGGCCTGCTCCGTTGAGCCATCGCGACCATCGACACGATCTTGGACAGCACGGTCTCCTTCCCCAACTGGCGGGCTTCAAGAACGAAGCTGTCCTCCAGATTGATCGTGCCGGCGACGACCGTGTTCCCCGGCCTCTTCTCGACGGGCATGGGCTCTCCCGTCAGCATCGACTCGTCAACGACACCTTCACCTTCCACCACGGGCCCATCCACGGGGACACGGTCGCCGGGGCGGATGCGCAAGCGGTCTCCGGGGCGGAGCTGGGCGAGGCTCACTGTTTCCTGGCTTCCGTCTGCCCGCAACCGCTGGACAGTTTCCGGCACAAGCTTGAGAAGCGCCCGAATGGCGCCCGCCGTACGCTGGCGCGCTTTCAGCTCCAGCACCTGCCCCAGAAGAACAAGCGTTACGATGACGGCGGCGGACTCGAAATAGACATCCGCCGCGCCATGCGCGCCGTGCAGCCCATGCGGAAACAGGTCAGGAAAGAAGGTGGCGACGGCGCTATAGGCAAAGGCCACAAGCGTGCCCGTTGCGATCAGCGTGAACATGTTGAGATGACGACTGATGAGGGACTGCCACCCGCGCTCCAGGAACGGGTAGCCGCACCAGAACACGACCGGCGCAGATAGCAGCAGCTGCAGCCACTGGGACGTCCTCATGTCGATGTCATGAAGCGCCACCCAGCCCATTTCGCGCCCTCCCATCGCCAGGAACAGCACCGGGAGCGTCAACACTTTCGCAACAATGAAGCGCACGGTCATCGATCGGATTTCGACGTCAGCGCTCTCGTCTTCAACAAGAAACTCTTCCGGCTCGAGTGCCATGCCGCACTTCGGACAATGGCCCGGCCCCAGTTGCCTGACCTCGGGGTCCATGGGGCAGGTATAGTAGGTACCCGACGGAACGGGAGCTGCAGTCACGTCCGGCTTGCGCGGCTCCAGGTATTTCAGCGGATCTGCCTCGAACTTCTCGCGGCACTTGGCTGCACAGAAGTAAACCGTTTTGCCCTGATGGGTGCACTTGTGCGGCGTGCGCGCCGGATCCACCATCATGCTGCAGACAGGATCACGCTCCGTCTTGGAAGCCTGATCGGCGACGTCACGTGATTGGCCGTGGTTCATGGCTCTCCCGCCAGATGCATGGTGAATACAGCGCGACTTGAAGTCATATACCCCAGGGGGGTATACTACAAGCATGCAAGATGGAACGAAAAAGACCTGCACCACCCGGCTCAAGCGCATGGAAGGGCAGATACGTGGATTGATCAGGATGGTCGAGGAGGACCGTTACTGCATCGATGTCATCACCCAGCTCCAGGCCGTCATTGCGGCCGCACGCAAGGTCGAGGGCGAGATCCTGAAGGATCACCTTTCGCACTGTGTGGAGCACGCCATTCAATCCGGCGACCCGAAAGCCCAGAGAAAAAAGATCGAGGAGCTCGTCTCCACCCTCTCCCGGACCCGACAGAAGTAGAATTGGTCACCAGAAGCGCGCGAACACCCCGGCAATCGCGGATGCAACAGCCATGGCCTCAGGAAGCCGGCTGCACCCGCGCGATCGCCGGATTGGTCGCAGGATCGTTCTCCGCCTCCTTGAGCCGCTCACGCGCCGCCGCCGCCTCTCGTTGACGGTTCCACATGGAAGCATAGGCACCGTTGAGGGCCAGGAGCTCCTCGTGCCTGCCGCGCTCCACGATCTGCCCTTTGTCGAGCACGAGGATCTGGTCGGCGTCGATCACGGTGGACAGACGGTGCGCAATGACCAGCGTGGTCCTGTTGCGCGATACCTCGCGCAGGGCAGACTGGATCTCGCGCTCGGTATGCGTATCGAGGGCCGATGTCGCCTCATCAAGAAGCAGGATCGGCGGATTCTTCAGGATCGTGCGGGCGATCGCAACACGCTGCTTTTCACCGCCCGAAAGCTTCAGGCCGCGCTCACCCACCATGGCCTTGAAGCCATCCGGCAATTGTCGGATGAAGGGTTCGATCTGCGCCAGACGGGCTGCTTCCTCGATCTCCTCATCACTGGCCGTGATGCGCCCGTATTTGATGTTGTACCGGATGGTGTCGTTGAAGAGCACCGTGTCCTGCGGAACAATGCCGATGACCGAACGCACGGAATCCTGGCGCACATCCCGTATGTCCTGCCCATCGATCGTGACGCGTCCAGACTCGATTTCGTAGAACCGGTAAAGGATGCGGGAAATCGTGGACTTCCCCGCGCCGGAGGGGCCCACGATGGCAACGGTCTTTCCGGCCGGCACCGTGAAGCTGATGCCCTTCAGGATGGTGCGCTCCGGGTCATAAGAGAAGACGACATTCTCGAAACGAACCTCACCGCCCCTCACTGACAGGTCGGGCGCGTCCGGCTTGTCCTTCACCTCTGGCGCGACGTTCAACACATCGAACATCTTCTCCATGTCGATGAGGGCCTGGTTGATCTCCCGGTACACCGTGCCCAGCAGGTTCAGCGGCACATAGAGC
>JBILMZ010000288.1:0-3433 GCA_044375275.1 Micropepsaceae bacterium | reverse complement strand
AAGACTACATCGCCCGGCTTGAGACCGTGCGGGTCAGCACCCTCCCTTTGCCCGCGCAGATGTCGTTCTGGATCAACCTCTACAATGCCAAGACCATCGACATCATTCTCGACCACTATCCGGTGAAGTCGATCCGGGACATCTCGCCAGGCGGCCTCTTTACCGTCGGCCCCTGGAAGCAGAAGAACATGATGGTAGAGGGCAAGTCGCTGTCGCTCGACAATGTCGAGCACGACATCCTGCGCAAGCAGTGGCGCGATCCGCGCATCCACTACGCGGTGAACTGCGCCTCTTACAGTTGCCCCAACCTGGCAGCGAAAGCCTGGACGCCGGCAACACTGGAAGAGATGCTCGATGAAGGCGCGCGCGCCTATGTCAATCACCCGCGCGGCGCACGCGTCGAAAAGGGCAAGCTCACACTGTCACGGATCTATGACTGGTACCGCGCAGACTTCGGCAAGACCGATGCCGAAGTCATCCACCACGTCTCGGCCTATGCCAACCCGGCCCTGAAGAAACAGCTCGCCACGGTTGGCGAGATCGACGGCTACGACTATGACTGGTCACTCAACGAGGCGAAATAGCGGAATGAGCGAACAACCCAAATCATCGATGCTTGTGCGCCTCGCGCCCTTGCTGCTGCTCGTGGTGGCCCTCGGCGCGTTCTTTGCGCTCGGCCTCAACAAGTTCTTCACCTTGGACATGCTGCGCGAGAACCGCGAGGTCCTCAAGCAATGGGTGTACGACAACAAGAGCCAGGCCGTCGCCCTCTTCATCCTGGCCTACGTGGTCGTGGCCGCAGCCTCGCTCCCGGTCGGAGCCGTCCTGTCGATTGCGGGCGGGTTCCTGTTTGGCAGCGTCTTCGGCGCAGCCTGGATCGTGATTGGCGCCACGATTGGTGCAACGATGCTCTTCGTGATCGCAAGGTCGGCGCTGGGCGAACCGTTGCGCAAGCGCTTCGGGGCACAGATCAAGTCGATGGAGGAAGGCTTTCGCCGCAACGCCTTCAGCTATCTGCTGATCTTGAGGCTGGTCCCCCTCTTCCCCTTCTGGCTGGTCAACCTCGCCCCTGCGTTCCTGGGCGTTTCCGTCGTCACCTTCGTGATCACGACCTTCATCGGTATCATTCCCGGCGCCTTCGTTTTCGCCTCGATCGGCAATGGCCTGAATGCGATCTTCGACGCCGGCGAACAGCCCGACCTCAGCCTGCAGGCCATCATCACGCGACCGGATTTCTACATCCCGATCGGCGGGCTGATCATACTGTCCCTGATACCGGTCATCTACAAGTCGCTGGCACGCAAGCCGGAGCAGGAAACGAAATGAGCGCGACCCTCAAGGCCGACATCTGCATCATTGGCGCAGGCTCCGGCGGCCTGTCGGTTGCCGCGGGCGCGGCGCAACTTGGCCGCAAGGTCATCCTGATCGAGCGCCATTTGATGGGCGGGGACTGCCTGAACTACGGCTGCGTTCCTTCCAAGGCCCTGATCGCGGCAGCTTCTCACGCGCACCACATCCGGCGGGCCCCGGCCTTCGGCGTTTCGGCGTCCGAACCAGTCGTCGATTTTCCGGCCGTGATGAAACACGTGCAGGAAGTCATTGCCGCCATCGAACCAAATGACTCGGTCGAACGCTTCGAAAAGCTCGGCGTGCAGGTCATCAAGGCGGAAGCCCGCTTCGTGTCGCCAACCGAAGTGGAAGCCGGCAACCAGCGCATCCGCGCCAGCTACTTCATCGTCGCCACAGGCTCGACGGCCCTGAAGCCGCCGATCCCGGGCCTGGACGCGACACCCTTCTTCACCAACGAAACCGTATTCGCCAACACCACAAGGCCCGACCACCTCATCGTCATCGGCGGCGGCCCGATCGGCATGGAACTCGCACAGGCGCATCGCCGCCTGGGCTCCAGGGTCACGATCCTCGAAGCCCGCTCGATCATGCCGAAGGACGACGCCGAAGCCGTGGCCGTCGTCCGCGAAAGCCTCACCGCCGACGGCGTCGAGATCCTCGAGGGCTCCGCGGTGACCGCTGTTTCGAAAACGGCCACGGGCGTGAAGGTGACCGTGTCGAAGAACAACGTCACACGCGACATCGAAGGCTCCCACATCCTCCTCGCCGCAGGCCGCACACCGAACGTGAACAGCCTCAACCTCGAAGCCGCCAATGTCCCCTACTCAAAGCGCGGCATCGAGGTCGACAGGCGACTGCGCAGTTCCAACCCGCGCGTCTACGCCATCGGCGACGTTGCCGGCGGCCTCCAGTTCACGCATGTCGCGGGCTATCACGCGGGCCTGATCATCCGCCATCTCCTGTTCAAGACGCCCGTGTCCGTCAATTACGATGCCGTGCCCTGGTGCACCTTTACCGATCCCGAACTCGCACACGTCGGCCTGACCGAACAGCAGGCGAAGGACAGCAGGCTGTCCTACAAGGTCTCGCGTTGGCCTCTCCATGACAACGACCGTGCCCAGGCCGAGCGGGAAACACACGGCTTCGCCAAGATCATCATCGTCAAGGGCCGGCCCGTTGGCGCGACGATCGTCGGATACAAGGCCGGTGAACTGATCTTGCCCTGGGTCATGGCCATCAGCCAGAAGCTGAAGCTGAGTGCGGTGGCCGGCCTCGTCGCCGCCTACCCCACGATGAGCGAAGTTTCAAAGCGGGCCGCGAGTGCATACTACACGCCCACGCTCTTCTCGCGCGGCACCCGCACGGTGGTTAACCTGCTCTCGCTGTTCAGCCCCGGCCGCTAGCCCTGATTCGGGAACGCCTTGGACTGATTTGAGGCTGCAGGGCGTTCACAAAGCAAGTCGCGGTGACACCCGGCCTGTGCTATCTCTCGCGACGGGAATGGCTGGCGTATTCAAAAATATCAGGGACTTTCTTTACCGGAACTTGGTCGCAAGTCTGTCCGGTCGGCTCCTCTTTTTCACGACGGTCTTCGTGCTGCTCGCGGAGCTCGTGATCTACATTCCATCCGCCGCGCGCCACTACCACGACCTCCTGTCCAACAAGCTCGCCAACGCCCAGATCGCCGTTCTCGCCCTCGACGAGCTGAGTGAGACCGCGCTTTCACCCAAGCTGAAGAACGAACTTCTGGCCAACGCGGGCGTAAGGCTGGTCGCCCTGAAGCGTGACAATACGCGAAGGCTCTATCTGGCTGAAGCCGTGCCGCCCATGCCCGACGTCTCCGTTGACCTGCGCTCGCTGTGGTGGCCCGACCTGCTCTGGAAGAGCTTTGAATGCATGCTCAATTCGAAACCGCGCGTCCTGCGCGTGACGAGCTACCCGCGCCTCGGTGGCGGCGACTACATCGACATCATGATCGACGAAGCGCCCGTGCGCGCAGACCTGCTCAACTACACCGAACGTCTCTTCTACCTGTCGCTCGTCATTGCCTTCATCACCTCGGGTCTCGTCTTCTGCTCGCTTT
>JBILMZ010000094.1:0-12215 GCA_044375275.1 Micropepsaceae bacterium | reverse complement strand
CTGCAGTGCTGCAGACGGAGGAGTTACTCACGCCGAAAGGCTTGGCGCCAAGGAACTCCATCCCCTGCAGCACCTCCGGTGCGCAGGTACTTCCTCACTTCGTGAGGAAGAGGCATCGGGTATCCTCCTCACGATAGTGAGGAGGTGGCTGCGCACTGCTGTAGCGGTGCTGCAGACGGAGGAGTTACCCGCGGTGGAAGGTTACCCCAGCAACCGATCAATCGCTGCCATCGTTTCCGTGCAGGCCTCGTAGCAGGCGCGGCAGGCTTCGTGGTGGGTTTTGTGCTTGGCGCATTCGGCCTGGCAGGCGCTGCAGGCGGCTCGGCAGAGTGCTAGTTGCTGGCCGGCGAATGTGCTGTGGGCCTGCACGAGGACCTGGCCGGCGCGGCAGATGGCGAGCATGGCGCGCACGTTGCGGGCGCAGGTGGCCATGCCGTTGTCGCCGGCGGCGAGTGTCTCGATGCACTGGCTCAGGCAGACTTCACCGGCGGTGAGGCAGTTACTGATAGCACGAACGACGCGCTCCTCGTTGCGTGTCAGCTTGAAGTTGACCTCAGGGGCGCCGTGGTTCATCTGCGAATGATCCATTGAGCCATGGCCTTCGTGTCCCTTTTTCGGGGCGGCGGTGGCGGTGGTGGCAGCGAGCGTACCGAGGGCGGCGGCGGCGGTCATGATGGAGCGGCGGCTATGGATGTTCTGCATGTTCGTTCTCCGGTGCGGGATATGTCAATGGCGGTGGTGCGTGGTGTGGCCTTCGTGCTCGACGCTGTCCGTGTTTGCGCCCGGTCGATAGGGCTGGACGGTGGCCTTGATCTGGATGGTTCCTGCATTCAGGAAGTGCAGGGTGACCGGAACCTTCTGACCGGCCTTGAAGCTGCGGCGCGGGTTGATCAGCATGATGTGACTGGTCATGGGATTGAGGTCGAGCGTTTCGCCTGCCTCCACTTTAAGTCCATAAATGAGGGGACGCATGCCCATCATGCCGTCCTCATTCGACATTTCATGGATTTCGACCGCGCCAAAGTCGCGCGCGGAGGCGCCGAGAAGGCGGTCGTTTTCGTCTCCCGTGTTGCTGAACTTCAGATAGAGCGTGGTGCTGTCAGCGCCGGGCATGGCCGGTTGCACCTGCGCGCTGGCGACCTCGATCCTGCTGTCCGCGATTGCAGTTGCCGTCAGGAGGGTGAGGGCGGCGATGAGGCTTGCGCCTGTACGCAGTAGAGAAGTCATGGGGGCTTCCTGATCCAAGTTTCGGGTGGCATCATCGCTGAAGCGGCAGTGCGCCTCAAGGCGCTGGTTGGCTGTTTGTGGAGTTTTCCGCCTGCGTGTATAGGCAGGGAAGGGAGACGTTCGACCATGCTTTCCAGTTCCGTGATTGCCTTTGACCTCGAGACCGTGCCTGACCTTGGGGCCGTGGGCCGCATCCATGGCCTGGAAGGTGCCGGCGACGACGAGCTGCGCGCGGCCCTGGGTGACGGATTTCCGAAGCTGCCGCTGCATTCCATTGCCTGCATCGGCGCGCTTGTCGCCGAGCGGCAGGATGATCACTGGGCGGTGACGGCCCTCGGCGCGCCCCATGTGGGCGATCGGAGCGAGGCCGAGCTCATTGCGGCATTCCTCAAGCGCATTGACGAGCTGTCGCCGCGCCTTGTCAGCTTCAATGGCAGCGGCTTTGACCTGCCGGTGCTGCGCTATCGCGCGATGGTGCATGCCCTGCCGGCACCGGGACTGCGTCCGCGCTACTTCAACCGCTACTCCGATGATGCGCTGGACCTGTGCGACGTGCTGTCGTCGTTTGGTGCGAGCGGCAAGGTGAAACTCGATGATCTCGCGCGCACGCTGGCGCTGCCGGGCAAGCCGGACGGGATGGAAGGCTCGCAGGTGGCGCAGTATGTGCGCGAAGGGCGGATCGCGGAGGTATCTGCCTATTGCGAGAGCGACGTGATCAATACCTATCGCGTCTGGCTGCGCTATGAACTGTTCCTGGCCAACCTGACGCCGGCCGGTTTCGAGGCCAGCGAGGCCAGCCTCGAGCGCTTCCTCGAGCGCCGCAAGAGCCGCGCTGCGGGCTAACCCGAAAGACTCTCCCTCTCCGCAAGTGGTGCGCAAAAGTGGTGCGACACCATTGTTCACTTATTGTTCTTGCATCTTGGACGGATCGTTGTCAAATGGAATGAAACAGGAACTTCCGGATGGAGGTAATGATCAAGAAAGGAATTTATTCAGAATGACAAACGGTCTTCAAAACAACAACGAAAGTGTCATCTTCAACGCGCAGAATCGGGAGATTTCAGCGGAAAATACCCAGGAAGATTCGGCGCTCGTGTCATCTTCCCCTACGCTGGTCCGACAGGCCTACGCGAAGCGCAGCGCCGCGGCGGACACGGTCTTCTTCGACGCCCTGTCCCTGGGATATAGCGTCCGCGAAGCGGCGAGTGCTGCGAATTACACCCGCCAGGTTGTCTATGAGTGGCGCGCGAGCGACCCTCCCTTCAAGGCGCGGTGGAAGCTGAGCAAGGGGCTTGCCCTCGAAACGGTCGAGGAGGAGCTGATGCGCCGGATCTTTGACGGGACCGAGGAGCCGGTTTTCCAGAAAGGGGTGCTGGTCGGCCACCGGCGCAAGTTCTCGGACCGGCTGCTGATCGATTGGCTCAAGCAGGGGCGCAAGTGGATCAACTGGCTGGACTGACCGGCGGGGTGGGACATGCAGTCCGTTAACCACACGGAGGGCTGAAAGACGGGGGGGCCGGGTCGGGCGAAAACGGCCCGGCTCTCCGGATTTAACTGCAAACGAACCTGCGTATGGTTTAATCCGTCCCTGATTTTGACCAGATGGCGGATCTGCTGCGCACGCTCGCGGATGTCGCCTCCAGACAGAAATGCACTGACTTGGCCGAACGTCCGCTCATCATTGACCTGAATGCACCCGTGCACGTGGCGGATATTCCGTCCTATGCGCAGCGTTTCTGGGCGTGGTGGATGGGCGAGCTCAACGCGCTGCTGCCGGGCTTCCTGCGGCGCGCGGTGCCGAAGGCGCCCGAGGCGTCGCTGCTCTTCGTCGAGGACGGACGCTGGCGGCTCGTCAATGGCGCTGACCCCACGCAGGGTTTCACGCTCGACAGCTTGCAGGACGACAAGGGCATTGCCGACCAGATCCTGGCTGCCGCGCCGAACTTCAGCCTGCTGCGGCTCGTCGTCGTGCTGCCGGCCTCGCAGGTGCTGCGGCGCCGCGTAGAACTGCCGCTGGTCCAGGAGCGTCAGCTACTGCCGGCGGTGGAGCTGCAGGTCGACCGGCTGACGCCTTTCAAGGCCGATGCGGTGCGGTTGGCCGTCAAGCTTGCGGCGCGCGATGCGGTCGAAGGCAAGGTTACGGCCGATTGTGCGTTTGCCCCGCGCGCAGGCATCGATGCGCTTGACGAGCGGCTGCGCCGGCTGGGTCTTGGTGCCGAGCGCTTCGACGTGGCGGGCGAGGGTGGTGTGCCACAGGGCTTCAGCCTCTCTGTCCCCGGTGAGGGCCAGGCGCAACGTCAACCCGTCTGGACAAAGCTGGTGCTTGTGGCGGGGGCGCTGCTCGCATGGTATGTCGCGGGGCTGATGTGGGATGCCGCGCGGGAGCAGGACATCCAGGCCTGGGAGGCGCGTGTCGCCGAGATCAGGCCCCAGGCGATGCGCAGTGTCGCGCTGCGCCAGAAGCTTGATGGCATGGTCGAGCCGCTGGAGGTAGCGCGTCGCCATGTGCCGGACGAGGTGCTTTCCGTGCTGCAGGAACTGACACAGCTCCTGCCGGACAGTGCGCGGCTGACCGAGTTCGAGTTCAAGGGGGACACGATCCGCATTGCCGGCGTGGCCCAGGAGGCGGCATCGCTCATTCCGCTGCTGGAGAAGTCCGCGCGGTTCCGGGACGTTCGGTTCCTGTCGCAGGTCATGCGCCAGGAGGAGACGAAGAAGGACCGCTTCGAGATCGCGCTCAAGCTTGAGCGGGGCGCGTCATGAAGGTCGAGATATCTCCCTTCCGCCAGCGTCTGATTGCGCTGGGGCTGCTCGGCCTTGTTGGCCTCGTGGTGGTGTTCTGGCTGGTTTTGCCGCTGTGGCAGACGGCGTCGCTGCATGCGGAGCGCGTGGGGGTGCTGCGCCGGCAGGTGCTGACGATGCAGGGGCTTGTCGAGGCGCGACCGCGCTTCGAGGCCGGCATCGCCGCCCTCGGCGCGAACGAGCAGGTCCGCAACCTGACGCTTGCGGCTGGTGGCAGCGCGGTGGCTGGCGCTGAGTTACAGGGACAGCTTACGCAGATCCTGTCCGCGGCCTCCGCCGTGGTCACAAGTACCCAGTTGCTGCCGGAGGCAAGGGAAGGCGCATTGACCCGTGTCAGCCTCCAGGTCAATGCGGAAGCCGATACGCGGGCGCTGGTGCGGGTCCTGCATGCCATTGGCAATGCGCGGCCGCTGCTGCGCGTGGAGCGTCTCGTGATACGGGATCCTGATGGCGTCTTCGCCATGAAGCCGGAGGCGGTGCTTGCCAACCGGCTCATCGTCGAGATGACCGTCTCGGCGCCGATGGGGGCGCCATGATCGACCTGGCTTCGACAGGCGCCTTCGGGCGCGTGATGGCGTGGCTGGCGGGGTTGGGGCTGCTGGTCGGGGCGCTGGCCTATGTGCCGTCGCCGCTGGGCCTGCTTTATGCCTTCGAAGCGCCGCCGGTGCCGGAGGTCAGGCCCGTGCCGGCGCTGACCCTGCGGACGCTGCCGGCGCTGGAGACCTATGAGGCGCTCTGGGCGCGGCCGCTGTTCAACCCGGACCGGGTGCCCGATCCGGAAGTGGCGCCGAATGTGCCGGCGGCTGCAGGCCCTGCGACAGGTCCGCGACTGGCGGATCTGGGCCAGTTTCGGCTCGTCGGGATCGCTGGCGACAGCGAAACGCGGCTGGCGCTGGTGCGCAAGGAGGACGGCAGCATCATCACCGTCAAAATCGGGGACAGTGTGGGCGGCTGGTCGGTCGAGCGGATCGACGAGCGCGGCGTCTCAATCAGGGGTGGTGGTCGTAAACAAATTCTTGCAATTCCAAGGGCGCCGAACGCCGGCAAAACGCCCTGAAAGGGAAAAGCAACCTTGTTGCGGTACTCATTTACGCAACCATGGTTCTTCCCGCTTGACGACAAATGAAAATTTTCCTTTTTCGTCAGTCGTGACCCCACCACAAAGGCCTCTTCGATGATGTTGCCCCGTTCCGGCACCCGTTCCCTCCTGCAGTTTGGCAGGGTGCTGATCGTTGCGGCTTCCGTGCTGGGCCTTTCGGCCTGCGAGAGCATGGACGAGGACGAGGGCCTGCGTGATGCCATGTCGCCGCTGCCGCGGGCTGCCGACGGCTCCAACGCATCGGCGCCCGTTGTCATTTCCGAAGGTTCGCAGCGCGAGTCCTCGCAGCCGAAGACCGAGATCGTCGAGGCGGAAAGGCCGCTCGTGAATGCCGCGCCGCGCTCGCCGAGCGGTTCGCGTGGTGGCGATGTCGTGCTCGACTTCGCCGACGCCGACGTCAAGGACGTCGTGCGCGCGGTGCTGGGCGACATCCTCAAGGTTCCCTATTCGGTTGATCCGCAGATCCAGGGCAAGGTGACGCTCAAGACCAGCACGGGCCTGCGCAAGCAGGACGTGATCGCGGCGCTCGAGACGGCGCTGAAGGTCAACGGGGCGGTCATCGTCCTTGCGGACAATGTCTACAATGTCGTGCCCGCCACGGAAGCGCAGAAGCGCATTGACGGGTTCGAGCTTTCTGGCAGCGCGCGCTCGCGGGCGCCGGGCTATGGCATCGAGATCGTGCCGCTGCGCCATATCGCGGTTGCGGAGATGCAAAAGATCCTCGAGCCGATCTCTCCGGCTGGTGGTGTCGCTTCGGTCGATGCGCAGCGCAACCTGCTGTTCCTTGCGGGTACGAGCCAGGAGCGTTCGGCGATGCTGGACACGATCCGGCTCTTCGACGTGGACTACCTGAAGGGCATGTCCTACGCGATCATTCGTCCGGATCATGTTGAAGCGTCGACGCTCGCGCAGGAACTGACACGCGTGTTCCAGAGCACGGGTGGTTCGTCCGCGAGCATGCTGCGCTTCGTATCGCTGCCGCGCATCAACACACTTCTCGTGGTGACACCGCGTTCGGCCCAGTTGCAGGCCGTGCAGAAGTGGGTCGACAAGCTCGACGTGCCGCCGCGTGGTGCAGGCCGCGGCGTCTATTACTATCGCATGCAGAACGCCAAGGCCGATGACGTGGCGCGTTCGCTGGCGGCCGTGTTCGGCAGTGCCGTGACGACCGATGCCGGTTCTGATGCGCCGCAGGACACCAACCCGAACGAGGTGCCGCCGTCAGGCGCGCCGGGTCCCGTACCGCCAACGGCTGCGGGTCCGCAGATGTCGGGTGGACAGCAGGGCAACAATGGATCCAACCTGCAGATCGCGGTCGATGGGGCCAACAACGCCCTCATCATCCGTGCGAGCGCCAGCGAGTACGCGGCGCTGGAGCGCTTCCTCAAGGAGATCGACATCGCGCCCGACCAGGTGCTGATCGAGGTCACCATTGCGGAAGTTACCCTCAATGACAGCCTCAAGTTTGGCGTCGAGTGGTTCTTCAAGAATACGGATGACCAGAAGTACTCGCTGGGTCGCGCGCTCAAGCCGGCGGCCACGCTGCCGGGCTTCAACTTCACCTATACGATCCCGGACGTGGAAGTGGCGCTGAGCGCGCTGGGCACGATCACGGACGTTCAGGTCATCTCGGCGCCCAAGCTGCTGACGCTGGACAACAAGGCCGCTTCGCTGCAGTTCGGTGACCAGGTTCCCATCATCACGCAGAGCGCGACCGGCATCACCAATGCCAGTGACTCGACCATCGTGAACTCGGTGCAGTTCCGTGACACGGGCATCGTGCTCAAGGTCACGCCGCGCATCAGCAAGGGTGGGACGGTGTTCGTTGACGTGAACCAGGAAGTCAGCTCGGCGATCCCGACGACGACCTCGGGCATCGACTCGCCCACGATCCAGCAGCGCAAGATCTCCAGCACGGTTGCCGTGCAGGATGGGGACTCGATCGCGCTGGGTGGCATGATCCGTCAGAGCGACACACACAGCGACAGCGGCGTGCCCGTGCTGAAGGACATTCCGCTGGTCGGCAACCTGTTCTCGAGCACGAGCAACCAGGGCGCGCGGACAGAGCTTCTCATATTCCTCCGTCCACGGATCATCCGCAACGCAGCGGCAGCCCGCGAGATGACGGACCAGCTTAAGCGTGGCCTGCGCGGCCTTGAGGTCCTGACGAATCCGGGCCAGGTGCGCTGAGTTTATTGCTGCGGCCTGTGACAGCTGCCTGTTTGCGGGCATTGCGTGCGCTGCAGCTACACGGACTGTTCAGCCTAACAGGTTCCTAACGGGCCGATGCGCGGCCTTTTCCGCAATTCCGAAATGGCCACTTAACCCGGGGTCTCTACACTTCCTCGTGACAAAGAGGTGTGCATGGATTCCGCCCGTTCCCGCGCCAAGAACCGCAGCCGTCCGCCAAGCCTGCTGAGGGCCTATGCGGAGTTTGCCGGCGCTGCCACAAGCCGTCGTCGTTCGGAGTTGCGCCTCAATGCGGCCCGCGTCGAGGCCGAGTTGTCGAACCGCGCCAAGAGCGAGTTCATCGCGCATATGAGCCATGACCTGCGCACGCCGCTGAATGCGATCATCGGATTTTCGGATTTGCTGGCCACCACTGACATGGCTGCGCACAACGTGCTCAAGACGAAGGAATACGCGTCGGACATCAATCACGCCGGTCGCCACCTTCTCGGCATCATCAATGACATCCTTGACCTGGCAAAGCTCGAGAGCGGTGGTCCGGACCTCGATGTGGACGTTCACGATGTCCGTGATGTCCTGCATACGACGCGGCTCATCGCGAACGCGCAGGCCGAGGCAAAGCTTCAGCTGCTCACCATGGATGTGACGGATCCAGTGCCGATGCTGCGTATCGACCTGCTGCGCACGAAGCAGATCCTGATCAATCTGGTGTCGAATGCTGTCAAATTCACCCCGCGCTTCGGTCTCATCCGTGTCACGGCGGAAACCGACGGTGAAGGGTGCGTTGTCATCAGCGTGCATGACTCCGGTCCCGGCATGACGCCGGAAGAGCTTGACATCGCGCTGTCGCGGTTTGGCCGCGTGCGCAATTCCATGACACGGGGACAGGAAGGTTCTGGGCTTGGCCTCACGATCGTGCGCACCCTGTGTGACGCACAAGGTGCGCAGTTCAGGATCCGCAGCAAGCCCGGCGAGGGTACGAGCGCCATGGTTGTCTTTCCCCGCAGCATGACGGTCCCGGCATCGGCCGCAACATAAGGAAGATGAAGATGTCAGCACTCGCAGGACATTCAGCGCCACGGGGTTTCGCGGCCACGGTGCTTGAGCTGGGCACGGCCCCCAGCTTCGCGCATGTGGTATCGGTGGAAGGCGGACAGGCCATTGCGGCGTACGATACGCGGGTGCGGCTCGGCGACGGGCTTGATCACCGCGTCGTGATCGGGGCGGCCGTGTCGATCCTGACGCCCAAGTCGTCTGTCATCGGTGTTGTTACAGGACTGTCCGTGCCGACGGCTGAGCTGGACGGTGAAGAAGCCGTGTTGCGGTTGGTCGAGCTGGATCTGGTGGGCGAAATCCTCACCGACAAGATCACGGGCGAGAAGCGCTTCAGCCGGGGCGTGACCGTCCTGCCTACCCTTGGCGACCCGATCAGCCTTGCAAGCTATGACAGCCTGTCGGCGGTCTACTCGTCCCGTGGGCGTCCGTCGATCCAGATTGGTACGCTGTACCAGGACACGCAGGTGGCGGCGAATGTCCTCGTGGATGACCTGCTTTCAAAGCACTTTGCCGTTGTGGGATCGACCGGCGCGGGCAAGTCGTGCGGCGTGGCCGGATTGCTGCACGGGCTGATCAGCAAGTATCCGGCATCGCGTGTGGTGGTGATGGACCTTCACAACGAGTACAGCGCCGCCTTTCGCGGGTCGGCGGAGATCATCACGCCCAGCAACCTGTTCCTGCCGTTCTGGCTGCTGAGTTTTGATGAGTTGGCGAGCGTGTTCGTCAGTGCGGACCATGCGCAATCCGAGGATCTTGAGATCCTTCACGATGCGGTGATGAATGCCAAGAAGCGGGCCGGTGAAGCACTGGCCGCGAAGGCGACGGGCCAGTTGCGTCGCAGTACTGACGTGGTGTCCGCGGGCGTTGATTCACCGACCCCGTTCCGCCTTGCCGACATTTCTGCCTATCTTGAAGAGCAGATGGGCAAGCTGGAGCGGACGCGCAGCACGATCGCCTTGCGGCGCATCCGGGCGCGCATCGAGACCCTGATGTCGGACCCGCGCTATGCCTTCATGTTCGGCAGCCTTACCGTGCAGGACAAGCTGACCGAGATCATCGGGCGCATCTTCCGTGTCCCCACAAATGGACGTCCGATCACGATCCTTGACCTGTCGGCGATCCCGTCGGAAATCCTAAACGTGGTGATCTCGGTCATCTGCCGCCTTGCATTCGACCTGGGCGTCTGGAGCAAGGGCCATCTTCCGGTCACGCTGATCTGCGAAGAAGCGCACCGTTATGCGCCCCTCGACAAGACGCTGGGCTTCGAGCCGACGCGGCAGGCCATCGCCCGCATCGCCAAGGAAGGCCGCAAGTACGGCATCTCGCTGGGCGTGATCTCGCAGCGTCCGTCGGAGCTTGATCCGACGCTGCTGTCCCAGTGCAGTACGATCTTTGCCTATCGACTGTCCAATGATGCTGACCAGCAAGCCGTCCGTGCGCGATCGGCTGACTGCGCGGCGCGCCTGCTGGACTTCCTGTCGTCGCTGGGCGATGGCGAGGCGATTGCGCTTGGCCAGGGTGTGAGCATGCCGATGCGCATCAAGATGACCCGCCTTGCCCCGCACCAGCTGCCGGCGAGTGCCGGTAATGCGTTCTCCGAGCTCTGGGCGCACGAGACTTCAACCGTGGCAGAGCTTGAGAAGATCGTCACGCGCTGGCGCTACAACCGGCGTTCGGACGACTTGTTCCGCTCGCCGTCGTCCGTGCCGCCGCCGGGCCCCCCGCTGTCGTCGCACGAGCCGCTCAGCTGAACTTCGTGTCAATGTGACGGAACCAGGCGCCCGTATCGAGCGCCGTTCCCGTCGCGCGTCGGATCACCTCGTCGGCCGTGAAGCGGTCACCGTGCGCGTGGACGTTCGTGCGCAGCCAGGCGAGCACCGGGCCGAAGAGGCCCTTTTCGGTTTCAGCGGCCAGCGGTGACTTCTTCGCATAGGTTTCCGCCAGCTGTGCTGCGTAGATGCTGCCGATCGTGTAGGTCGGGAAATAGCCGAACATGCCCGATGCCCAGTGTCCGTCCTGAAGCACGCCTTCGAGGTCGGTGGGCGGCGTGATGCCGAGGAGCTTGCGGCTCTTCTCGTTCCAGGCCGACGGGAGGTCACGCACGGCAAGATCGCCGCTGACCAGTGCGATTTCCAGTTCATAGCGCAGAATGATGTGAAGGTGATAGGAGACCTCGTCAGACGAGGCCCTGATGTGGGTGGGACGAACCTTGTTTGCGGCCTGGAAGAGTTTGCGGGCGTCCAGTCCTGCATGAAGTGATGCCAGGGATGGCGCAATGTGTCTCCAGAACGCGGCGCTTCGGCCGATATGGTTTTCCCAGAAGCGGGCCTGTGCCTCGTGCAATCCCATGGAAGGGGCGCGGGCCAGCAGCGTGTTGCGGTCGGCGCGAGCGAAGCCCTGGTCGTACAGGCCGTGTCCACCTTCATGGAGCGTGGTGAGGATCATCGGCAGAAGAGCGTCGCCATCGCTGCGGAGCGCCAGCCGCACGTCGTCGAAGCCAACGGCCGAGGTTCCCGGGTGCGTGGCTTTTCCAAGGTGTCCCCGTTCAAAGTCGAACCCGATGTGGGACAGGAGTTCCTGGCAGAAGGGCCAGATTTTTTCATCGGCCACCCGGATGGTGGCAAGTTCGTCGCCGGGCCATGTTGCCGTATGGGCCTGTGTCCGGTCGAACAGGGGAAGCAGGCGCTGCTTCAGGTCGGCAAAGACGGGATCGAGACGGGCGCGGTTCATGCCGGGCTCGTACTCGTCCAGCATCACGTCGTACGGGTCGGCTGCGGGATCGAGCGCCTGCGCCATTTCCCGGGACAGCTTGATGGATTCAGCCAGTGCCTCGCCGAGGTCGCTGAAGTTGCCGCTGTCCTGCGCGCGCTCCCAGGCACCGGCGGCCCGGGCGCGTGCGTTTGCATAGGCGCGGATCAGGTCTGGCGGCAGCGTCATCTCGCCCTCGCGCATGTCACGCAGGAGTTCGATTTCGCGCTGCCAGCGTTCGTCGTCGGGTGTTTCGAGAGCCACTTCCTCGATCAGGTCACCGAGGCTCTCGGTGGTGAGCAACGCGTGACGGGACTGTTCGAGTGCCGCCAGCTGTTCTCCGCGCTCCTCGCGCGAGCCTTGCGGGAGGAGTGTTTCCTCGTCCCATTCAAGGACGGCGATGGCATTGTCGAAGTGGAGGAGGTCCGCGATGCGACGGCGCAGGTCGTTGATGGCGCCGTCATCGCGGTTGCGCGAACGGACTGGCGTGCGGAGTTCTTCCGGTGCGTGGCCGACGAGCACGGCCGCCATGCCGCCGTGCTGGGCGACGTTGACGACCTGCTTCTGGCTGACGCGGCACATGATGCCCAGGCCGCTATCGGTCGGTGCGAAGCCCATGACGGAGTAGAATGGTTCGTGAAAGACGCGTCCGTCCTTGCCCACGATCGGAAACTCGGCGACGGGAAGGCGCGTGATGGCCTGCACCACCCAGTTGCCATCCGGGTCGCCTGCCGACCTGGTCGCCTCGTTGATGAGGGCTTCCCAGTCTGACTGCGATGTGGAAGGGCCTATGTTCACGCCCTCGCCGCCATAGGAGCGGTTCGGCTTGATGATAAGTTGTTCGCGATGGGTGCGTGCATATTCCAGCAGGTCGCCCTCCACGTTGTGGGGCAGGGATGTGCGGCGATCTCCGATGACGCGCGTCCAGAGTACGTGGCGGCGGAAGATGCGGCACTCCTCGGCATTGAAGATCGACTCGGCGATGGACGGATCGGTCAGGATCTCCCAGCAACTCTTGTGGTCGAAGTCGCCGACCATGGATGAGATCACGCGGTTGCCCTTGAAGAGGGCGCGCATGCCATCCAGCTTGTTG
>JBILMZ010000287.1:0-3461 GCA_044375275.1 Micropepsaceae bacterium | reverse complement strand
GGCGCAGACATCTTCTCCTCATCGTCGCCAAACAGGCTGTCGATCAGGTCTTCGATGACGCCCTTTTCGTCCTCGCGGCCCGGGCGATAGCCGTCGCCGCCGCGTTCCACCCACGGCTCATCCTCACCGCGGCCTTCGGCATAGGGGTCCTCGTCGCTGCCGTCATAGTTGTACACGCCGGGGAGCGGATGAACCGCGATCCGCCGGTGGGCTTCGGCCATGTAGGTCTTCCAGATCTGGGCCGGAAGGCTTCCGCCGACGACCTTGGCCATCGGCGAGTTGTCGTCATTGCCAACCCAGACACCGGCGACAAAGTCTGCGGTGTAGCCGACGAACCAGGCGTCACGCCATTCCTGGCTGGTTCCCGTCTTGGCAGCGACGTGGCGGGGAGACATGTCCGCGCGCTGGCCCGTGCCGGTCTGCACGACCTCGTACATCATCTGGTTCATCTCCTCGAGCGCCGTCTGGTTCATGACGGTGATCGAGGGGCGCGAACGATGCTGGTAGAGCACCGTGCCATCGGATGTCTTCACCTCGACGATGGCAAAGGGTTCCACCCGGCTTCCCTTGTTGGCAAAGGCGGCAAAGGCGCGTGTCATCTCGAAGAGCGTGACCTCGGATGTTCCGAGCGGCAGGGAGCGGTTCGGTTCAAGCGGCGATGAAATGCCCAGCCGCTGCGCCACCGCGATCACCTTCCGCCGACCCACTTCATCCGCGATGCGCACGGCGACCGTGTTGATGGACTTGGCGAGCGCCTCGCGCAGGGTGATCGGACCCAGATACTGCCCATCATAGTTCTGCGGGCTCCAGCCCCGGTTCTCGTACGGCGCATCCTCGCGCACGTCATCGGGCGTCAGGCCGGCCTCGAGCGCGGCGAGGAAGACGAACGGCTTGAAGGAAGAGCCCGGCTGGCGCTTGGACTGATAGGCCCGGTTGAACGACGACTGCGTATAGTCCTTGCCGCCGACGAGGCTGCGAATGGCGCCGGTTGGCTCGATGGCGATGATGGCGCCCTGCGAGACATTGCGACGGGCGCCATCCTTGTCGAGCACCTTGGCCAGCGTCTTCTGCGCCGTGCCCTGCAGCTTGATGTCGATGGTCGTGCGGACGATCAGGTCCTTGTTCGGCGTGATGTCGAGCGCCTTGAGCTGGTCCATCACGAAGTCGGCAAAATAGTTGGCGCTTTCCAGTTCAGGCTTGATCACGGGCTGGGCCGGCTTGTCCTTGGCCTTCTTGGCTTCCTCTTCCGTGATATGGCCTTCCTGCAGCATCAGGTTGATGACCAGGGCCGCGCGTTCCTGCGCGAGCTTCAGGTTCGCATCCGGCGAGTAGCGCGACGGCGCACGTGTCAGCGCGGCAAGCATCGCGGCTTCGGGAAGCGTCACTTCCTTGATCGACTTGTCGAAATACTCCCGCGCGGCCGCGTCGACGCCATAGGCACCCGATCCCAGATAGATGCGGTTCAGGTAAAGCGTGAGGATCTCGTCCTTCGAATAATGCCGCTCAAGCCAGAACGACAGGAACATCTCCTCAAGCTTGCGTCGCCATGTACGTGCGGGCGTGAGGAACGTGTTCTTGGCAAGCTGCTGCGTGATGGTCGAGCCACCCTGCACGACGCCACCGGCTGCCCAGTTGCGGAAGAAGGCGCGGATGAGGCCCCGATAGTCGATGCCGCCATGCGAGTAGAAGCGCCGGTCCTCCGTAACGATGAAGGCAAGCGGCAGGTACTTTGGCATCTCCTCGACTTTGACGCGGTAGCCGAAGGCCGCACCGCGCGTCGCAAAGATCTTGCCGCCTTCATCGGTCAGCGTGATGGAGGGCGTCCGGTTGAGTTCACCCAGCCGGTCCGCCGTGATCGAGAGCGATGGCGCGTAGATGTAATAGAGGCCAACGAAGCAAGCGGACAGGAACAGCACCAGGCCGCCAAAGCCGGTCGCCAGCCAGAACCACCATGGACGATGGGCGCGCTGCGGCACCTGTTCCCAAGGATCAGGCTCGGAAGGAGGTGTGGTTGGGGATTGTGCGTCGCTCATTGTGGTTCCGTCAGGGCCCGGACCCTTAACTCGTACTGCATGCTGCGTATACTTTCACTCATCCATTTGGAGCGGAAGCAGCCATTGTCACTCAGCCTGCAGATGGGCGACATTGCGGCGAAATGACTGTGAAGGAAAATTCATGCTGGGCGTCTGCTACTACCCTGAGCAATGGGCCGAAACACTCTGGCAGGATGATGCCCGCCGTATGGCAGGATTGGGGCTCAGCTTCGTGCGGATTGGTGAATTCGCCTGGAGTGTGATCGAGCCCGATCCCGGCCGCTTCGAATGGGGCTGGCTCGACCGGGCGTTCGAGACGCTGGGAGCGGCAGGACTCAAGGTTGTACTCGGCACACCGACGGCAACCCCGCCAAAATGGCTGATCGATCGCCATCCCGAAATCCTGGCGCATGACCGCCACGGTCGGCCAAGGCGATTCGGCTCGCGCCGCCACTACTGCTTCTCAAGTCCGGTCTATCGCGAGGAAACCCGCAGGATCGTGGAAGCCGTCGCCCGCCGCTATGGCGCGCATCCGGCGCTCGCCGGCTGGCAGACAGACAACGAATACGGCTGCCACGACACCGTCAGGTCCTGGTCACCGGCAGCGGCGGAAGCATTCCGCGTCTGGCTCGAGCAGCGCTACGGCACAGTCCAGCGACTGAACGAAGCCTGGGGAAATCGTTTCTGGAGCATGGAGTATCGCAGCTTCGAAGAGGTCGACCTGCCGATGGCGGCAGTGACAGAGCTCAATCCGGCACACGTGCTGGACTTCAATCGGTTCAGCTCCGACCAGGTGGCGTCCTACAATGCGCTGCAGGTCGAGATCCTCCGGCGGCATTCTCCCGGGCGCTTCATCACCCACAACTTCATGGGCGCGTTCCTGGACTTCGATCACTACAAGGTCTCGGAGCAGATCGACTTCGCCTCCTGGGATTCCTATCCGCTCGGCTTTACCGACAGCATTGCGGCGACCGGCTTCACCGATGCCGAGCGCCTGAAATATGCGCAGACCGGCCATCCCGACATCTCCGCCTTCCACCACGATCTCTATCGCGGCATGACCGCCAAGCGCTTCTGGGTGATGGAGCAGCAGCCGGGTCCCGTGAACTGGGCGACGTGGAACCCGAGCCCGGCCGACGGCATGGTGCGGCTCTGGGCGTGGGAGGCTCTCGCGCACGGCGCCGATGTCGTCAGCTTCTTTCGCTGGCGCCAGGCCCCCTTCGCGCAGGAGCAGATGCACGCCGGCCTCAACCGGCCCGACAACGTTCTCGACACGGGCGGTCTTGAGGCTGAGGCAACAGCGCGTGAATTGCAGGGTGACTGGTGGAAGCCCGAGGCCGTAGCCGCGCCATCACCTTCTCAGGTCGCGCTCGTCTTCGATTACGACGCCGCCTGGTATCACGAGGTGCAGCCACAGGGCCGCTCCTT
>JBILMZ010000012.1:0-37472 GCA_044375275.1 Micropepsaceae bacterium | reverse complement strand
ACATTCTCAACCAGGAGCGCCGGAGCATCGAGCAGTCCATGGTTGAAGAGGCCATTTCACTGGTGGAGTCCGACGCGGGGCTGCGCGCCTGCGCGGTGCTGGTCGTTGCGCACGAGGGTTGGCATCCAGGCGTCATCGGCATCATCGCGTCGCGTCTCAAGGAAAGATACCTGAAGCCAGCCATCGTGATTTCGCTCAATGAGGGCGTCGGCAAGGGGTCCGGCCGTTCGGTGACGGGCGTCGATCTGGGAACGGCAATCGTCGCTGCAAAGGAGCAGGGCCTGCTGATCAATGGCGGCGGGCACGCCATGGCGGCCGGCCTGACCATCGATCCCCGTCGCGTGCTGGAGTTTCGCGCGTTTCTCTCCGCGCAACTGGCGTCGGCCTGCGCGGCGTCTCCGGAAGGTCGTGAGCTTGTGATCGACGGTGCGCTGTCGCCAGGCGGCGCGACAGAGGAGTTCTGCACGCTGGTTTCGCGCTGCGGCCCTTACGGTTCGGGGAATGCAGAACCGGTCTTTGCCTTTCCGTCACTGGCAGTGTCCTACGTGTCCGTGGTGGGCGAGCAGCACGTGCGCTGCGCCTTCCAGTCACCTGACGGCGCGCGCCTCAACGGCATTGCGTTCCGGGCCATGCAGAGCGAACTCGGCGCTGTCCTCCTGAAGCACAAGGGGCGCAGGCTCCACGTTGCCGCAACGCTGAAGGTGGACGAATGGCAGGGCCAGAGACGGGTTCAGGCCACGATCCGTGACGCGGCCCTCGCATCCTGAAGGCAGGACCTCCGTTCAGCCCGCTTCCCAAAAAAAGACCCCGAAAGTGCGGGGTCAGTGGGTTTGGTATGGGGTCCTCCCCGCCAATACGCAGCGGGGAGGATAGTAGAGGTACCAGTAAGTGACTTAGAACGTGAACATCGCGCGGCCCTGGATGACGTCGAACTCGGCATCAAGGCTGGTGCCGGTTGCGCTCAGGCGCTCGATGTCAACCATCGAGTACTCGCCCATCATCTTCAGGTTCGAGTTGATGTACCAAGTCACGCCCAGGTTGGTGATCGTCTGCTCACCACCGCGAACGCGGTTGCCGGCAACTGCATCAAGTTCGAAAGCGTTCAGGTCGAGTACGCTGTGACGACCATGGAGCGACCAGGCGCCCGTGCCACCACCCAGCGACCACGGAGAAGCAACCGACGGACCGCGGAACACGGCCACGTTGTTGTTCGTCGCGGAAGCCGCATATCGCTTGTTTTCGCCCGTGATGATCCACTCGCCTTCAACGTACCAGCCGGTGAATTCCGGATCCAATGTGGCGCCAGGACGGTCGAACTGCATGTTGTACCATTCAGCGGCCACATAGAGATTCTGGAAGTTGGCGCCGAATTCGAAGCCGTAGGCCGTGTTGTCGCCGTCTTCAACCGAGAGATTGCCCGTATCAATGTAGCGATCTCCGCTGACGCGGATTTCAGGACGGGACTCCAGGCGAAGCGTTCTGGCGTCCGCATTGAGTACCTGTGCGGCTGTCGCACCGACCTGGACGTTGCTGACACCGTCGCTCCACAGGCGCATGGCTGCACGGCCAAGGATCTGGGTGCTTTCGTCGTTTCCAATGAGGCCGGTGTGGTCGCTGTTGTTGGTGCTGCCTGCGCGCTCGCCTGTGTAGGCGGCCGAGATCATCAGGTTGCTACCTTCGTAGAACACGTTTTCCTTCTGCCAGGTCGCTTCGATACCCTTGCGGGCATTGTCACCGCCGAAGGCGCCGACGAGCGCTGTGATGACCGCAGGACGTTCCATCGTCGTCAGTTCAGCTGAGGACGTGGCGTCATACATGGTCATGATCGGCTGGATGGCGCCGAGATGGATGCGCGTGTTCGGAATACCCGTGTAGCCGACGCGCATGATGTTGACCGTGCCGTCACCTTCGATGCCCGAACCGCCGAAGTCGAAGCGCATTTCGTAGATGAAGTCGCGGAAGAACTTGCCTTCAACGCCGAAACGAACGCGACGGAAAACAGCTCCTGAACCCTGGTCGCAAAGAACAGACGCGCCACCGAGGCCGCAGGCATAGCCAGCGCCAAAGTCATTCTTGTCCTGCTCATAGGAAGCCATGTCGAACATGAAGCGGCCGCGGAAGGCCAGTTCAAAGCGGCCATCGCCCGAACGGACCGACGGACGGCCATCGGCGAACGACCACTGGACGGCGTTCTGCGTGTCTTCCACCTGCTTCAGGCGCGCGCCATTGGCAATGCGCTCGTCAGCAGCTTCTGCCTGGGCGGCAGCAGCTTCCTGCTCGAGCTTCTCGATGCGAGCCTTCAGCTCCGAGAGTTCGGATGCACGCTTGTCTGCGGCCGAACGACCGGCCATCGCCGGTGCGGCCGCAAAGCTCATGGCAACGAGTGCCGTGGTTGCGAGCCAAATCGTCTTCTTCATCACTCAGTCCCCCAGTTTAGGTCTTCGGTTAACCGCACGAATTTGGCTGTTTTTCGCCAAATTAAACGGACATTGAGATACGCCCCAATCGCAGGCGGAGTTTCGGTGCGCTACGTGACAGAACAATGACAGTTGGATGAAGAGTTCCCCGCCCGGACGGCAATCACCTGTGGTTGTGGCATTTTTGGAACGCACCGAGTGACAATCTGGCGCGCTTTTTTGCCCATCATGGCTTAGTCGTTCCACAATTGTGACACCCTTCCGCCGAAGGGCGAGTTGTTGGCACAACCACTCGCCTTGCAGGGGAAGTGCATTTCATGTGCAGCGTGCCCCACTATGATGCAGGCCCTCATTCCCGATCCACTTCTGCCCCGATCCACTTCTGCCAGGACGCTTTCATGACCGACCAAGACATGCCGCAAAGCCGATACGGCCTTCCGATCTTTGTGGCTCTGGCCAATGCCTTCCTGTTCGTAGCCGCGCTGAACGCTGCCGTAGGGCTGTTGGATAACCTTGTCCTGAAATCTGCGATGGACAGCGCATTCTTCATGTTCAGGCTGCAGCTGGGCGGGCTCGCTGCCGTGCTGACGTTGCTCATGCTGGCGCAAATCATCCTTGTCCCGCAATTGCCGAAGCTGACGCTCCTGCCACCCCTGCTGGTGGCCTTGTGGCAACTGGCAGGCGCACCTGGCCTGAGCTGGTCTATGTCGGACCACGCCAGCCTGGCGCGTCTTGATGGCATCATGCTCGGGGTCACCGGTTTCGGTCTGCTGATAAACAAGCTGAACCTCGGCAGCTGGTTCATCCGCACGATCGATCTTCCGGTGCACGAGAGACTGTTCGTCCGCACCCTGATCGCCGGACCGATTGCAGCCCTGCTTCTTGTCGTCTTTGGCGTGGTGGCACTGATTGCCGCGATCCCGACCTACATCGAGCAGGAATCCCGCGGCTATCTGCACTTCGCGGCCAACGGGCTTGAAGTGCGTGAAACTGTAATGAAGAAGGGCGAGAGCGAAGTGCGCCTCGTCGGCATGGTCCATATCGGCGAGCGTGAGTTCTATCGCCAGCTTTATGCGGGCATCCCGCCGCAGGCGCTGATCCTCGCCGAAGGGGTGACGGATCGCGATAACCGGATGAAGGCGAAGCCGAGCTATGACAACGCGGCGCGCGGTCTGGGCCTGCAGTCGCAGGGCGAGTTCCAGTCGCTCCTCGCGGGCTCGAACATCTTGGAGGCCGCACCTGCCGCGCCGCCGGCACCCGGCACTCAGCCTGCAGCCGTCACTCCCGCGCTGCCGGTGGTCGCAGGCAAGCCGAGCGTCGTGTTTGCTGACGTCGATGTCTCGGAGCTGTCGCCGGAAACCCTGGCATTCATCGAAGCCGCCGGCTCGATTTTCCAGAGCCCCACGCTCTCCGAAGCTGTCGGGAAATACATTGATGTCACGGGACGCTTCACCGAACCCCAGATCCGGGCCGTCATGGAGGAACTGGTCAAGAAGCGCAACGCGCACGCGCTGGCCGCAATGGACAGGCACGCTGCCCGCTTCAACCTGATCTACCTGCCGTGGGGTGCACTGCACATGCCCGACTTCGAGGACAGGCTGGTCGCCCGCGGTTACCGCGTGGTGTCATCCCGGATGATCCCGATCGCGAAGTACGAGACGATCATGAACGGGCTGATGGGGGCAGGGAAGGCGCCTTCAACAGCCCCGAACGCTGCGTCGGCGCAGCAGTAGGGCGGGATCCATCCCGGCGTCAGTCAGCGAACCAAAGAAAAGGGGCAACCGGTACCAGCCCGGTTGCCCCTCTTTCATTTGGACTACTGGTAAATCCGCGCGCTACATCCGCGTCGCGTAGACGGCGGCGTAGGCCAGCCCCAGAGCCAAAAGCGGCCAAAGCGGGGCCAAAACTACCCAAACGGCTGATGGATTCTTCATGGTCGTGCACTCCTCTGGCTGACGGCACCTTTTTTTCAGGCCCGGCAGCATGGATCGCAGCAACTCCACGCAAGGACCGTCCTGCGTGCTCTGCTAGGGTTAATATATGCACACGGTGCGCATTATGACAAGTATGTGAACGCACGAAGTGCGCACTTTTTTTCACGCGCCGGACATCCATCACAAATGAGAAGCGCACGCCGTGCGTTCGAGCAAGATGACGGACCGAGAGCCGGCGCTTGACATGTTCGCCAGGCGTTTGCGCGAGGCGCAAGAAAACCCAGTAAAAACCTGTATTCCAGGAGGGGAGGCGCCACTTGCATCTCATGTGCGTCGAGGTTGGCAGGCGCGCGTGCGTAGCAACACAGGCCGGACGCTTTGCGGTGACAGGATGGCTTTGTGGGGAAGGGATTTCGCTGCTGCTGGCGTCTGCTGACCGTCACATTTCGAAAAATGTGACAATTATGCAACTCAGTCGCAGCAGCTTCGGACCTACCCCGAATGTGCCGGGGAGAGGTCGATCAGCCAATCATGGAAGGGGAAGAGAGAGTGGTACGCCCTAGGGGAATCGAACCCCTCTTGCAAGAATGAAAATCTTGAGTCCTAACCGATAGACGAAGGGCGCACACGGGCCGGACCAAAGTGTCGTCCGACCGAGGCGGGCTTATAATATGGCCGCGTGTCCCAAGGCAAGCCCCGGGAACACTTGCCGCAACCCCCTAGCCGAAGCGTCCCGTAAGGTAATCTTCGGTCCTTTTTACCTTTGGCTTTTCGAACATCTGCTTGGTGTCGCCGTACTCGATGAGCCGCCCCAGGTACATGAAGGCCGTATTGTCCGACACGCGGGCCGCCTGCTGCATGTTGTGGGTCACGATGACGATCGTGTAGCGGCCCTTCAGTTCGTCGATCAGCTCCTCGATCTTGGAGGTCGCGATCGGGTCCAGTGCCGAGCAGGGCTCGTCCATCAGCAGGACTTCAGGGTTACCGGCGATGGCGCGGGCGATGCACAGGCGCTGCTGCTGTCCGCCGGAAAGGCCGAGGGCGCTTTCGTTCAACCGGTCCTTGACCTCGTTCCAGAGGGCAGATCCCTTCAGGGCGGCTTCGACCGTTTCCTTGAGCAGCTTTCGGTTGGTGACGCCATCTACGCGCAGGGGATAGATGACGTTCTCGAAGATCGACATCGGGAAGGGGTTCGGCTTCTGGAACACCATGCCCATGCGCTTGCGCAATGCGATGACGTCAACGCCGGCGCCGAAGATCTGTTCACCCTCCAGGATCATCTGTCCCGTGGTCCGGACCCCGTCAACGAGGTCGTTCATGCGGTTCATCGAACGCAGCAGCGTTGACTTTCCGCAGCCCGACGGTCCGATCAGGGCGGTGCAGAGACCCTTCTGGATGTCCAGCGTGTTGTTGAACAGAGCCTGAGCCGCGCCGTACCAGAGGTTGAAGTCCTTGACCTCAATGCTCTTGCCGTTCTCGCCTTCCGTGATGTGATAAACGGTATCGGCGTATTCATCCGAGCCAGCTTTGGCCTGTGCCATTCGAACACTCATGATCTTACCCCAAATCCCTTAGAAGGACCCCACGTGATAGGCGCGCTTGAGCCGTTCACGCACCACGATAGCAAACGCATTCAATGAAATGATAAGGCCAATGAGCAGCAGCGTTGTCACATAGACCATTGGACGGCCTGCCTCAGAGTTGCGAGACTGGAAACCCACGTCGTAGATGTGGAAGCCCAGATGCATGAAGCTGCGATCAAAGTGTACGAAGGGCGCCGTGAAGTCGATGGGCAGTTCCGGGGCCAGCTTGACCACCCCGACGATCATCAGGGGTGCCACCTCGCCGGCGCCACGCGCCATGGCCAGGATGAGGCCGGTCATGACACCCGGGGCGGCTCGTGGAAGGACGATGCGCCAGATGGTCTGCCATTTGGAGGCTCCACAGGCCAGCGACCCTTCGCGCATGGAGCGCGGGACGGCAGCCAGCGCTTCCTCGGTAGAAACGATAACCACGGGAACGGTCAGCAGGGCCAGCGTCAGCGACGCCCAGAGGATGCCTCCGGTTCCGAATGTCGGGGACGGAAGACGCTCGGGATAGAAAATCTGGTCGATGGACCCGCCGAGGATGTAGCAGAAGAACCCGAGACCGAACACGCCGTAGACGATGGACGGGACGCCAGCCAGGTTGTTGACACAGATCCTGATGAAGGAAACGAGCGGACCCTGCTTGGCGTACTCGCGCAGGTACAGCGCGGTCACGATCCCGAAGGGCGCCACGGCAAGGCTGAGCAGCACCATCATCGTGAAGGTGCCGACCAGAGCGGGAACAATACCGCCTTCGGTATTGGCTTCTCGCGGCGGCGCCGTGATGAATTCCACCCAGCGATCAAAGTAAATGCCCCATTTCTGCTCGGTCGTCAGAACGTTGGCCTGGTAAAGGCGCACCACGCGGGACAGCGGAATGGTCTTCGTGCGGCCGTCGATGGCCTCAAGCGTGATCGTGTAGCGTTCATCCAGCGTCCGCAGGCCGATCACCTTGTCTTCGATGATTTTGTAACTGGCTTTGAGGGCCTGCGACTGCTTTTCAACCTCGGCGCGAACGTCCTTTGCTTCCTGGCTGTCGATCCCGTAGTCCAGTTCGGCGCGCCGGATATCAAGCCTGAGCTCTTCCAGGGCATGATTGATGTCGTTGATCTCGCCCGTTTCAATGACAGTGATGGCTTCCCGGCGCTTGCTGCCCGCAGCCACTTCTGCATTGACCTTGGAGATCTTCGGGTTCTCCAGAACGCTGCCGGCGATGTCGATCTGCTTGACCCGTCCGACGAACGGACCCCATTCAAGCCGCTCGACAAAGAACATGTTGCGGTCGAGCGTCGTCGTCTTGCGCTCGTAGTCCGATATCCAGACGAAGTCCTCTCCGAAAAGATCGAAGTTGCCGACCCTGAAAAGGGTGCGTTCAGCCATTCCCAGGTCATTCTTGATCTGTTGCTGCACGTCTGGGGGCAGGGTTTTCAGGATGCCTTCGGGAACACGATAGGACTCTGAACGAAACACTTCCCCCGCGACGGTTTTGCCATCAAGGGTTGTTACCGTTTCAACGGGGACAGGCCAGAAAGTGAGGGCACCCACGACCAGAATGTAGCCAAGCAGACCCAGGATCATGCCAAGGCCACCGACGAGCGCGGCACCCATCACCCAGACATAGGGTTCACCGCGGGCTGAGAGGTCGCTGCCGATGCGCCGCCGGACGGCAGGGGCAGTTGGTGCGGGCGTTGATGAGGCGTGCAGTGTTTCGTTTGTCATGTCACATCACCATCGTCACAATTGCGCCGACCGCTTGCGGTAACGCTGCCTCACGACTTCCGCGATCGTGTTGATCACGAATGTCATTGCAAAGAGCACGAGCGCACATAGGAACAGTGTTCTGTAGAGGGTCGAGTCCCTGACGGCCTCCGGGAGTTCAACATTGATGTTCGCGGAAAGCGTTCGCAGTCCGTTGAACAGGTTGATGTCCATGACCGGCGTGTTGCCTGTGGCCATGACCACGATCATGGTTTCACCAACGGCGCGGCCAAGTGCAATCATGATGGCCGAAAAAATTCCGGAAGCGGCAGTCGGCAGCACGATCCGTGAAGCGGTCTGCCACTTGGATGCACCGCATGCAAGCGAGCCCGAGCGCAGGTAGGACGGCACGGAGTTCAACGCATCTTCAGAGATCGTGTAGATGATTGGAATTTCAGCAAAGGCAATTGCAAAGGCAACCACCAGGGCATTGCGCTGGACATAGGTGTCCACCATGCCGCCACGTGCATCCAGGCCGATCTGCGAGAGAATCAGGGAGAGCCCAAGTGCAATCAGAATTGCCAGTACAACAAGCGCAGCCCAGCCCACCAACTCCTGGACTCCAGCTGCAAACGCTCCCATTTCCCGCAAGCGGGCGCGGTAATTTGAATTGAATACGGGGCGGGTGATCAATATGGCGGTCAGGAAGGCGAGGGGCATGAGCATTAGCACGAGGAAAGGCTGCCCTGAACCCTCGCCGCTGGTCCACTTCTTGAAGTCCCCGCCAAAGAAAACCGTCTCAATCAGAGGGCCGGAAAGAATGCTCAACCAGACCGCAGCCACAATGGCCAGGAGGAACGCAATCAGCTTGGGAATGCCATCAAGCATGATGGCAACCCTTGCCGGCAGCAGCTGCCAGGCGAAAGACGCCGAGATGACGGTCAACGGCACGATGGCGAACGCGATCACGATGGCAGCGATCCAGTTCTCCACGATGGGCGACAGCACGAGGGCGGCCACGAACCCGACGACGACAGATGGAAGGGTCGCCATGAGTTCCATGACGGGCTTGACGACGGCGCGTGTTCTTGGCTTGAGGAACTCTGACGTGTAGATCGCTGCAAGCAGGGCAATCGGAATGGCCAGCATCAGTGAATAAATGGCGGCCTTGAATGTCCCGAAAATCAGGGGAATGAGAGAAAGCTTTGGTTCTGCGGCATCCGTTCCGGCGGTCGACTGCCAGACGAACTGAGGTTCGGTGTACCCTTCGTACCAGACCTTCCCAAACAGGGATTGCAGGGTCGTTTCAGGATGTGGAACATAAAGCTTCCAGAGCGCGGCCTTGTTGTTGTTTCCGATGCCCAGCAAGCCGTCGTCTTTCGGGGCAAAAACGGTTTGCTGCAGGCCCGTCGTATCCGGCGTTCCCGGCAGCTCAAGAAGGGTGCGCTCGGTCGTACCATGACGGATCCAGACGTTGCCGGCAGCATCAGCGGTAGAGAACAGGCGGGTGCGCTGGCTGACGCGAATGTCGGTGATGGCTGCTTTCTGCTTCCCGAAATCAGCATGGACCTTTGTGATCTCGATGCCGTCGGTTGTCTTTTTCGATTTTGTATCGACACCAAACCAGATCGACACCGATCCGTCCGAAGCACCAACAACCAGGGAGTTTTCAGCGTTGAGGTACACGATCGATGTCAGTTCAACGCCCTTCGGCAGGACGCGGGTAGTCTCGGCCAGAACCGGCTTGGCGAGGTTCCTTGTGTCGAACCGGAAGATGGTTCCGTCCTTCTTCGCCACGATCACGCGGTTACCCTGTGTGTTCAGCAACAGGTTCACGACCTCATCAACCTGAACTGACACCGGCAGCTCGGCATTGGTGAGCTGGGTGTCACCGACGCCTGTCATCATGTTGATTTCAGTATACGCCTCCGTCAGGCGGATTTTTCCTGTTGCGTCCATGGTTACGAATGTTCGCACGGGCCTTTCTGCGGTGCCGCCGACGCGGAAGTCCGCGCGCACGATCGCGGTTCCAGCTGGCGCAACTTGAACGGGGGCGTCCAGGGAAATCAACGGCTCCGTCTTGCGGAACTGTTCAGGGATCTTGGTGTAAATCACGCGGCCATTGGTCGAGTCACGCTCATCAAGTTTCGTGAGGCCGGTTGGCGTAAGCTGGGTCGAGACGACTTTGGGATGGATGTCGATCCGCGCAGTGCGGACGGTGCCGTCCGGAAAGCCAAACAGAAGGTCGTCACCCAGCAGCGTGCGGGCAAACGCGGAGGCGGTTGCTCCTGCAAAATCGAAACTGGGAATTTCGATGGGCGTGCCGGTGGGGGCATGGAAGCCCGACGTGCTGCCGTCGGCGGACATGCGAACCACCAGCGTCTGGTGTTCGTCCATGTGGGTGTTCAGCAGGGCGCCACGCGTAGGCTCGACGGCGAACGTCTTCACGCCATCCACACGTCCGTCATCCAGAAGGGGGGACGCCACGTAGACAAGGAAGATCATGATTGTGAACACGGCGAAAATCACCAATGTTCCACCGATGCGAATACCCCAGCCCGCCAACGAATCCGTGAACAGCACGGACGATTTCGTCTTCTTCGGTCGCTGATAAAATATGGAGGACGGTCGCGCGCCCTTGTCCACTTTTGCAGCGTTATCGGTCATCGCACTGTGCCCCCCAGAAGTTGCAACTATACGCTGACAACTTCCAACTAATAAAGAACTTGCCCCCAAGTTCCTGATTATGTTCTGGCCGCGACACGAAAGTCGCGGCCAGAATTCTGCCGGGCCGTATCACCGACCCGCTTTAACTCAAGCTTGGGCTTACTTCAGGCCAAGGCGACCAAGGTCTTCCTGGGCAAACACGTAAGGCATCGGGTAGTATCCGTCCTTGACTGTTCCCAGCTGGCCGCTCTTGGAATACAGGAACTTCACGAACTCGGCGCGCAGCGGCTCAAGCGGCGTCGACGGGTTCTTGTTCATGTAAACGTACATGAAGCGGGCGATGGGATACTTGCCGGAATAGGCGTTGGCCTTGTTCGGCTCGTAGCACGTTCCATCGCGGCCGCTGACCGGAATGGCGCGGACGTCAGCGGTCTTGTAGCCGATGCCCGAGTAGCCCATGGCGAACTTGTCGGAAGCAATGCCCTGAACAACGGCGGACGAACCCGGCTGTTCCTTGACGGTGGCCTTGTAGTCGCCGTTCAGCATGGCAACTTCCTTGAAGTAGCCATAGGTGCCCGAGGCCGAGTTACGACCGAAGAGCGAGATCGACTTGCCAGCGTATTCGCCCGTCAGGCCGATCTGGTCCCACTTCGTGAGGTCGGGCGAACCCGAGTTGCGCGTGACCGAGAAAATTCCGTCAAGCTGTCCGAGTGACAAGCAAGGAATTGGATTGTCCTTGTTGACGTAGACCGCAAGAGCATCCACCGCAACGCGCATCAGCGTGGGCTTGTAGCCGTACTTGGCTTCGAATGCATCGATTTCCTGCGGGCGCATGGCGCGCGACATGGGTCCGAACTGGGCCGTACCGGCGATCAGCGCCGGCGGAGCCGTCGACGAACCCTTGCCTTCGATCTCGATCTTGACCGACGGATACATCTTCTTGAAGTCTTCTGCCCAGAGCGTGAGCAGGTTGTTCAGCGAGTCCGAACCGACCGACTTGAGCGTACCCGACACGCCTGACGTCGGCTGATAGTCCTTGTAGCGCGGATCGAAATCATCCGCGGCCATGGCTGCCGTCGTAGCGACAGACATCGCCAGCGCCGCAGCAAAACCGAGTTTCATAGTCATGAGTGACCCCTTGTGATCTTTGTGATCTTGGAACCGGGCGAGATACTTTGCGCACCTACACCTCAGTGCGGACCGTAGACCATGCTTCAGTGAACCTTTTGTGATGTAGAAATGGCCAAAAAGCACCAGTGAAAAGGGCGTTTTTGCGGGATTTTTTGAGGCAAAGTGTGCCGCTTCCGTTTGGCAAGATAGGAAGAGATGCCCGGGAGTGGAGCGGACTGTCGCAGCCAATCCGATCGTTCTTCCACAGACTTCGGCAAGCCCGCCACAGGCTCTTCGCCTGTCAGGCGATCCCGATCGTGGTTAACTCAACAAATGCGTTGTGGAAACCGCTGCGCCGCAGCGTTAGTTTCGCCCTCAGCCTCAGATCTCAAGCAAGCAAAACCCAGAATGAACTTCAACCGGCTGTACTCCGCCATCGTCCTGCTGCTGTTGGCTTTGGGCACGGCCTCGGCCCAACCTGCCGATAGCGGCTTTGGGGAGCCTGCGCTCGGCGCGCCGCCGTCAGAAGAAACCGGACCACTCGAGCGCAAGCGCGTGCCGTTTGGCGTCGACCCCGCGCCCGCAGAGGCTAGCCCGACGACAACCGAGGCCGCGGTCCCGCCCGAAGCTCAACCGACGTCATCGATCCAGTCATATGCCAACGGCCTCTTTGCTGGCCTTGTCGGCAGCGGTCAGTTGCCTGGAGCGGCGGTGGTCATCATCCAGGACGGTGCTGTCGTGCACAAGGCAGGTTACGGACTGGCCGACATTCGCGCGGGGACAGCCGTAGATCCCGATGTGACGCGCTTCAGGGTCGCGTCAGTTTCAAAGCTCTTCACGGCAACCGCCGTCATGCAGGCGGTGGAGCAGGGCAAGGTGGACCTGAATGCTGACGTCAACACCTACCTGTCTTCCTTCAAGGTCGGCACGAATTTTCCCGAACCCGTCACGCTCGCGAACCTTCTCACGCACACAGCGGGTTTTGATGATCGCTATCGCGGCATGGCGGCGCCCCTGAGTGCGCCGGCCGAGCCGTTGTCACAGCATCTGTCGCGCGCCTTGCCGCCCCGCGTGCTGCCGCCCAACAATGTCATCGCCTATTCGAACTACGGAATCGGCGTGGCGGGGCAGGTGGTCGAGGCCGTGACAGGCGAGGAGTTCGCGGCCCATGTCGCAACGCACATGCTCGCGCCGCTTGGCATGACATCATCCAGTTTCGGCATTCCCTATCCGATCCCCGCGACGATAGCGGTGCCGTATTTCCCCGCAGGAGAAGAAGGCGGTTTCCGTCGTGGACAGCTGGATCAGGTGCGCGTGGGCCCGGCTGGCGACCTGATCACGACGGCTGCAGACATGTCGAAGTTCATGCTGATGAATCTGAGCAGGGGTGCGACCCCCGAGGGGCAACAGATCCTGTCGGAGACGCTGGTTGAGCGCATGCAGGCAAGGCACTTCGCCAATGCCGACGGCCTTGATGGTTGGGCCTATGGATTTGCCACTGGAACCCGCAATGGCATCACCTGGATCGGTCATGACGGTGCCTGGAACGGCTTCTGCGCCCAGCTCGTGCTTCACCCTGAAAGCAGGAGCGGGTTCTTTGTGGTGACCAATGCAGAGTGCAGTTTCACGACAAGCCAGGCCATCCGCGACGGCCTGTTTAATGCGCTCTGGCCACGCATATCCGCGGTCCAGGCCGCGCAGTGGCCTGACGCTGACCAGCGCGCGCAGGCGGCCGAGGGGACGTACATGACCGTGCGGCGCGCAAGGTCGGACTTCACTGTCCTCGCAGCTGCAGCCTCGGAAGTCTCGGTTGACGCTGTCCCTGGGGGCGCATTGAAAGTACGCCTGCCAGGGCGGGAGCATGCTCTGCTCTTCGTGCCGCAGGAAAACGGTACATGGATGAACGCTGAGCACCAGTGGAAAGCGGCCTGGCGTCCCACGGGCGCGGGGGAGCCCGCGCGTTTCATGATTGATACGACAGCCTATGATCGCGTGACAGGACTTGGCATATGGTCCCTGTGGTCCGTCGCCCTCGCATTGATCGTCGCAATCTGCATCATGACGATGTGGGGATGGGCGAACGGCTTCCTGAGCCGCCACTTGTTCGGAGAGCCACAGGCCGTCATCACCTTTGGACCGAGGATGACCGGCTTTCTTGCAGCAGGACTGATCCTCTCGACGCTGGTGTCCATGGTGGCATTGCTGTCGGACTCAGCACCGTTGGCGATCCTGCATGGACCTTCGCCAATGCTGATGATCCTCCTGACAGTGCCAGTCATCGTGGGTGTCCTTGCGGTACCCATGATTGTCTGGAGCGTCACGGGATTTGGTGCAGGTCCGCGTGCCCGTCTCGCGCAGGCAGGTTACATCGTTCTGACGCTGGCGGTTCTGGCTTTCCTGGCCTTCTGCATCCAGTGGAACTTCCACCCGCTCAGCATCTTCACCGGCTAGACAGCCAACCCGTCGGTGCCACGTTCTTCAGGAGGGTCGATCAGCAATCTGCGCTTGATCGCCCCACTTTTCCCTGAGAGGGGCCGACCGCGCCGTCCGCCTATTCCCCTTGAATCGTGTCGCCGATGAAGCGGTTCGCGTGCTTCAGGTTGACGTCCGGGTTGTACGGTTCGAGCGGAAGCTTCAGGTCGGAAGCATTCAGTCTCCCGGTGGCTGCCAGCAGCTTGAACACGGTCACGGCTTCTTCGCGATTGCTTCCTATGAGTGCAATCTGCGTGAACAGATAGGCCTGTCGTAGCCCGAGCAGGTCGGTGATCGACCGATGCAGCTTGGGATCCATCATTTCCTTGCGCAGGCCTTCAAACGCGCGCAACACGGTTTGGGCCTTCGCCTTGTTGACGGCACGAACGGCCCTGACGGAAACGAGATCATACCAGGCGCCATGCGCGCTGCGCATGATCTGCCGCTGCGCACTGGTGATCTTCAGCTTCGCCTGGTTGGCGCGTTCGCGTGCAGCCCTGATCTCGGACCATTCAGCACCACCATTGAAAAGCGGGATGCTCAGCCTGGCGCTGACGGAGGAGTCGCGGCCTGAGCCTTGCGGATCCTCATCTTCGCCGCTGGTTCCGATCGACGCAGTCAGGCCTGCTTTTGGCAGTAGTTCTGCATAGGCAGCGGACACGGTCCCGCGGGACGCGGCTTCTTCGGCGCGCGCGACGTCAAGTTCAGGCACGTTTCCGCGCGCAGCCTCTTCAACTTCCTCCAGTGTACCGGGGATCATCGGAAGCTTGTCGGGCATCTTCAGGGTGGATCGCTTCCGTTGGCCAAGGGCGTCAATGCAAGGACTGACAGCCCCAAGAGCTTCTGCCGGCTCCATGAGCATTGGTGGTTCTCCCACAACTTGCTCGAAAGCACGCCAGCTGTTCTGCAGCGTCGCGTGATAGGCAAGGCACTCGGCGCGCGCCGCCTCAAGTGACGCAAGAATCTGATCGACATCGCTGTCAGTCGCCTTGTTGGCGTCATGACGGTCCGTGAACTCCTTGAGCAGTGACTGCAGGATCGCAATGTCCTCGCGCGCAAGGTCAAGCACGGCTTCGTTTCGTACGATCGAAGCATAGACGATAGCTGCTTCAAGCAGGACAGACTGCTCCCGGGAACGCAGTCGCGCGCGTTGCGCCGAAACTTGTGCTTCTGCGATGCGCCGTGTGGCTCCATTGCGCCCACCGGTGAATAGCGGTTGGCGGGCCACGAGGTCCGCAGACCAGGAGCGGCTGCGCACGTCATACTGCGTGCCACCGCTGTCCCCGCTTGCTGAGGAGATGGCATACGACCCCTCGGCATTGAGAGAAGGCATCCATTTGGACTTGGCTTGCGTGATCTCTTCGTCCGTGGCGCGCGTCGCAGCACGCTCTGCGGCGAGTTCCGGGCTGGTCTGGTACGTCTTGACCAGCACCTCCTCCAGCGTTTCCGTCCGACCGACAGTGGCGAAAACCATCAGGCCAGTAACCAGTCCCGCGCACAAAAGTTGCGCGCGCACGGCCTTCTGACCGCGCGCAGTATCAGCATGGTAAAGCATACTCTCCCCCGAGCCCTTGCAACCCATGGTAGGGGATCGGGCTGCAACGGTGGGCGGTTACCGGGGAGGAAAACCGGGCGGTGCGCGCCGTATGTCGTGCCCATTACGCTTGTCCGGTCTACATCTGGGGCCCAGCGGAAGGTCGCAACTTATAGTTGCTGCCGTGTAGCGCTCTGGCCACACGGCAGGTCTTCGGGGCAACAGGAGCCTCAGCCGGGAATTCGTACCTGCACATCCGTGAAGCCATGGACGAAGTTGGACTTCACCCGGACAGGCTCGGCCACGAGCTCAATGCGCGGGAAGCGTTTCAGGATCTCTTCCCAGATGATCCTGAGCTGCATTTCTGCGACCCGGTTGCCCATGCAGCGATGGATGCCAAAGCCAAAGGACAGGTGATGCCGCGGGTTTTCGCGGTCGATGATGAAGTCGTTCGGCCGGTCGATGGCGGTCTCGTCGCGATTGCCCGAGATGTACCACATGACTACCTTGTCGCCCTTCTTGATCGCCTTGCCACCCACGATGCCATCGGCGATGGCCGTACGGCGCATGTGCGCGAGCGGGGTCTGGAAGCGGATGATCTCAGACACCATCGACGGGATCAGCGCCGGGTTCGCGCGCAGCTTGTCGTACTCTTTCGGGAATTTGTTGAGCGCCACCACGCCACCCGAAATCGAGTTGCGCGTCGTGTCATTGCCGCCGACGATCAGCAGCATGAGTGTGCCGAGGAAATTCATCGGATCCTTGTGCATGTCCTTCGTCGAAGGCCCGCGTGCCAGCAGCGAGATGAAATCGAACCCGGGCTTGTCGGTGTCCACGCGCTCGTTCCAGAGTTTCGTGAAATAGGCGAGGCACTCCAGCAGGATCTGCTGGCGCTTCTCCTGGGGAAGCGAGTCATTGCCGACGGTTTCCGCAGACGTGGCGACGTCGGACCAGTAAGGCAGCAGGTGCCGATCCTCGAACGGGAAGTCGAACAGCGTCGCCAGCATCTGCGTGGTGAGCTCGATCGAAACCCGGTCAACCCAGTTAAACGTCTCGTTGCGAGGCAGCCCGTCAAGGATCTTGCCCGCACGCTGCCGGATCAGCGGCTCAAGCTCCACGAGCCGGGCAGGGCTGACAGCCGGCGTGACGGTCTTGCGGTGTTCGTCATGGACGGGCGGATCCATGGCGATGAACATGGGCGGGCGGAAGTCAGCCGGCCCGTCACCAATCACGATCTCAGGGTACGACGAGAAGATGTTGTGGCTGGTCTCGACCTGAACGATGTCGTTGAATTTCGTGATTGACCAGTAGGGACCGAAGTCGCTGGCTGGCGTGAAATGCACGGGATCATCGCGGCGCAGGCGGGCGAAATAGTCCCAGTGAAGTTCCTTCTCGAAGAGGTCGCCCTTGCTGGGATCGATCTGTGCAAGGGGCATGGTCCAGGGATCATTCCGGGACTCGTTGGAAGGGGCGAGTGACATGTTTCCTCCGAAGCTTCTGATGAGCTGACTTTGGAATCAGCATAAGCGCTCAGACAGGAGTCCACAACAGGACCGGGGTTATTGCGCGAAGGGCGGCTTCAGGATTCCGGACGCTTGCTTAAGGACAGGATAAGCATCAGGAGCAGCACCGGGAGCATCACCAGCGTCACATAGGCCTCGGGTGGATGGTGACCCGTAACCGAGGGTTTCAGGATCCAGTGATTGGCCGCGATGATTGTGCGCTCGACAAGGATGAGCGCGAGCACTAGCGGAACGAAGCTGCGATAGGCCAGCGAGACCAGCAGCATGAGCGTCCCCCAGACGATCTGCGTGGCGCCCACCCAGGCGAACACCCCGATGATCGTGTGTCCGTTCTGCGAAAGGTCGATCCCCGCGATCACGCCCGCGCCGCCATCGGGAAGGAAGGCATGGATGCCACCTGGCACGATCGTACCAATGGCACCCAGTGTCAGGAACCAGGGAGCGATCATGCGGCCCTGATAGTCGCCATTGGTACTTGAGGGAAGGAAGCGGATCATCGGGTTATCCTGGCCAGTAGATATACTCGTCGTCCTTCGTTGCCGGTTCCTCCAGCGTCTTGTCGATGGTCACCGGCATCTCGCCCAGCGCAGGAAACAGCGGCTCGCGTTGCGTCTTGTTGTGCGCGTCGATGAGAGCACGCATCTCCGCGACCTTGTCCGGCATCGTCTCGGCGAGGTTCTTCTGCTCGGTCGGGTCTTCGCGCAGGTTGAAGAGCCAAGCCTTCTTCGGCCGCTCCGACACCTGCAGCTTGAAGCCGCCCGTCTGCACGGCCTGGTAATGCCCGTCGCGCCAGAAGATTGTGCGGTCGGGTTGCACAGCGCCCTTCTCCAGCAGCGGCAGCAGGTTCACGCCGTCAATCGTGCGATCCGTCGGAAGCGATACGCCAGCCGCGGCTGCAGCTGTCGGCAGCAGGTCCATGTGCGAGACGATCGTCGCGTTCGTCGTTCCCGCCGGGATCTTTGCCGGCCACTTCACGAACATCGGTACGCGGATCCCGCCTTCGAAGAATGTCAGCTTCCAGCCGCGATAGGGCTGGTTGATGTCCTTGAGGCCGATATAGCCAGCACCCCCATTGTCGCTCGAGAAGATGACGATGGTGTTCTCGCTGAGGCCGTTCTCCTCAAGCGTCTTGAGAACGCGGCCGACGCTGCGGTCGAGCGCGCGCACCATCGCTGCATAGACCCGCAGACGGTGGTCCTTGATCTGGGGCAGGGCATCATAGTCTTCCTTCGACGCCTGCAGCGGCGTGTGCACGCCCCAGTGGGCGAGGTAAAGGAAGAAGGGACGATTGCGGTTGGCCTCGATCGCCTTGATGGCTTCGTCCGTGTAGAAGTCCGTGAGATAACCCTTGGGCTCGAACAACTCGCCACCATTGTAGGACGTCGCATACTGCATGCGCGCCCAGAGAAACTGGTCAATGGGATCGAACGGCAGCTTGGCGTTGACCACCTGTGGATCATCCTCACGCATGTAAAGGCCGCTCTCCATCATCACGCTCTCGTCGAAGCCCTGCGACTGCGGCAGGAACTCCTTCGTGTTCCCGAGGTGCCACTTGCCGATATGCATCGAATGATAGCCCGCGTCCTTGAGAAGCTCTGCAATCGTGATCTCGGTGCCCGGCAAGCCCTGCTGCTCAAAGGGAAGCTGGTTCTCTCCCGCGCGCGGGTTTGCGATGATCTCGTGCGGCCGCGTTCCATCATTGAAGAAGAGCGGCAGGATCCGCGACATGCCGGCTGGCGTTGGCGTGAACTCGAAGCCGGTGCGCGTACCGTAACGTCCCGTCATCAGCATCGCGCGTGACGGGGCGCAGGCCGCCGTCCCGGAATACGCATTCCGGAAAAACGCACCGTCCTTCGCGATGGAGTCGATATTGGGCGTTGGCACCAGCCCGTCGGCAACGCCGCCACCGAAGTGGCTGAGGTCATTGATCCCGAGGTCATCCGCGAGGATGAACACGACGTTGGGCGGGCGCTCCGCGGCAGGCTTTTCGGCCTGTGCAGGCCCGGCCTGCCACGTGATCTCCTGGTGGGGTTTCACGACAATCGCATCGCGCGCGACATTGGCGACGAAGTACAGGATCAGTTGCTTGCGAAACGCATAGGCCGTGCCGGCAACGGCAACGACCAGTACGAGGGCGGCGATGGCATAGTGCTTCCAGCGCATGGAAATGTCTCCGTTAGCCCCTGCGGGCAAACCAGTTTGAAGTGAGCTGTGCCGTCAGCACGAGAACCAGGATGACGAGGCCGACCACCAGCTTTGGTCCCAGCACGACAATCGCCGGCGCCACCGGGAACGCGCGCGTCGCCTCGATGGCTGCGAACTTGTAGGGATGCACGCTGTTGAAAGCCGGGTTCGAAATGATCTCGGCGAGGTCCCGGCGGCTGCGATAGCGCACAAGCCCATAGACTTCCCAATCGGCATCTGGCTCTACACCCCAGCGTTCGAGATCCGGTGACGCCGAGCGTCCGCCCGAAACCATCCAACCTGCGCGCCCGAGGATCGATGGCATGAACGCGCCCGAGTAGCGCTCCATCACTTCGCGCGCGCTCTCGCCTGGCTTCATGCCCTCAAAGGGTTGCGGCGCCGTCCGGTAGCGCAGCAGGTTGACCATGAAGAACTCTTTCCCGTCGTCAGCCTCGAGAAACGTGCGCAGCCGCGATTTGATCAGGTCATTGCCATCGTAGACCTCGATGCGCTCGACGGCCTGCATGAAGCCGTCGACCTCGGCCTTGCTCAAGGGTTCGCGCCAGCCACCATACCAGACAAGGAACAGGACATAGAGCAGGGCGCCTGTCGCCCAGATGATGGCCGTGCGTATCATGGGTCCGCTCACGATGTTGTCGCAATGAAGTGATTGACGTGCGTGACAAGTTCCTCCGCCGCGTCTTCCTGGATGAAGTGTCCGGCACCAGCAATGATACGGTGATCCAGTCCCTTTGCGCCTTTGAAATACTCCTGCGCACGCTTTTCCCATCCACGCGCAACCGGGTCGAGTTCTCCGAAGAGCGTCAGAAACGGTTTGTCGAACGACGCAAGCCGCTTCCACGCTTCGCGGTTGAGCGGCGCGCCGGGATTGTCCTTCTGCACGGCGATCAGCACCGGAAACTGAATGATGCCGGCTTCATATTCTGATGTCGGGAACGGTGCGCGATAGGCCGCATCCTCGGCCTCGGTCAGCTTCGTCGTCATGCCGGCGTGCAGCATGTGCCAGGGAAACTCGGTTGCTTCCTTCATCATGCCAACCCACATCTTCATGAACTCGTTTTCGCCTTCGCCAAGGGGCAGGCCGGTATTGGCAGCCACAACGCGGGCGAAACGCTCGGGATGGAGGGAGACGAGATAGATGCCGATCGTGCCACCCCAATCCTGGCAGAACAGCGTGATGTTTTTCAGGTTCATCGCCTGCAGCCATTTCGACATCCAGTCATAGTGGCGCGCGAGCGTGTAGTCGGACTTCGCTGCGGGTTTGTCTGACCGCCCGCAACCGACAAGGTCAACGGCAATCACCCGCTTCCCCGACTTCAGCAGGCCCGGGATCATCTTGCGGTAAAGAAACGCCCAGGTCGGATTTCCATGCATCAGCAGGATCGGTTCCGCATCGCGCGGGCCTTCATCGATGTGGTGGATCCTGATCTCTGTTCCATCCTCGTCGCGCACCGTTGTGTAATGCGGTGCATAGTTGAAGTCGGGCAGGTTGGCGAAGCGATCATCGGGTGTACGAAGGACTTTCATGCGATATCTCAATTCTCGATTGTTGCCGGATATGGATCTAGTCGGCGCCGTTCAGAGTTCGATCAGGAGCTTTCCCTCATTCTTGCCGGCAAACAGCATGGTCAAGGCTTCCGGAAAGGCGTCGATGCCTTCGAAACCTGCGCCCGAAGGATATTTGACAAGCCTGAACTGGGTCACTCCGTTTGGGGGCGTCGCTTGCATGTGAAGTGAACTCCTCAAGTGGCTTGCCGTTGTGTGCGCAAGGCAAGCACCAGGAACACAAGCCCCAGCGCGACCGCGACCACGCTGCCATAGTGGGCTGGCGGATGATGGCCGCTTAACGAGGCTTTGCCGAACCAGCCGTCATAGGAGATCAGCGCTCGTTCCATGATCACGGCCAGAAGGCCCAGCGGTACAAGGGTGCGATAACGCGCACCGATAATGAGCAGCATCAGTCCGAATGGAATCTGCAGGGACCCGACCCACGCAAAGAGCGCAATGATGGTTTCGCCCCGGTTCGAGAGGTCGAGACCGCCGATCACACCCGCTCCGCCATCAGGCAGGAAGTAATGAATGCAGCCAGGGATGATCTCCATCACACTTGCCAGCATCAAGTACCAGGCGGAGGCTGTTGCGCCGTGGTAGTCACTATTGGTGCTTGGTGGAAACAGGGTCATGGTCAGCCTCCCGTTTCGGGAAGGAGGAGCGGTTCGCTCCAGACTTCCAGATGGTTGGAGCGCAGGATGCGGCGCTGGGTACGCAATGTGAGAACTTCAGAAAGACCCGTGTCGGCAAGCAGCCTGTTGATGTTGGCCCGCCCATCGGGTGTCGCCTGGTCTGCGACTTCCTGGATTTTCTGAAGCAGATAGAGACGATAAGGCATGACAGCAACCTGCACCGGGTGACCGCGCCAGGTGAACGTCGTCGTTCCGATGACGCGATCCTGGGTCCGGGCAAGTCCGTTCGTGCCGGACACGATTTCCGGGCGAGCCGAGAGCCATTCATTCGCGTATTGAACATAGGCGCGAATTTCCGGGAGATAGTCCTCCGCCACAAAGCGCAGCAACGCCATCAGCGTATCGGGCACATGGTCGTCTGCGAACAGCGCCTCCGGCACATCCCCATACTCGCCTGCGTCCTGGTCAGCGCGGTTCATCCGTTCGGTCCAGCGCCAGACCCGGTGCGCGGTCTGCTGCATCAGGCGGGCAGGGTAGGGATCACGCGCGAGATGGGCATACAGTGGCGCGATCAGACCGTAGTCTGCGATGGTCGGCCGCCCGCCCAGAAGATAGGGCGATGAAGCAAGGTGCGAGTCAAGCAGGCGCAGGAACTCCGCGTAGGACGCTTCGATGGCGGGAATGCTCTCCGCCGTTACGCCGAAGCTTGTCATCGCCTTGCGCATGCGGGCGCTCGCCATCGCGAAGATCCCGGCCTGCATTTCTTCAGGCGCGCCCGTGGGAGCAAGCGATGATCCGAAGTCGAGCGACAGGAAGGACTTGTTCACATCGTCAAAGTTCCAGCGGTAGTGCATCGCCGGACGCAGCAATCCCTCGCCGCCGAACAGTTCAAAAATCTGACCGATCAGCGCGTGGCGTGGCGTTGTCGGATAGGCAGGAAGCCGCGTACCGCCCTTGGATTCAAAATGCGCGATGATGTCCGAGCCGTCCTGGACGAGGTCGCCATTCTCGCCTTCAAGCACTGGAATGATCCAGCGACCGATCTTCGGCACGATCTCTTCGCGGAACCGGCTCTCGCCGGCAGCCCGGTTTTCAAAAGGAATCCGCTGCTTGACCAGATAGCTGCGCGCCTTGCCGGTGTAGAGCGAGTTGGGTGTGCCGTACAGGCGCCAGTTCATGACCTGTTGTCTCCGCCCGCATCCTCCTGCATCGACAGCAGCAGGCCGCGACTGGGTGGCACCTGGTTGTTGACGAGGTCGACAAAGGTCTTCTCGACGGCTGCAGGGCCGCGCAGCTTGTCGATCTCAAACTGCCCAGCAATCGATGCCGTGATCTTCGCCCCTGCTGCCATGGCCTTGCCGATCAGCACGCCCGGCCCCCATTCCTTGTTGCGCTTGCCGATATGCGCCGGCGCGAAGAAGAAGGCGGGCTTGGCACCCGGGAGATCGCCACGATTGCGATCCGACTCCCAGTGCGTCGCACCCACGATGCAGCTTTCCTTCATGTTGTCGCCGATGTGATGATGGAGGGCCGTCAGCACGGCACCCGAACCCGCCATGTCGACAAAAGCCGTCGGCTTCGTTGCATCGATGGAGAAAAGCGCGTCATAGGTCACGACCTGGTCGCAAACCTTGAGATCCTTCACGAAGGCAACATTGGATGGCGACGTAAGGCCGACAACATGCTGGCCGGCCGCCTTGTCGTGATGGAGCAGATGGGCAAGCCCGAAGCCCGTCTTTGACGACGCCGACCCGACGATGACTTGCGTAGCCCCGAAGAAATTGTTCGCGACCAGATAGTCATAAAGCACATAGGACGTTGCAAAGAGCGGGAACAGCACGCAGCGCGCGTCCTCCATCTGCTTCATCGGCGCCGGATCATTGTTCGTGCGCATGAAGTCATTGTAGAGGCCGGGCAAAGGCTGCCGGTGCTCGCTCACATCCGTGAACTGGTGCGGATGCACCTTGCCGGGCTTCAGCACGGCATGCGTCGCCATCGGGAAGAAGCCCCACATGCGTTCGCCCACCGGGATATCGGCGCAGCGCGACTCGACCACATTGCCAAAGCCCCAGACCGGGACCTTTCCCCATTCGCCTTCCGCCGGGTAGTACTTCCAGTAACCGATTAAGTCGCCCGAGATCGCATAGCTCACATTGTTGGCCGTGAGCCCGAACTTGTCGATCTTTACCAAAACTTCGCCGTCCTGCAGCGGCGCGAGCTGGCGCTCGACGACCTTTGTATGACGCAGATTGGCGCGTTCGACCCAGAGTTCTTTGGCGTGCATAGTGTCTTCCCGTTGGAGCGCGTGGACCGGCAATGAGGTGCGGCACGGCATGGTTGCCAAACAATTGGCATAATGAGTGCCAATTGACAAGCGCAGTCATCAGCATCGGTCATTTGCCCGGTTGCGGTGCTTCTGAAAAAACGCGAAACCTTTTGGCATGAGCGAACGAATTCCCCTGCGTGGTCCGTATCGAATGCCAGGGGAACAGGGGAACTGATGGAAGCCGTATACTGGGTGTTGACGTGGGCCTGCCACCGCAAGTGCCGCCATTGCTATGACGACCGCTTCCGACCCTATGTGAAGGACGAACTGAAGCGCGTGGTGGGCGAGGGCCAGGCGGCGTACCTCCAGGTGCTCAAGAACCTGCCCGACGACATGAGCTTCCGCGACCGCAAGACGGGCGCCAGGCGGCGCTCACTCCTGGTCATGGCAGGCGGTGAGCTTCTCATCGACGGCGTGCGCGAAGAGCTCTTCTATCCCGCCCTCGACGCGGTCCGCGCGCGATGGGGCGAGGCCGCGCCCTACATTTCCGTGCAGACCACCGGTGACGTGCTGACGCCCGAACGCGTGGAAGCCATGCTGTCGAGGGGCGTGCGCACGATCGCGGTCGCCTCGATCGACGACTATCACGTGGGCTTCGAAGGCGAGAAGAAGTTCGCCTTCATGGAAAACATCCGCACGATGATGCAGGGCTTCGGCGCGCGCGAGATCGACCTCGGCGGCGCACGCGATCCCAAGCTGAAGGCCAACACGCCCGCAACCTCGCGCGAGGCAATGGGAGAGGGACCGTTCTTCGTCTTCTTCGGCGCCCAGCCTGATCTCTGGATCGGCGAACTCTGGCCCCGCGGCCGCGCCTGGGCCAACGGCCTGTCCAACGCCGGCTACGACACGAACTTCTGCGCGCGCTGGAGCGGCGGCAAGAACTTCATGAACTACGGCGAAGCCGGCTCCGAAGTCGCGATCGAACCCGACGGCTCTGTGTATCCGTGCTGCATGAAGACCAAGGCGCCGCTGGGCAACCTCACCGAAGAGCGCCTCACCGACATCCTCGACAGCCTGAAAGGCCACCCCGCCTTCGAAGCCATCAACAAGGGCGACCCCGAAATCATGGGCGAGGTGTCAGGCTGGTCACGAGAGAAGTACCGAGAAGCCTCCCGCCAGCGCGACCCGAAAGGTCGCGAGATGGCCAATGTCTGCCTTGGCTGCGACGCATATTTTGAACAGCATCTGAAAGGCGAGTTGGAACAACTGCGCGCCAAGCGCTTGGCGAGACAATCAGCCTGAACGTTGGCGTCACGCCAAAACACGTCATGGCCGCGTCGCGCGGCAGCGCGTACCGGCCACCCAGGAATCGTATCATCGTCTCTCGTCAAGCGCCCCAACCTGTCCGGCAACCCCGGGGAGCATGTGGCGGGCCTAGCAAAATCTCTGGGTGGCCGGTACGCGCTGCCGCGCGACGCGGCCATGACGATGGGGTGTATTTGTTCTGCAATGATGCTTGTTGCCAACACTCAACAAAGGGACATGTGATATCTCTCCACGCTCAACCGAGTGAGCGTGGAAGCTGAGAGTGTGGAATATGCGGTTCACTAAAGTTGTGTCAGAGCCCGTTGGTGCCCTTTGGAGCAGATGAAGTATGAAGAAGCGACCAGAGAAAAGTGAAGGCAAAGAAGAGGGCGTCAAGCAATCTCTTGCTACGAGGCTAGTTTCAGCCATTGTGAAGGGACTCCTGCAGGGCTTCTTCCGTACCATCACGTTCGTCGCCTATTTGGGACTGTTTGCATACGGTTTCAATGCAGAGCCAAAAGGAATCGACTTGTTGGCAGGACCGCTGTCCTTGATCGGATTGTGGATGCTGCTCTACAATTTTGACTTGGTCATGCAGGCAGCAAAGAGATAGCCCTGCACATCGACACTGAATGCCTCGCACGCGGCAGGGATGCAACCCGGCGCGCATCAGCGCTTGAAATGTACGCTTGACGTAACGAGTAAATATCTGTAGGTCACTCCAGTGATCCTGAGCTACAGAGATTCGCGTACCGAACGCTTCGCCATGAGAGCGCGCGACATCGGTCCCAGCCTGGTTGAAATCGTCGACTATCATTGAGGGCAGCATGGCACGCACACCGGTCCATCCAGGCGAAATCCTGGCGGAAGAGTTGGGAGAGTTCGGGGTCACGCCAACCGAGCTGGCGCGGCAGCTGAAAGTCCCGGCCAACCGCATCACCAACATCATCAATGGCAAGCGCAGCGTGAGCGCGGACACGGCGCTTCGGCTCGGCCATTGGTTCGGCACCAGTGCCGAGTTCTGGCTGAACCTGCAGCAGGCTTACGAATTGAGGCTGGCGGAGCGGGAGAGTGGCAATGAGATCAGGCGCCTCCCGCGCAAGCTGCCGCCCGTGTCTGCTGCCCGATCATAGAATGGTGCCCCCAAAGCGTTTGGGATCGGCACCCTCCATATCCCCCTCGGATTGACCCGGCATCGCCAAAGCGATGAAATGGAATCCAACAGCAGCAGACGTCATGAATAAAGGTGCACCATGGCCGGCCCCAAGGACCTCAATGAAGCGTTTGTACGTAGCCTGCCCGACACCGGGCCGGTGGTGATGGTCAACCTCGTGCGGTTTCATGAGCGCGCGCTGGACGGGAATGGCTCCGGCTGGGACGCGTATTCGCGATACGCGAAAGGCGACATGCCGCTGCTGAAGAAAGTGGGCGGCACCGTGATCTGGTCCGGAAACGTGGAAGGCGCAGCCTTCGGAAACCTCGGAGACGCTCGCTGGGATTGGGTGGTGCTCGTGCACTACCCCAGCCGCGCCGCCTTCCTTGAGATGACGACATCTGCGGAATACGCGGCGATCAACGTCGAGCGCGAAAACGGCGTGGAAGAGCACCTCATCCTTGCCGCCACCCAGGCCTATTCAAAGCTGGCCGTCAAATCCGCCCCGGCTTGAATTGCGAACGGGGAAGGGCAAGATAGGGTGGCTCTGGCCCCTGCCGGGCCTGAAGATCATGGAAGCGCCCGCTTGACCGAGAAAGCCGAACACCTCGCCCGCCTGTTGTCGAACGCCCGCCGCGTTGTCGTTTTCACCGGCGCCGGGATCTCGACCGAGTCCGGCATCCCTGACTTCCGCAGCCCCGGCGGGTTCTGGACGAAGAACCGCATGATCTACTTCGATGAGTTCGTCCGTTCGCGCGACGCACGCGTGGAGGCCTGGACGCGGCTGTTTGAAAACCGTGGCACGATGCAAAGGGCAGAGCCCAATGCCGGCCACCGGGCGCTCGCCAAACTTGTGGGCGAGGGCAAGGTGACCGACATCATCACCCAGAACATTGACGGGCTGCACCAGGCCTCGGGCGTACCGGCCGCGAACGTGATCGAGATCCACGGCAACGCCACCTTCGCCAAATGCCTCGCGTGCGGCGCGCGGCACGAATTCGCCGACATCGAGCCGGACTTCAGGGCGACGGGAGAGCCGCCGACCTGCCGACGCTGCGGCGGTATTGTCAAATCGGCAACCATCTCCTTCGGTCAGGCCATGCCGGAGGAGGAGATGGCCCGGGCCGAGGCCGCGGCACTCGCCTGCGACCTGATGCTGGCCATTGGCTCTTCACTGGTGGTTTATCCGGCCGCCGGCCTGCCCATTGCCGCCAAACGCAGCGGTGCGAAACTGGGGATTCTCAACCGGGACCCGACCGAGCTGGATTCCCTTGCGGATCTGGTCATCAACGCCGAAATCGGCCCCACTTTGGCGCGGATTGTGGGAGTAAATTAACCAGCCTTTGCCACACTGCCAAGCTCGTGCTACTCCCCCTTTTGACGTCCCATAACGCAAGGAAGAACGGCCTATGGCTTCGCTTTTCACGCTGAACAAGGAAGAAGAAAACAAACCGGCTGAGGCTCCGTCATTCACGGCCATTCCCCAGGCGCTCTTCAAGTCCCGCACCGTCCTGATCTTCGGCGAGGTCGACATGAAGATGGCCGAGCGTGTGACAGCAAACCTGCTCGCGCTGCTCGCGGATGATCCGAACAAGGACATCAAGGTCGTGATCCACTCGCCGGGCGGTCATGTCGAATCCGGTGACACGATCCACGACGTCATCAAGTCGCTCCGTCCGCGGGTCAAGATGATCGGCACGGGCTGGGTCGCTTCCGCCGGCACGCACATCTACCTGGGCGCCGATCGCGCACACCGCTTCTGCCTGCCGAACACGCGCTTCATGGTCCACCAGCCCGCCGGCGGCATCCGCGGCACGGCCTCCGACATCCAGATCGAGGCCGAGGAAATCCTCAAGGCCCAGGACCGCATCAACCGCACGATCGCCGACGAAACCGGCCAGCCGCTCTCCAAGGTCAAGGACGACACCGACCGGAACTTCTGGATGTCGGCCGAGGAAGCCAAGGCCTATGGCATCGTCAGCCGCGTCATCGAGCGGATCGACCTGGCGTGAGCCGCGAGAAGGCAGCGCCCTGGTGGCAGGGCGCCGTCGTCTACCAGATCTATCCGCGCTCGTTCTGCGACAGCAATGCGGACGGTATCGGCGACCTGAAGGGCATCGGCTCGAAGCTCGACTACATTGCCGGGCTGGGCGTCGATGCCATCTGGCTGTCGCCCATCCATCCATCGCCCAACCGCGACTTCGGCTATGACGTCGCCGACTTCAACGGCATCGCGCCTGAGATGGGCACGATGGCCGATTTCGAGCATCTCATCGCCGAAGCCCACCGCCGCGGCCTGAAGGTCATCCTCGACGAGGTCCTTTCCCACACGAGCGATCTTCATCCCTGGTTCCAGGAAAGCCTGAAGTCCCGTGATGGCGAGAAGGCCGACTGGTATGTCTGGGCCGACCCGCGCGAGGACGGCACGCCGCCGAACAACTGGCTCAGCGTCTTCGGCGGTCCGGCCTGGTCGTATCATCCGTTGCGTCGCCAGTATTACTTCCACAAGTTCCTGAAGCAGCAGCCCAAAGTCAATCTTTACAACGCCGAGGCGCGCAAGGCCGCGATCGACGTGCTGACCTTCTGGCTGGACCGCGGCGTCGACGGCTTCCGTCTCGACGTGGCGAACTCGTACCTGCATGACCCGCAGCTGCGCGACAATCCGGCGGTGCCCATGGACGAGCGTACGGCGCATCACTGGGCCCACGCGCCCAACCTCCAGCGCCGCATCCGCGACTCGAACCTGCCCGAGAACCGCGAAGTGCTCGACGAGATCCGCGCCGCCGTGGACAAATACGGGGACAGGTTCGTATTCGGCGAATTCTCCGAGGAGCCGGGCCTGCTCAGCCACTTTGCCGGCCGCGACCATGGCCTGCACACGGGCTACACCTTCACTTTCCTCGAGGACCGGACGTTCCGCCCGAAGGTCTTCGCCGAGCACTACACCTTCCTGAACGCGATCGAGGGCCTGTGGCCCTGCGCGACCTTCTCCAACCACGACGTGCCGCGGACGGTAACGCGCTATGGCCGCACGATGGAGGCTGACCCGGCGCTGGCGCGTCTCGCGCTGACGCTGCTGATGACGCTGAAGGGCACCGTGCTCATGTTCCAGGGCGAGGAACTGGGCCTGCCCGATGGGCCCATCGAGCGCCACCAGATCCATGATCCAGTGGGCGAACTCTACTTCCCTTACAGCAAGGGCCGCGACCCGTGCCGCACGCCCATGCCGTGGGTCGAGGTCAAGCCGAACATCGGCTTCACCTATGGCGAACCCTGGCTGCCTATGGCGCCCGCCCATCGCGCGCTCGCCGCCGCAACGCAGGAACGCGACGAGGGCTCGACGCTGCACTTCGCCCGCAGGCTCATCAGCCTGCGCAAGTCCTCGCCCGCGCTCCAGGCCGGCGACATCCGCATCCTCGAGGCCACGGACCAGGTCCTGGCCTTCGAGCGGACGCTGGGGGAGCAGCGGTCCACCTGCGTCTTCAACCTCTCCCGCAAGCCGGCAACATCCGCCGTGCTGCCCGCCGGAGCACCACTTCTCACCGTGGGAGACGTCCAAGCCGACGGCGCCCGGTTGAACCTCGGGCCGCTCTCTGCAATCATCGCCTGAGGATTTTCTTCCGGAGGCGAAATGGGCTGGAGAATGCAGGCGCGCCTGGCGCTGGCCGTGCTGGTGCTGTGCGCAGGGCAGGGCGCAGCCTCACCCGACCGCATCCGCTTCCTCGAAGGCCCGACGGCCCTCTCCAGGATGTCCCCGGAACAGCAGGCGGCGAAGGTGGGGGGCTACCTCACGGGCGAAGAGGTGTCGCGGATCGTCGCCACCGTGCCGCCGCCACCCGCACCGGGCTCAGCCGCCGAGAAGGCCGACACGGAGCTCTTCCAGCAGATCCATCGCCCTGCCTCCGCCGACCGCTTCCAGGTCGCGCGCGACGATGACGCCCAGGTCTACACGCGCTTCGCCGACCAGCTGGGCTTCACGCCCGACCGCGAGACCACGCCCGCGCTTGTGGCTCTGCTGAACCGCGTGGCAGCCGACGCCTTCGCGGTCGCCGGAGAGGCCAAGGCAAAGACCCCGCGCCTGCGTCCGTTCCAGGTGGCCCAGCTCAAGCGCGTCTGCGGCTTTGACCGCGCGCCCGCGCCGGACCCGAAGGCAAAGGGCACGGGCTATCCCTCCGGGCATGCCTCGGTGGCCTGGACAACGGCGCTGGTGCTGGTGGAGGTTGCTCCTGCGGGAGCCCAGGCCATCATCGGCCGCGCGGTGTCCTACAGTTACAGCCGTCTGGTCTGCGGCCTGCACTTCCCGGCAGATACCGAGGCTGGACATTTCATCGGCAGCGCCGTCATCGCCAGGGCGTTCGCAAAGCCTGACTTCGTGCGGGACCTGAAATGCGCGCGCCGCGAGGTCGAAGCCGTCATGCGCGGCGAGAAGGCAGCGGACCTGCCAGCCTGCAGCCTGACAGCGGGACCGTGAGCGAGTAGGGCTCTAAACAGAAGAGCCGCACCGGTTGCCCGGCGCGGCTCAAACAGGACAAGGCAGTCTGCGGCAGATTACTTCTTTTTCTTCTTGCCTTCAGTCTTGCCTTCGTCACCAGCGTCTTCGTCCTTGTCGGCCTTGGCCGCCTTCTTGCTCTTCTTGGCTTCAGCCTTCGAGTCGTCAGCAGCTTCTTCTTCAGCTTCTGCGGCCGCGCGGGCAGCAGCGGCTTCCTCGAACATGGCGTCGGCTTCAGCGCGGGCCTTCTCGGCTTCCGACTGCAGCACGTTTTCGCCACGGGCCTGACGATCGGCTTCTTCAACCGTGCGCGCGACGTTCAGGCTGACTGCAACGCGGACTTCCGGGTGCAGCTGGACCTTGATGTCGGTGAGGCCAAGCATCTTGATCGCCTTGTCCAGGATGACCTGGTTGCGGTCGACCGAGACGCCGCCGGCGGTGATCGCGTCCGCGATGTCGCGTGTCGAGACAGAGCCATACAGCATGCCTGTTTCGCCAGCCTGACGCAGGATGATGAAGGTCTGCTTGTCGAGCTTCGTCGCCACGCCCTCGGCTTCCTTGCGGGCAGCCAGGTTACGGGCTTCGAGCTGGGCCTTCTGGCCTTCGAACTTCTTGACGTTGTCTTTCGTCGCGCGCAGGGCCTTCTTCTGGGGGAGGAGGAAGTTGCGGGCGAACCCGTCCTTCACCTTCACAACCTCGCCCATCTGGCCAAGCTTTTCGACGCGTTCGAGCAGGATTACTTGCATGTCCGTTTCTCCTGCTTACGAGACAACATAGGGGAGCAGCGCAAGGAAGCGTGCCCGCTTGATGGCGGCGGCCAGCTCGCGCTGCTTCTTCGCAGACACGGCCGTGATGCGCGACGGCACGATCTTGCCGCGTTCGGAAATGAAGCGCGAGAGCAGCTTCGCATCCATGTAGTCGATCTTCGGTGCATTATCGCCCGAGAACGGGCAGGTCTTGCGACGACGGAAGAACGGACGACGTCCGCCACCACCACCACCGCCAGCGCCACCACCACCGAAGCCGCCACGATCATTCTGGTCATTGAAGCTCATACGACGGCTCCTTCTTCGGCAACTTCAAATCCGGGTTCGTCTTCGCGGCGACCCCATTTCGCGTCGCGGCGTTCCTTCGCCTGCTTCGCCTGCATGCCGGCCGAAGGACCTTCTTCAAGGGCCTCGACGCGAATTGTCATGTAGCGGATGACGTCTTCGTTGATCTTCAGCTGGCGCTCGACTTCGCCAACCGGAGCCCACGGACCGTCGATCGCGAGGTGCACGTAATGCCCTTTGCGGTTCTTCTTGATCTTGTAGGCAAGGGAGCGCAGCCCCCACTGTTCGACCTTGACGACCTTTCCGCCGCCCTGCTCGATGATGCCTTTCATCTGCTCGGTGATCTGATCCACCTGAGTTTGCGCCGCATCCTGGCGCGCAATGAACACATGCTCGTAAAACGGCATGGGAGCCTCCGTTTGGCAGCGGCACCTCTGCACGGCCCCCTTGGCTGTGCGAAAGGCGATGGTCCTGCGTTGCTGTCGGACGTCTGTCCCAAGGGTTCCCGAAGGATCCCGCGCGCGGCGGCCGCTGCCGGTTTCAAGGGGACGGACTATAAGCATTTGCAGCCCGCCCACAAGCGTGGATACGGGAGGCGTTCAATCTATCGCACCCGGGAACGGGCCCCGGAAAGGCGACACTTCCACCGGGTCCGATTTCGGGTTTTCTGCCGTTTCAAGCCATTTCTGAATATTGAAGATGACAGGCAGGTCCCCGCTTTAGCATTTGCGGGCTCTGGCAGGGCGCTCCTTGCTGCCGCTGCCCAAATGTGCCGGGCGCGGACACGACCCCGATGGCCGGGCCAAAAATGCGTCGTCACCCCGTGCGCGCCGCAGCACGCGAGTGCAGCTGTGCAGACACGGGGCCAACGTGGGCTGAAAGGGTATCCGGAACTTCTCCACCCCGGATAGGCCCCGGATCTGCAGTGCACCATTTTGTGGTTCGCACTGCGTCCGGGATGACGAAGGGCCGTCCACACATGACAGTGTTTTTCAAGCATCGCACACTGTTCGTGATCTTCGTGCGCTTCGTGTTTCAAAACGCAATGAAATGCAGCCCCGCATTCCGACCCGCTTCGTATCCAAGTGGCCTTGCAGCAACGCTGGTTGCATCGCTGCACATTGGTAACTTCTCGTTAACCGCGCTCGCTCATCCATGTCTGCATCTACTTGGAGATGGAATCATGAAAATCAGAAATGTGTTGCTCGGAGCTGCTGCAAGTCTCCTGGTGGCTGGCACTGCAAGCGCGGACTACACATCGCCGACGGGCTGGTACATGAGCCTCGGCGCCGGTGCGAACTGGATTCAGGATGGTAACTATCAGTGGTACAACTCTGGCGACGCAACAGATCGCGGCGAATACGAGTACAACGAGGGCTATATCGTTTCGGGAGCCATCGGCTATGACTTCGGTGCGAACTGGCGCGTCGAGTTTGAAGTTGCCTACCGGGACAATGACATCGATAGCTGGTGCGAAGTGAGTGGCCCGTGCGGTCTTGCGACCCCAGCTGAGGTTTGGGAGTTATCCCAGATGTTCAACGTTCTCTATGATGTTCCACTCGGCGGCAACTGGGAGGCATCGATCGGCGCCGGTATCGGCGGCAACCTCGTGGTCCTCAAGGATTTCGATAGCGCGGAATTGGACGACTATTTAGTGGCAGGGCAACTGCTGGCGCAGGTTGGCTATCGCTTCGCTGACCGTTGGCAGATCTATGCCGACTATCGCTATATGATCAACGATGATGCGAGTTTCGGCTATTTGACCGATCCCTCGTTCGACTTCGAGATAGAGAAGTCAGAGCACGCCCTCCTCGTCGGCCTGCGCTTCGACCTGCAGCGCGACGGTGCCATGCCGGACACTCCGCGCGAGCCTGATACATCAGCGCCGAAGCAGTTCATCGTGTTCTTCGGCTTCAACAAGTCGAACCTCACGGCAGAAGCCGCTCACGTCGTGACCGAAGCTGCCGCCGCTGCCAAGAAGTACGGCTCGGCGTCGATCTCCGTCGTCGGCCACACCGACACGGTTGGCTCGAACGACTACAACATGCGCCTCTCGATGCGCCGCTCGCAGTCGGTCAAGGACGGCCTGATCGCCAACGGCATCGGCGCTGACATGATCACCACCGGTGGTCGTGGCGAAGCCGAACTGATGGTGCAGACGGGTGACTCGGTGAAGGAACCGCAGAACCGTCGTGCAACGATCGACCTGAAGTAAGTCTACTGGCCGAAAGGCAATCCTTCGTGTGGTATGGGGCAGCTGAAAGGCTGCCCCTTTTTCTTTGCGGGAAAATCGCATGACGGACGATGCCGTGATCAGGAGTCTTGAAGCCGCCGCCGGGCAGGGTGATCCGGGGCCGATTGTCTACGCAAGGCTGTTCGCAGCCCACCCCGAACTGGAGGGCCTGTTCGTGCGCGACCGCGACGGCTCCGTGCGCGGCCACATGTTCCAGGAAATGATCAACGCGCTGATCGACCTGCGCGGGGCGAATGTCTATGGCGCCAACCTGTTCAGGATCGAGCGCGTCAATCACGAACAGCTCGGCGTGAAGCCCGAGCTCTATCCCGCGATCTTCGCCATCCTGCGCGACGTGGTGCGCGACATGGCCGCCCAATCATGGACCGCCGACATGGAACAGGAATGGTCAAGCCTGCTGGCGCAGGTCGACGCGCTCATGCAGCCGGAGCCTGGCTACGCGGCCGCTGGTTCGCCCGCCTGAAGGCCTGCCTCTCGCAGCAGGCGCGCCTGCTCGCTGGCGCTGCGATAGAGGAAGTCGCGCGGCAGGCCCATGCGTACACTCGCCTGGGCGCCGGGCGAGTTCGGATCCACGCGCCGGTCCGCAAGCTTGCCGGCGAGCTTCAGCGCAATCCAGTCCGCCGTTGTCAGGTCGAACGAGGACCCAAGCTCGAGCTTCTGCCGCACGATGGGGGGCAGGATGGAGATCGAAGCCCGCGCCAGCGCCCGGTGAAGGAATCGCGGCACGTTCGGAGCCGCCTTGCCCGACTGGATGATGTCGAGGAACTCCGACACGATCGGGTGCGGCTCAAACCGGGGCGCAAAGCGCTCCATCATCGCCAGGAATTCATCCTGTGACTTCGGCGTGTTGTGCGCCCCGTAAAGCCGGGCAACCACGCCACCATCGCGATAGAACCGGTTCTTTTCAGCCTCGCTTAGCGGCGAGACAAAGCGGTCATAGGCATTGAGAAAGCCATAGGCCGCCGTCGCGGCAACCCAGTCCAGCAACTCCGGATCCATCGCCTTGTAGGCTTCGCCCTTCGGCGTCTCGCCCTGCACGCGCGCATGCATGTTGGTGACACCCTGGATCACGCGTCGCGCCGCGGAGGCAGGTCCGTAGCAGCCGACCATCGCCGCAATGCCGGTCCGGCGCGACCGGCCGATCGGATCAACCTTGTAGGTCGAATGATCCCACACGCCCGACCGGATGCGGGCATCAGCAAACTCCATAAGCACCGCGGCCACGCCCCCAATGCCGAGCGCCACCTGGTTCTTGAAGATACGCCACTGCAGCGACGACGGATGCTGCAGGGAGGCTTCTCCGGCCGGAGTCAGAAAATCGACCTTCCAGCCGAGATAGGATTGCGGTTCGCCGCTCATGGGGAGATTCTTCCGGATGCTGTTGCAAGAAGACTAGCGTGGCTGCCCCTTCAAGCCAAATGCGGTCCCGGCCAGTCGGCAATCCCTGTGCCGTAAAGAAGCCTGTGCATGGACCCTGAACGGCCCGTTCCGCAGGTGCAACGGGCGTTGACCGGGCAGGGGTGCAGCCCTACGATTTGCGCCAACAACATGGGAGTGGCCAGGACGCGAGCCGTCGGCCTCGATTTTTCGTGACCGAGCTTTTCATTGTCGCAGCCCTCATCTGTCTCAACGGCCTCTTTGCGCTTTCGGAACTGGCCGTCGTATCGGCCCGTCGCCCGCGCCTGAAAGCCTGGGCGGCAGCCGGCCGTCGCGGCGCCGCAAGCGCGCTGGCGCTGTCCGCCGATCCCGGTCGCTTCCTGTCCGCCGTCCAGATCGGCATCACGCTGATCGGCATCGTCAACGGTGCCTATTCCGGCGAGACCTTCGGTGTCTTTGCTGCGAATGCCCTCACCAGCTACGGCGTCCCTGAAGCCGTGGCAGCGCCCTTGGGATATGCCATCGTGATCACCGTGATCACCTATCTGTCCGTGATCGTGGGAGAGCTGGTTCCCAAGAGCCTGGCCCTGCGCAATGCGGAAGGCATCGCCTGCGCCGTAGCGCCGGCCATGACGCTCTTCGCCAAGATCGCAACGCCTGCCGTGTGGGCGCTCGACAACTCCACGCGCTTGGTCTTCCGCCTCTTCGGAGAATCCGCCGGGAGCGAAACGCGCATCACCGATGAGGAGATCCGCACCATCATGGCCGAGGCCGAGACGGCTGGAGTGATCGAGATCGGCGAACGCCAGATGATCGCGGGCGTGATGCGCCTGGCCGATCGCGCGGTGGTCGGTCTAATGACACCGCGCACCGACGTCGACTGGATCGACATCAACGCACCGGAGCAGGAAATCCGGGACCGCCTGATCTCCACCCCGCACTCGCGACTGCCGGTCGGCGAAGGATCGGCCGATGCGCTGATCGGCGTCGTGCAGACACGCGAGCTTCTCGCCGGCATCCTGGGCGGCAAGCCCTTCGACGTGAGGGCGCATATCCGCAAGGCACCGATCGTGCCCGACACCACCGACGCCCTCGACGTGCTCGGCGTCCTGCGCGAGGCGGCCGTCCCCATGGCGCTGATCCATGACGAGTACGGGAACTTCGACGGCCTCGTCACGCCGACCGACATCCTCGAGGCGATCGCCGGGGTCTTCAAGTCCGACTCCACCGGCGTCGAGCCCTATGCCACCGAGCGAGACGACGGCTCGTGGCTGTTCTCGGGCGCCATGCCCATCGACGAGATGGCGGACATGATCGGCATCGCCTTGCCCAAGCAGCGGGCCTACGAGACGGTGGCAGGCTTCATCCTCGCCCACATGCAGCGTCTTCCCAAGACCGGCGAGACCGTCGACGCCAATGGCTGGCGCTTCGAGGTCATCGACCTCGACGGCCGCCGCATCGACAAGGTGCTGGCGAGCCGGATCAAGGTAACGCGCCGAAACCTCGCCTGAAGGCGGCACTGCCGCGGGAAAGGTTAAGGGGCCGCGCCGCCGGGACAAAAAAGCGCGAACGGACAATCGCATGTCATGCTAGTCATTCCCACGCGCAACGGGGCCAGGGCGCGACAGGCAATGACGTGCCGCAAGGGCCAGCGGCAGCCACGTGGAAGGCCGCCCGGTTTGGATCGCATGAGTTACGCCCCGCGCTTCAGCGTCGCTCCCATGATGGAATGGACAGACCGGCATTGCCGCTACTTCCATCGCCTGCTCACGCGCCGCGCCTGGCTCTATACCGAGATGGTGACCACGGGAGCCCTCATTCACGGGCCCGCCGACCGGCTTGTCGGCTTCCATGACGCCGAGCATCCGGTCGTCTTGCAGCTGGGCGGCAGCGAGCCCGTCGAGCTCGCGCGCTGTGCCCTCCTGGCCGAAGACACCGGCTATGACGAAGTGAACCTGAACATCGGCTGCCCGTCGCAGCGCGTGCAGCGCGGCGCCTTCGGCGCCTGCCTCATGCGCGAGCCGACCTTGGTCGCGGACTGCGTGGACGCGATGCGCAGCGCTGTCCGCATCCCGGTTACCGTCAAGTGCCGCATCGGCGTGGACGACCAGGACCCGCGCGAGAGCCTGTTCGGCTTCATCGAGACCATTGCGGCCACGGGCTGCACCCACTTCATCGTGCACGCGCGCAAGGCCTGGCTGAAAGGCCTGTCGCCGAAGGAAAACCGGGACATCCCGCCGCTGGACA
>JBILMZ010000011.1:0-37505 GCA_044375275.1 Micropepsaceae bacterium | reverse complement strand
GATCCCGTCGCGCGCCCAGGCCTGGCCGAGTGTCTTGGTCAGGCTGACGGCGCCGGCCTTCGAGGCCGAGTAGGCCGGGTTTCCGATGTTGGCCTTGAAGCCGGCAATGGAACTCACGATGATCATTGAGCCATGAGCCGCTGCCAGCTGGGCGTGAAACTTCCGGCCAGTATTCATCAGGCTGTCGAGATTGACGGACATCACCTTGTCCCAACCGGCACGCTCGAACTCTCCCTTGCGATAGACGACCGTGCCCTGGCACTGAACCAATATATCGAGGGTCGGAAACGGAAGCGGCGCGGCCTCGATCGCTTCCGGGTTGCCGACATCGACACAGGTATAGCCCAGACCCGCAAGGTCCGAGCCTTCGTCAGCCGCGTAGTCACCTGCCGATGCGCGCGTGCCCCAGACATGCACGCTTGCGCCGCGCGTGCGGAATGCGTGCGCAATGCCGTTGCCGATGCCGCTTGAGCCGCCGACGACGAGCACGCGTTTACCCGTGAAGTCCGTATCCTGTTGCATGACTGTCTTCCGTTTTCTGTGTTCCGATGCATGTCGGGGCGGCTCCGCCCTGTCAAATCGCCGCCCTTGCGGAGCGCGCCGCATGAGGCTATGAAACCTGCTATTGCGTTTCATTCTTAACTTGGTAGCCCGTCATGCTCCGTTTGCCCGCCCTTTTTCTTGCGAGCCTCCTTCTGGTTTCCACGTCGCACGCTGCTGACGTCAACGTCCTCAGCGCGCGCCACTACGGCAGCGACCAGGCGCTCTGGGATGCGTTCACACGCTCATCCGGAATCAAGGTCAATGTCGTCGAGGCCGAGCACGACCAGCTTGTCCAGCGCCTGAAGAGCGAAGGTGCGGGATCCCCCGCTGACGTGCTCATCACGGTCGACGCGGGGCGCCTTGCGCATGCATGGGATGCGGGGCTGCTGCAGCCTGTCCGTATCCCGACACTCGACACACTGCTTCCTGCCCATCTGCGCCATCCGGAAGGTCACTGGTATGGCCTCGCGGTGCGTGCGCGTGTGCTTGTCTATCACAAGGATCGCATCAATCCTGCCGACATCGCGACATATGAGGCACTTGCCGATCCGCGCCTCAAGGGACGATTGCTGACCCGCAGCGGCACGAACATTTACAATCTCGGCCTGGTCGGATCGATCATTGCGGCTCATGGACCGGACAAGACACGAGCCTGGGCGCGCGGCATCGTTGCCAATCTTGCACGTCCTCCACAGGGCGGCGACACGGACCAGATCAAGGCCGTTGCAGCGGGCGTTGGCGATGTCGCGATCTCGAATTCCTATTACCTTGCCCGGCTCATCGCTTCCGAGAAGCCGGAGGATCGGGCGCTCACGACCCGTCTTGGCGTGGTGTTTCCGAACCAGGCTGATCGCGGTACGCATGTGAACATCTCGGGTGCAGCGATCACAAAGCACGCACCAAACAAGGCGAACGCCATCCGGCTGGTGGAGTTCCTGCTCTCGCCGGAAGCCCAGCGCCTCTTCACCAATGGCAGCCTTGAGTATCCCGCGAACCCGAACGTCGCACCACATCCGGTCCTTGCCGGTTTCGGCCCCTTCCGCCAGGACCAGATCAACGCAGATTCCTTCGCACGCAACAGCGTGGCTGCCTCGCGCATCCTGGATGAAAGCGGCTGGAAGTAACTCTCAGCCTTCGCGCGGGAAGACAAACGTCAGTCGCGGGTTGAGGGCGAGCGTCACGTGCGCGCCTACCTGCGGCCGGGGGCCCAGCTGCATCCTTGCAATCAGCGGCCCCTGCAGTCCCGTGACTGGCAGCGGTTCAAGTTCCACCATCATCGTTGCACCGAGGATGCGCGCCGAACGGACAGTGGCGTGCGCCGTCGTTCCCGATGAGACGACAAGGCCTGTCGCCCGCACGATGGCATCGGCGGGACCATCCGGCAGAGATGTCGCGACTGATCCCAGCGGCGTTTCGGCGAGCCCAGACTTCACCGTCGCCGGAATGACATTGGCATCCCCGAAGAAGGCCGCAACGAAGCGGTTGGCCGGCGCAAAGTACAGATCATCGGGGGCTGCCACCTGCTGAATGACGCCGCCACCCATCACTGCAACCTGGTCGGCCACATAGAGTGCCTCTTCCGGATCGTGGGTCACAAAGAGTACGGATGTTCCGATCTTCTTCAGCAGGGCGACCATCTCGCGCCGAACCTGATGACGCAGCACGACATCAAGGTTCGAGAATGGCTCGTCGAGCAGCAACACACGCGGTTCGGGCGCGAGTGCACGCGCCAGGGCGACGCGCTGCTGCTGTCCGCCTGAAAGCTGGTGCGGGTAACGCTGACCCAGCCCGTCGAGACCCACAAGGCTCAAAAGCTCACCGATCCGGCGACGACGTTCCGCACCATTGCCGGTCAGGCCGAAGCCGACATTCTCGATCACCGTCAGGTGCGGAAAGAGCGCGAGATCCTGGAACAGGAGGCCGATGTCACGGCGCTCCGGCGGCACGAACAGCCCCTCGCCTGCCACCTGCTTCGCGCCGACAAACACATTTCCGGACTCAGGCGTCTCAAGCCCCGCCGCAATGCGCAGCGCTGTTGTCTTGCCGCTTCCGGACGGACCAAGAAGTGCCACGATCTGCCCCTCGTCCACGGACAGCGTGAAGTCGCTCAACGCGGTCTTGCGGCCGTAAGCATGCCGGACATTTTCAAATCGAAGCACGCTCACGTCAGTGGTGCTCCGTGTTCGGGCTGTCCGGGACGCGACCTTCGCAAGCCCATGCAGAGAATGATCACGGGCACGAGGCCGACAATCGCAATGGCGAGGGCAGGCATGGCAGCGAGGTCCAGACGCTCTGTCGTTGCGAGCTGAAAGGATTCAGTCGCCAGCGTGTCGAAGTTGAAGGGGCGCAAGATCATTGTCGCGGGAAGTTCCTTCACGACGTCAACGAATACAAGCGCAATGGCGGCCAGCAGCGTGCCGCGCATCATGGGCAGGTCCACGCGCCAGGCGATGCCTGAAGGTCGTGTTCCCAGTGTTCGCGCGGCCTCGCCGTATCGCGGGCCCTGCTGAACGAACGCAGCATCGACCGGCCCGTGGGCGACGGCAAAGAACCTGACGAGATAGGCGTAGCCGAGGACTGCGAAGGAGCCTGACAGCAGCAACCCCGAACCCGCGAATGTCAGGCCCGCTTGCCGGAACAGGCCGTCCACCACGCCTGCGACCATCAGCAAGCCCACCGCCACGACGACACCGGGTGTCGCGTAACCCAAATGCGCAAAGCGCGTGAGTTCGCGCCATGGGCCTGCACGCCGGCCACTCGCGAACGAGACAAGCGCTGCCGCTGCCACCACAAGGACTGATGCGCCGAGTGCCAGCAGTCCCGAATTCATGGCCAACTCGACAAGCCGCGTGAGGGCGAGGTCGTGACGCACCTCCACGGCCATGGCGATCAATGCGCTCACGGGCAAAAGGAACCCCAGGAGCACCGGCAGCGCGCATGCCATCGTCGCGGCAATGGCGGCCACGCTGCGCAGTCGCCAGCGCGCCAGTTGCCGCATGGGGCCTGATGCAGGTGCATAGCGACGCGCGCCGCGACTTGCCTGCTCGATGAAGACGCAGGCGAGGACGACGGCCAGCAGGAGCGAGGCCAGTTGCGCGGCTGCTGCCGGATTTCCGGTCGCAAACCACGCACGATAAATGCCTGTCGTGAACACCTCGAGATCGAAGTATTTCACGGCACCGAAGTCGGCCATCGTTTCCATCGCCACGAGCGTCGCGCCGGCAATCACCGCTGGCCGCGCCATGGGCATGGCGACGCGCAGGAAAGCCTGCAGCCTTGTCAGGCCAAGCGTGCGGGCGGCTTCAAGCGCATTGACCGACTGCTCGACGAAGGCCGCGCGTGCGATCAGGTACATGTAGGGAAAGAGCGCGATGCCCAGCACGAACACGGCGCCGCCGAGCGAGCGGATCTCGGGGAACCAGTAGTCCCGCACCGTCCACCCCGTGGCCTCACGAAGGACTGTCTGGACGGGGCCTGTCACCTGCAGGAGGTCCGTGTAGGCGTAAGCGAGAATATAGGCGGGCATGGCCAAAGGCGCGACGAGCGCGAACTCCAGAAGGCGACGCGCGGGAAACTCGTACATGGTCACGAGCCAGGCTGTTCCAACGCCCGTGACAACAGCGAACGCAACGACACCGAACGTCATCAGGAGCGTGTTGCTGACATAGAGCGGCAACACCGTTGCCTGCAGATGCCCCCACAGGCCGTCGGTATCGGAACCCGCAAAGGAGAGCACGGCCAGAAGCGGAAGCGAAACCGCAATCAGCGTCAGGCCTGCCGCAAGCCAGCGCATGGCGCCGCCTGAAGCGTGCCGCAGCAAGCGTGCTCCCGTCTTCATGCTGCCTTGTCCTGCTGTGCCCGCCACCCGGCCCCCTTGTTGCGACTTATTCGCAAATTAGGCTGCACGCGGGTATGGGGTCAAATGACGCCATGTCCTCGGTTATGCCTAATGGACCCGCCGTTCAACAGTCTTTGCAGGCCTGGCGTTTCGCAGAACGCCCTCGTTTGCGCAGTTTCTTCAGTGGCCTGCTCCCGTGTCACGACGCTCGACCTTCTTTATCTTTCATTACATATAACGATGTACCGCCCCTCGTCCGACGCCCAACGCCCATGAATGATACCTTCACCGAACTGGCGCTGGCCGCCTGCATCTTCCTGGGCGCAGCTCTGTATTCGAGCGTTGGCCATGGTGGCGCGTCGGCCTATATCGCCATCATGGCGCTGTTCGGCGTTGCACCAGGGATCATGCGTCCGACCGCCCTCGTCCTCAACATCATCGTCGCGGGACTGGGTTCCGTGCGGTACTTCCGGGAAGGCATGTTTCGCTGGCGCGTCCTATGGCCCTTTCTGGTCACCGCCGTTCCCATGGCTTTTGTGGGGGGCGGCATCGCGCTGCCGGGCGAAATCTACAAGCCGCTTGTTGGCGTGGTGCTTTGGCTGTCAGCGCTGCGCATCTTCTGGCCGCTGGAACTCAAAGGCGTACGTGAAGCCCAGGATCCGCCTGTCGCCACCGGGCTCATGCTTGGCGCAGCCATCGGCCTGCTCTCGGGGCTCACGGGGACCGGCGGGGGCATCTTCCTGTCCCCGCTTCTGCTGCTGATGGCCTGGTCGCTTCCGAAGCAGGCTTCGGGCGTCGTCTCGATCTTCATCGTTGTGAATTCGGCGGCGGGCCTTGCCGGCAATTATTCGTCCATGAATGTGTTGCCCGACTCGCTTCCCCTGCTTGCAGGCGCAGCGTTAGCCGGCGCCATCGCTGGCACCACTCTGGGCATCAAGCTTCCAGGGCTGACAATCACGCGCCTTCTCGGCGTTGTCCTGGTCATCGCAGGCGCAAAGCTGATCGGGCTTTATTGATCTCAGTTCGGGCTTTTGGCCTTTGGTGCCGGCGTGGTCGCTGGTGTGGCTGTCGGCGCTACGACTGGCGCCGGGACGGGATAAAGCGATGATACGCGATCATTCAGCTGGAACAGCTTGAGATTTACGGCCTGAAGCTGAACGCGCGCGCAGCGGCCCTGATAGTTCCGGTTTTCGCAGAGGACCCAATCACCTGCACCGATGATCTGGAGGCTGGCCACCTTGTTGTCGAACTTCAACTTCCCGAGATCCGCGACGGCGCGCGAGATGCGAAGCGACGTTCCCTTGTAGTCAGGCTTGTCGAAAACGATGATCTCGAGGGGCACGGGAGCCGCCGGGGCCGCGGTCGTCGCTGCTGGCGCGCCTGCAGGTGCTGCGGCCTGAGCGGCAACCGAGGACACGACACACGCTGTTGCCAGAAACAAGGCCTGCATCTTCATGATTGTAACTCCCGTTTTCGGTCGCTGCTGTATAGGCAGGCTTACAGCATCGTGTAAGTCACAATTTTGACTTTCTCGTGATTGATGATGAACACCGCGTGAGACATTGCGTCGAATTCATCATCCGGCGATGGACTGCCCGGCCTGCAACGCCCGCATGGGCTGCGTCAATTTGTTCTCTTTTTGTTTTCGGCGATTTCGGCGATGTTCGGCGCTGTAAACCGTCAGTGTAGGAATCTGACTACGGGCGACGGTTCTGAAAAATCTTCATCCGCCTCGCGGCTGATCCAGCAAGCGAAGCGATGAAGAAGGTCTTGGCCCCTGTGCCAACTCCCGCTGCAACCAACCCATCACCGGGCTCCACTCCTGCTCCAGCGTCCAGGGCGCGTTCGCGAGAACGAGACCTGTCGCGCTGAGGCCTTCGGGACGGTCCACGTCCAGCGTGAGCAGAGCCAGCTTCGGGATCAGTGCCGATCTCAACTCGGCCTCGAAACGCTCAAAGCGGGCGCGGTCCTTGATCGGGAACCACAGGAGGAAAACGCCTGTCGGCCATTTCCTCCACGCGGCGATGAAGCTTTCGGCCAGCACGGTCAGTTCGTCGGGCTGCTCGAAGGGCGGATCGATGATCACCAGACCGCGCTTCTCCGGCGGCGGGATCAATGCCTGCATCCGGCGATAGCCGTCGGCTTCCAGAACCTGGACCTGCTTCAGGCCTTCCGTCGCGGTGCGCAGCATCGCCGCTTCCTGGGGGTGCAACTCGCAGGCCACTACCCTGTCCTGCCGTCGCGCGAGACGCGCCAATTGCAGGGGTGAACCGGGATAGGCCAACGGTGTACCGGGGGCCACAATCTCCATGTAAGGCGCGAGGGGGGCTGGCAGGTCGGACCGGCCAAGCAACCTGATCACGCCATCCCGGGCTTCCGCCGTCTTCAGGGCGTCGGGGGCGGAAAGATCGTAAATGCCGCGACCGGCGTGGGTGTCGACCAGACAGAGGGGTGCTTCTTTTTGCTGCAGGTACTTCACTGTCCAGCAGAGAACGGCGTGCTTCAGCACGTCAGCGAAGTTTCCAGCGTGATAGTGATGCCTGTAATTCATATTTTTGGCTTATTTCCTCGGCTTTCAGGCTTGACACCTTCGCGCGTGCACGTATAAGTGCGCCCCTTTCCGGGATAGCTCTGGTTTTTATTGGCCGAGGGCGTCCCGATCAATCGCAGAAACGAAAGACAATTCCATGTTCGCGGTCATCAAGGCCCAGGGCAAGCAGTTCAAGGTCGCACAAGGCGATGAACTGACCATCGATCGCCTTCAGGGCGAAGCCGGTGCGTCGGTTGCGCTGGGCGAAGTGCTGATGCTCATCGACGGCGCCAAAACCACAGTCGGCGCTCCTGTTGTGAACGGTGCAAAGGTTCAGGCCGAAATCCTGTCCCACAGCCGTGGCGACAAGATCAAGGTGTTCAAGAAGCGCCGCCGCAAGAATTTCCATCGCACGCGTGGCCACCGTCAGGATCTGACGACGGTGAAGATCACGTCGATCACTGCTTAAGGAAGGAACCCCACCATGGCACACAAAAAAGCTGGCGGTTCGTCACGTAACGGTCGCGATTCCAATCCAAAGTATCTCGGTGTGAAGCGTTATGGCGGCGAGGCCGTCGTGGCCGGCAACATCATCGTTCGCCAGCGTGGAACGAAGTTCCATCCGGGTGCGGGCGTCGGCATGGGCCGCGACCACACGCTGTTTGCGCTGGTTAATGGGCATGTCAGCTTCAAACTTGACGCCCGTGGCCGCCAAGTTTGCTGGGTAAAGCCGGTAGCGGCCATGGCAGCAGAGTAACGGGACGACCACCATAGGATCGCTCCCGGGAAGAACGGGAAGGCGGTCCGAAAATCACGAGGGAGATGGGCCGCCATCTCCCTATTTTTTTTCTCCCTCACACGACGCGATGAGGAGATGCGGCGATGTCCGGATTTGAACCGATTGTGACCGAACGGCTTGTGCTGCGCGCGATTGAAAGCATTGATCGCGCCCGCCTGGTTGAGCTTGCGAACAATTGGCGCGTCGCCAAGAACCTCAGCACGATGCCGTTTCCCTATACGCCAACGGCGGCCGATGACTGGCTGGGCAAACAGGTCGACCTCTGGGACAGCGGAAAGGCCGTGAACCTCGCGATCACGCTTGGCGGGCAATTCATCGGCGGCATCGGGATCAGCGTGCGCGAGCACGGTGAATGGGAACTTGGTTACTGGCTGGGCGAGCCCTACTGGAACCGCGGCTATGCGTCGGAAGCGGCCGAGGCCCTCAGGGACCATGCCTTCGAGGTGCTGAAGCTCCCGCATATCGTGGCAGGACATTTTTCCGATAACCATGCGTCGGGCCGCGTGCTCACGAAACTTGGCTTTCGCTATACCAAGGAAAGCCGTCGGTACTGCCTGTCCCTGGGAGCGGATGTCCGTTGCCTCGACATGAAGATGGACCGGGTTCGCTGGCTGGAAGTCCGTGGCCTGCATTCGCGGGTTCCGCAGACCGCCTGAGGCGAGGGCTGGCTTAATCTTTCGCGGGAGGGGCGAAATCCCTCTCGCACATCCGCGTGCGATGTACTAAGTGAAATGGGTGAAATAACAGGGCTGCGGGCGCGTGCGCCGCAACCTGTGTGCAGCGCAACCCCGCTCGCGGCGACCACTTGAAGACATGAAGTTTCTTGACCAGGCGAAGCTCTACATCAAAGCCGGCGATGGCGGCCCGGGCTGCGTCGGATTCCGTCGCGAGAAATTCATCGAGTACGGTGGGCCCGATGGTGGCAATGGCGGGCGTGGCGGACACGTCGTCCTGCAGGCGACGCACAACCTGAACACGCTCATCGACTATCGCTACCAGCAGCACTTCAAGGCGAAGCGCGGCGTGCAGGGCATGGGCCAGAACAGGACCGGCGGCGCGGGCGACGACATCATCCTGAAGGTGCCGGTCGGCACGCAGGTGTTTGCCGAAGACAACCAGACACTGCTTTATGACCTGACACGCGCCGGCGAACAGTTTGTCATCGCCCGTGGCGGCGAAGGCGGACTGGGTAATGCCCATTTCAAGAGCGCGACCAACCGTGCGCCCCGCAAGTCAACGCCGGGCGAGCCCGGCGAAGACTTCACGATCTGGCTTCGCCTCAAGCTGATCGCGGATGTCGGCATCATTGGCCTGCCCAATGCCGGCAAGTCGACATTCCTTGCGACCGTGACCAGCGCGCGCCCGAAGATCGGCAACTACCCCTTCACGACCCTCAACCCGCAGCTGGGCGTGGCGGCCGTCGACAATGTCGAGTTCGTGATCGCCGACCTGCCCGGGCTGATCGAAGGCGCGCATGAAGGCGTCGGATTGGGCGACAGGTTCCTTGGCCACGCCGAACGCTGCAGCGTCCTGCTGCACCTCGTCGATGGCGGCATGAGCCACCAGGACATCGCCAAGGCCTACGAGACCGTGCGCAAGGAAATCACCGCGTATGGCCACGGCCTTGAAAACAAGATGGAAATTGTCGGCCTGAACAAGGTCGACCTGATGAGTTCGGGCGACATGGAGCGCAAGCGTCGCGTGCTGGCCGAACTTGCCGGCGTGACCGCCCTTCCCCTTTCGGGCGAACAAGGTGTCGGACTGACGGAAATCCTTCGCGCGCTGGTTCATGCGATTACCGAAGCACGGCGCGAGAATCCGGCCGCATTCCACGCCGATCCGGAGTCGGTGCGTGAACTCGAGCGGCAGGATGGCGAAGGTGGCCCGCCGACCACGCGAGGCTGGGCTCCGTGAGCGGCCGGCTCACTTCCGCAAAAACGCTTGTTGTCAAAATCGGTTCTTCCACCCTGGTCGATGCGGCAACAGGATCGCTGTCGCTTGAATGGCTCTCTGCCTTCGCAGCCGATGTTGCCCGTGCAAGACAGCGTGGCCAGAACGTGGTGCTCGTGTCTTCAGGTGCAATTGCGCTGGGCCGGCGGCGACTGGGTCTCGTACCCGGCGCGCTCAAGCTTGAAGAAGCCCAAGCGGCCGCTGCCGTTGGCCAGATCGAGCTCGCGCGCGCCTGGAGCGAAGCGCTGGCTCGCCATGGGCTGACGGTGGCGCAAGTCCTGCTCACGCTGGGCGACACCGAAAGCCGACGGCGCTATCTCAATGCGCGCTCGACGCTGAAGACCCTGATCGGGCTCGGCGCCGTGCCCGTGATCAACGAGAACGATACGGTTGCGACTGCCGAAATCCGGTTCGGTGACAATGACAGGCTGGCGGCGCGCGTCGCTGGCATGATCGAAGCAGATTGCCTTGTGCTGCTGTCCGACATTGACGGGCTCTACACGACCAATCCGCGACAGGATGCTGCCGCGACGCTCATCGAAGAAGTGCATGCCATCACGCCGGACATCGAAGCCATGGCGGGGCGCGCGGGCAGCGACATGGGCTCGGGTGGCATGGCCACCAAGATCATGGCGGCCCGCCTCGCGATGGATGCCGGCACGCACATGGTCATCGCCAACAGCGCCACCAAGGCGCCCCTGACGGCGATCGAACAGGGCGGGCGCTGCACCTGGTTCATTGCCGCGAGCACGCCTTCGGCGCTGCGCAAGCGCTGGATCTCGGGCACGCTTAGCCCTGCCGGAAGCCTCATCATCGACACGGGGGCCCTCGCAGCCCTCAACCAGGGCAAGAGCCTGCTGCCTGCCGGCGTCAACAGCGTGGACGGTCAGTTCGAACGGGGTGACTGTGTCATCGTTCGTGACGAAGCCGGACGCGAGGTTGCCCGTGGCCTTGTGGCCTATGGCGGCGACGATGCCCGGAAAATCTGCCGGGCACGCAGTGCTGCCATCGAGGCCCTGCTTGGATACAGGGGTCGCGATGAAATGATCCATCGCGACGACCTCGCGCTTTCAAGGGGATAGACCGTGACCGCCGATGTTCACAGCATGCTGGAGCGCATCGGGGCCTCTGCCCGCGCGGCTTCCCGGGTGCTGGTCAAGACCGACAAGAGCCAGCGCGCCGCTGCACTGCAATCCATTGCAGCCTGCATCCGCTCGCAGTCGGCGCAGATCCTCGAGGCGAATGCGCGCGATGTCGCCATGGCCGAAAAATCCGGCGCGAAGAGCGCGTTCACGGACAGGCTGAAGGTTTCGAAAGCCGGGCTTGATGCCATGGCAAGCGGCATCGAGACCGTCTCGTGGCTGCCGGATCCGCTCGGCGACACGGAAGCAGAATGGGTGCGCCCCAATGGCCTCAAGATTGCGCGGGTCCGTGTGCCGATCGGCGTGATCGGGATCATCTATGAAAGCCGGCCCAACGTGACGGGCGATGCGGCAGGCCTCTGCATCAAGTCAGGCAATGCCGTGATCCTGCGCGGCGGATCGGAAGCGCTGGGTTCGGCGCTGGCCATTCGAGACGCCATTGCGGCGGGCCTCTCGCGCGTCAATCTTCCGGCGGACGTGGTCCAGGTCGTTCCGACAGCGGACCGCGCTGCCGTTGGTGAAATGCTGGGTGGCCTCAATGGCTGCATTGACCTGATCATTCCCCGGGGCGGCAAGAGCCTGGTGGCACGCGTGCAGAAGGATGCACGCGTTCCGGTGCTCGCCCATCTCGACGGGAATTGCCACGTCTATGTCGACAAGTCGGCGGATCCCGAGAAGGCGCGCCATATCGTGCTGAACTCGAAGATGCGCCGCGTGTCGGTGTGCGGTGCTGCGGAGACGCTGCTGGTCGATTCCGCTGGTGCAGCGCGCCTGCTGGGTCCGCTTGTTACCGCCCTTCTAGATGCCGAATGCGAAGTGCGTGGAGACAAGATCACGCAGAACGTAGACCCGCGTGTGCATCCTGCCGAGGAGGAGGACTGGTACACGGAGTATCTTGATGCCGTCATTGCGGTGAAAATCGTGGACGGGGTGGATGGCGCGATTGCGCATATTGCCAAGTACGGATCGGCGCATACGGAGTCCGTCGTGACCGAAGACCGGATTGTGGCCGAGACCTTCCTCAAGGAAGTCGACAGCGCCATCGTGCTGCACAATGCCTCTACCCAGTTTGCCGACGGCGCGGAGTTCGGCTTTGGCGCGGAAGTCGGCATCGCCACGGGTCGCCTGCATGCGCGCGGCCCTGTCGGCGCGCGGGAACTGACAACCTTCAAGTATGTCGTGCGGGGCGATGGACAGACACGCCCCTGACAACACGCCCGGACGGATCCAGGTGCTTGCCTCGCAGGGAGGCCGGATCGGCCTGCTTGGCGGATCGTTCAATCCGGCACACGCGGCCCATGTCCATGTCAGCCTGGTGGCCATGCGCCGCCTGGGGCTTGATGCGGTGTGGTGGCTGGTATCGCCGCAGAACCCGCTGAAGCCGCAAGCCGGCATGGCGCCCCTTGCCCAACGCCTGGCGCGCGCGCGCCTTGTTGCGCAGCATCCGCGGATCTGTGTCAGCGCTCCCGAGCCTGCACTGGGTACGCAGTACACGCTTGATACGCTGGAGGCGCTTGGCCGCCAGTTTCCGAAAGCACGTTTCGTGTGGCTGATGGGCGGGGACAGCATGGCCGGGTTTCATCGCTGGCGACGCTGGCCTGACATCCTGAATGCCGTGCCTGTTGCCGTGGTCGCACGTCCCGGGTTCACCATGAAGGCGCTTTGCAGCCCTGCCGCCATTCGCTTTGCGGCGGCGCGCGTCGGGTCTGCGCAGGCGCTGTTCAGCGCGGGCGCGCCGGCCTGGATCTATCTCGAGGAGCGGCTGGATCCGACCTCCGCGACGCAGATCCGTCAGTCCGGGCAATGGCCAACACTGGGGCCAACACTGGGGCCAACACTGGGGCCAACACTGGGGCCAACACTGGGGCCAACACCGGGGCCAACACCGGGGTGAAACGGGCCGTTTCCGCTCCTCGCAGGGTAAGCGGAATGTTACCCCTCGCCGCATGCAAGCGACCTGTTTTGTCATCGTTGTGTTAGTCGGGTCGTGTTAGCATCTGCCCACTGAACGTGCCTGTCCATCCAAGGAGACCTACCCTGTCTACGAAGCGTCCAGCGCGCCCTTCGCGTGCATCGTCTACTTCAAGCAAAGCACCGGCTTCAAAGGCTTCGGCTTCAAAGGCTACGGGGCGCAAGGCTCCAGCCGGCAAAGCTGCGGCTAGCAAGGCATCCGCTACCAAGACGCCCGCCGGCAAGGCTGCGGCGCGCAAGGCGCTAGCGAGCAAGCTCGCAGCCAAGTCGGCTGCCAAGAAAGCGGCGGCGAAACCTGCTGCGAAGAAAGTCGCGAAGCCACGCATCAAGTCGACGGCGTCTCCGCAGAGCCGCAAGCTGCTGGAATTCATCATCAAGTCCCTGGACGCGGACAAGGCGGAAGACATCGTCTCGATGGACCTGTCCGGCAAAACACCCATGGCGGATTTCATGGTTGTTGCTTCAGGCCGCTCCAGCCGCCATGTCGCATCGATCGCCGAACACCTGACCGCGCTCCTGAAGCAGGATGGCCTGAAGTGCCGCGTGGAAGGACTTCAGCAAGGTGACTGGGTCCTGGTCGATGCGGTCGATGTCATCGTCCATATCTTTCAGCCTGAAGTGCGGACCTTCTACAGCCTTGAAGCAATGTGGGGCGGCGCCGAGCCCATGGCTGCTGCAAGCTAGGCGTGCCGCTTTCCATCGAGATTCTTGCTGGTGGACGCGCACGCGCCGCTGCCGAGACGGAACTGGCGCTCGCCTATCTTGATCGCGCCCGCGATACCGGTCGCGCCCTTGGCTTTTCCACGCTGTCCCTGAAAGAGGTGGATGAGCGCAAGCCTGACGCGTTCCAGTTCCAGGGGCTTGGCATCGCGATGGACGAGCGCGGCAAGTCCCTGACAAGCGTTGCGTTTGCGCAGCAACTGTCGGCCTGGCGTGATGCCGGCGAGCCGCGCGTCACGTTCCTGATCGGCGGGAGCGACGGGCTGCCTGCAGCGGTCAAGTCGTCGGTTCGCTTCACCATCGCCTACGGTACACAGACCTGGCCGCATCTCCTGGTGCGAACGATGCTCAGCGAGCAGATCTATCGCGCCATGACGATCCTGTCGGGTCATCCGTATCATCGGGTCTGAAGTGGCTCATGGGCGGGTACCCGTGACCTCGCCCGACGGCTTGCACGCATTGCGGCCCGGGCCGCAATCGAGGTAGCCGACGATGGCGCCTCCGATGAAGACCGTTGCTGCGACTGCGAGCGCGATATACGCCAGCCGAACCAGTTTTGACCTACAATTTTGCGAACTTCCCCTGCAATTGACGCTGCGGCCTGCCTGATGACAGCGAGCCCATGCCACGCACATTTGACAGGCTAGCAGTTACGCGCGAACTTCCTGATCAACTTCATCATCACAACGCAGTGAGGAGCATTAAAATGGCTGAAGCCTACATCATTGACGCCTGCCGAACCCCGCGCGGCATTGGCAAGGTCGGCAAGGGCGCCCTTGCTGACATCCACCCGCAACAGCTGGCGGCAACCGTTCTCAAGGCACTGGCCGAGCGCAACAACCTGAAGACCGAAGAGGTCGATGACATCGTGTGGGGTACGTCCTCGCAGCGCGGCAAGCAGGCGATGGACATGGGACGGATGGCGGCCCTCGATGCTGGCTATTCGGTCAAGGCGTCGGGCATGACGCTGGACAGGTTCTGCGGCTCCGGCATCACGGCCGTCAACATTGCAGCCTCTGCGATCCTGTCGGGCATGGAAGACCTGGTGATCGCCGGCGGCACCGAGATGATGTCATTCACTTCGCAGGCTGCCGCGACCGCCGATCCGAAAGCCGGTCCGACGCTGATGGATGCCGGCAACATGCGCCTGCGCGCACGTCATCCGCAATCACATCAGGGCGTCTGCGCCGATGCCATCGCAACGCTGGAAGGCATCCCGCGCCAGGCGCTGGACGAGCTTGCGCTTGTCAGCCAGCAACGCGCAGACGCCGCCATCAAGGGCGGTCACTTCAAGAAGAGCCTCGTGCCCGTCTACAAGGAAGACGGAACGCTGGCGCTTGACCACGAAGAGTTTCCGCGCCCGCAGACGACACTGGAAGGCCTGCTTGCGCTGAAGCCGTCCTTCGAAGCAATGGCCGAGTTTCCGTTCGACCAGAAGGGAACCACGCTGGGTGGGTTGATCCGGCAGGTCTATCCTGACCTGAAGATCACGCACGTCCATCACGCCGGCAACTCGTCAGGTGTTGTCGATGGCGCCGCAGCGCTGCTCCTGGCGTCGCCTGCCTATGCGAAGAAGCATGGCCTCAAGCCGCGCGCGAAGATCGTCGCCTGGGCGAACATGGGTGACAGCCCGACGCTGATGCTCAATGCGCCTGTGCCTGCTGCCCGCAAGGTGCTGGACAAGGCCGGCCTCAAGATCGAGGACATCGATCTCTGGGAGATCAACGAAGCCTTTGCGGTCGTCGCCGAGAAGTTCATCCGCGACCTGAAACTCGACCGCAACAAGGTCAACGTGAATGGCGGCGCGATGGCGCTTGGACACCCCATTGGTGCGACGGGTTCAATCCTCATCGGCACGATGATTGACGAGCTTGAGCGGCGCAACCTGAAGCGCGGCCTCGTGACCATGTGCGCCGCTGGCGGCATGGCGCCGGCTATCATCGTCGAGCGGGTCTGATCCAACTACAGGCTGCCATGGCGTCCGCATTGCTGATGCGGGCGCCATTTTCATTATGGGGGACGGGCCCTGCGCCTGCGGCGGCTTGCAGCGCTCCTGCATTTCGCCTAAGTCCGGACCCTGCCCTTCCGGGTCTCCATCCACCCTTCGCCTTCGTGGACGCTTCATGAGCAAGAAACCGCAATTCGACTTCGCGATCATCCGTCACGGCCAGAGCGAGGCCAACCGGCAGAACATCTTTACCGGCTGGCGCGACAGCCCGCTGTCGGAACAGGGCATCAGCGAGGCGCGTGCATCGGGCAAGCTGCTCAAGCAGGAAGGCTTCCATTTCGACGTCGCCTTCACGTCGCTGCAGAGCCGCGCGATCAAGACGCTGTGGCTCGTGCTTGAAGAAATGGACCTGATGTGGATTCCCGTCCGCAAGCACTGGCAACTGAACGAGCGCCACTACGGCGCCCTGCAGGGCAAGAACAAGATCGAGGCTGTCGAGAAGTTCGGCGAAGCGCAGGTGAACAAGTGGCGTCGTGGCTATGCGATCCAGCCGCCGCTGGTTGAACTCACGGACCATGACTATCCCAAGTTCGATCCGCGCTACGCGAGCGTGCCTGAAAACGAGCTGCCGCGCGCGGAAAGCCTTAAAGATGTCTCGGCTCGCGTCCTCCCGTTTTGGTTGAGCGAAATCCTTCCCCTGGTGCATCAGGGCAAGAAAGTACTGGTCGCCGCGCACGGAAACTCGCTGCGGGCACTGCTCAAGCATCTCGAAAGACTCACGGAAGACGAAATCGAGGGAATCAACATCCCAACAGGGCTTCCGAAGATCTATTCTCTTGATGCCGACGGCCTCGCAAAAGATACTTCCTACGTGGGTGATCCGGCCGAAGTGCAAGCACGAATCGCGTCGGTCGCGAACCAGACCAAGAAGGGCTGAGCACCGCATCCCGGAGCAGCCCGGCAACGTGGGGCGAATGCACTGACGACCGAACGTCTCGAGAAGTCTGAACCTCTTAAGATGTTTGGGATGTAATGAGCATTCAGTTCCAATTCCGAGTACCGGATGAATCGCAGCGCGCCTGAAACATGGACGGTCCTGGGTCTAGCCGCAGCGATTGCGTGCGCGGCCTGCACCCTGCCGCTTGCTGCCGATCCCGCCACCAATCCCGTCGACAAGCTTGACCAGATCGAAACGCAGATCCGGCAGGACCGCGGCGAAATCGACAAGCTTTCGCAATCCGCGCAGAAGTACATGCGGGATCAGGGCCTGCTGCGGGAGCGGCTCATCCAGGCCGCAGGGGCTGCCCAGTCGCGCGAGCGTGACCTCAACACCGTCGAGCAGCGCCTCGCACAACTTGAAACGGAAGAAGCCTCGGCGATGCAGACCCTGCAGCAGCAGCGGTCACGGCTCGCAAATCTCCTGGCCGTGCTGCAGCGCATGGGGCGCGAACCGCCACCGGCGCTGATCATCCGTCCTGACGATGCGACGGCAGCCGCACGCTCGGCCATGTTGCTGTCCACCGTCGTGCCGGGCGCCATGGAAAAGGCGCGTGAGCTTGGAGCGAGCCTCGAGGGGCTGCGCAAACTCCGGAAGCAGGCAGCAGACGAGCGCCTGCGCGTTGCAGCCGCATCAGGTGCCTTGCAGAAGGATCGCAATGTCCTGATCCAGTTGCTTGAGCAGCGCCGCATGCTTACTGAGCAGGCCGTGCAGAATCTTCAGTCGACGCGTGAGCGCGTCCGGCGCATGGGAGAACAGGCTCAGGACCTGCGCGCGCTGATTGCAAGCCTGACCGAGGACGACGGGCGCCCACAAATCCGTCCGGCTGGTACCGCCATCACAAACCAGATTGCGTCCGTCGGCTCGGCCCAACCCATCCCCCTGGACCAGCTGCGCGGCCGCCTGAAGTGGCCCGCCAATGGAAAGCTGATCGCCCGGTTCGGGAGCACAGACGGCAGCGGTGGCCGTTTACAAGGCATTTACCTAGAGACCCTGGCCGGTTCCGGGGTCACATCTCCGTGTGACGGCAAAATTATGTTCGCCGGGCCGTTCCGGGGCTACGGGCAGATGTTGATCATTGCAGCCAACGGTGGCTATCATGTTTTGTTGGCTGGTCTTACCAACGTGGACGGAGTTGTAGGTCAGGTCGTGCTAGCGGGTGAACCTCTCGGCAGAATGGGACGTTCGGGTTCTGGCAGCATTTCCGGCCCCCAATCGGGAGCACCTACGGCCGTCGCTGGTGGAAGACAGCTCTATATCGAATTTCGCCGCAATGATGTCCCAGTTGATCCAGTACCTTGGTTCGCAGCACTCAAAGAAAGGGTAAGCGGGTAATCCATGAAGAAATTTGCTCTGGCCGTTGTTTCCGCCGTTGGCGGCGCGGCTGCAACCATCGTCCTGACACAGGCTGTTGCCGGCACCGACACCTATCGCCAGCTCAACCTGTTCGGCGATGTCTATGAGCGCGTGAAGAACGACTATGTGCGCGAGACCAAGGACGCGGAGCTTGTCGAAGACGCGATCAACGGCATGCTGCAGGGCCTCGACCCGCATTCGAGCTACCTGAACCCGAAAAACTTCACGGACATGCAGGTCACGACCCGTGGCGAGTATGGCGGGCTCGGCCTTGAAGTCACGATGGAAGATGGGCTGGTAAAGGTCATCACCCCGATGGATGGCACGCCAGCGGCGCGGGCCGGCATCAAGACCGGTGACCTGATCGCCACGATCGACGGGATGTCGATCCAGGGCCTCACCCTTTCGGAAGCTGTCGACAAGATGCGCGGTCCGATCAATTCACAGATCAAGATTCAGGTCCTGCGCAAGGGCGAGAAAAAGCCGCTTGAGTTCGTGATCACCCGTGCCGTGATCCTCGTCGAGAGCGTCCGGTTCAAGGCGGAAGGCGACATTGCGGTCATCCGCATCACGACCTTCACCGAGCAGACCGAGGAAGGCCTTGAAAAGGCTGTTCAGCAGACGAAAGCCAAGATCGGGAACCGCCTGAAGGGCGTCATCCTCGACCTGCGCAACAACCCTGGCGGCCTGCTTGACCAAGCCATCACGGTGTCCGACTCCTTCCTGGATTCTGGTGAAGTGGTTTCGACACGTGGCCGTCGCGCGAGCGACACGCAACGTTACAATGCACGCAGCGGCCAATTGTTCGCAAACCTTCCGGTCGTCGTGCTGATCAACCAAGGCTCGGCGTCGGCTTCGGAAATCGTGGCGGGCGCCCTGCAGGACCACCGTCGCGCCCGCATTGTCGGCACGCGCTCGTTCGGCAAGGGTTCAGTTCAGACCGTCATCCCGCTTTCCGGCGGCATTGACGGCGCCCTGCGCCTCACGACAGCCAAGTACTACACGCCGTCGGGGCGCTCGATCCAGGCCACCGGCATCGATCCCGACATCCTTGTCGAGCAGACCGCAGAAGACGATAGCGAGACCCAGGCCAATGACCGCATGTCGGAGGCCAATCTTCCGAAGCATCTGGATGCCCAGGACGGCGGGAAAAAGCCCCATGTCGGCCCCCGCGTAAAGCCTAAGCCTGGCGAAAAGTTCGATGACTTCCAGCTGACCTATGCCCTGCGCCTCATCCGGGGGCAGGAAGTGGTCTCGGCGGCAGACAAACCGCCAGCCACAAAGCCCAATTAAGTACTTACTGACCGTGTGTTGATATAAAGCCCTGGAGGGGAATCGGCCCCTCCAGGGCTTCGTTATTTCTAGCGGCGTAGAGATGAAACTTCCGGGCTTCCGGATACCTGTCGGGCTTTTCGTGCGGTTGAAAGACCGTATGATGGCGCTTGCCAGATCCCTGCCGCGCGGAGCCGTCGTTGCCTCCGGCGTCACGTTCCTGATCCTGATCCTGTTCCTGGGGATCAGCCTGCTGGGTGGAGAGCCCGAAGCGAGCGAATCCTCCACCGTTATCCAGATCCATGGCGGGGTTGGCGGGCATGCTTCCGGACTGCACGGCAGCGGTCATGACAAGGCCGTCGTGGAGGCCGCACCGCTCACGCCGGCCGTTTCGCTCATTGCTGCCAATGGCGCCATCATCAGCGATCCGGAACTGATCGAGATGACGCCGGACGGTCCCCTGCCCAAGATTGCCCGCGACGGGCGCACCCCACTGTCCACCTACGGACGCAGGCCTGACCCCAGCGACACGCGCCCCCGCATTGCCATCGTCGTGGGCGGGCTTGGCATGAGCCTTTCCACCACCCAGGCTGCCGTCGACACACTGCCACCGGGCGTCACCCTTGCGTTTTCTCCCTATGGCTCGGAGCTGCAGGGACTTGTCTCCGCGGCCCGCGGCAATGGACACGAGGTGACGCTTGAGGTTCCGATGGAGCCCTATGACTATCCGAACAATGATCCCGGCCAGAACACGCTGCTTGCCGCGTCTCCGCTGACCGACAACGCTGCGCGCCTGAAGTGGGTGATGTCGCGTGTCATCGGTTATGCGGGCCTCATCAACCATGAGGGTGGGAAGTTCCTGGCTAGCCAGAAAGACATCCAGATGCTGCTGGATGATGCGCAACGCCGGGGGCTCTACTTCCTCGACAGCGGCAATTCAGACCAGTCGCTGGCGCGTGATGCTGCGCGCCTGACAGGCGTGCATTTCGCCCGTGCGGACGTCACCGTCGACCGGATCGTTTCACGCGATGCGATCGAGCAGGAACTTGCAGCCCTTGAGAAGACGGCGATGCAAAAGGGATTTGCCGTCGGCGTTGCCCAAGCCTATCCCGCCAGCATCGAAGTGATCCGGTTCTGGGCGCAGGGCCTCGAGCAGAAGGGGTTTGCGCTGGTTCCGGTATCGGGTGTGGTCACCGCCGAGAAGATGACGCCTCCTCCCAAACCGGTACAGGCTCACAACGAAACATCGCATGGAAAGCCACGCGCGCCTGCCGTTGCCCGCCCGGTACCCGCAAAGGGCAAACCTGCCACGAATCCTGATGCGCATGCCGGCCAGGCGCATGACAATACGGGGCCCCATCCTTGACGAAGCATGATGCCGACCAACTGCCTTACCGTCGCTGTGTCGGGATCCTGGTCCTGAACCGGGAAGGCCGCGTCTTTGTCGGCCGACGCATCAATGTCGAAGTCGGTGAAGCCTGGCAGATGCCGCAGGGCGGGATTGACCGCGGAGAGGACCTGAAACAGGCGGCGCTGCGCGAACTGGAGGAAGAGACCGGCATCACCGATGTCGACATCCTTGCCGAGGCCGATGGCTGGTTCAACTATGACCTGCCACGCAAGGCCATCGGGGTGGCGCTGAAGGGCAAGTATCGGGGCCAGACCCAGAAGTGGTTTGCCGTTCGGTTCCGAGGCCAGGACAGCGATATCGACCTCAAACGCCACAAGCCTCAGGAATTCGACGCCTTTCGATGGGTCGAGATTGACGAACTGGTCCCGCTGATTGTTCCCTTCAAGCGTGACGTGTACCAGAAAGTCGTGGAGGCATTCCGCCACCTCGCGCAAGGCGGACAATGATCGAACCCAAGGCTGTAGCGCACCGTGTCACTTGATGCCCCCATCGTCATGATTCACGGCGCCTTCTGTGGCGCCTGGGCCTTTGACGGCTATGCGCAGTACTTCACGTCACGTGGCGCCAAGGTCCTGTCCCCTTCCCTGCGCCACCACGACACGCCCCTCGGTTTGCGCGTTTCAAAGGAGCTGGGCACGACCAGCATGCTGGACTTCGCAGCCGACATCGAGACGCTGGTGCGTGGCATGAAGGTCCCGCCGGTGCTTGTGGGACACTCCATGGGCGGCCTTGTCGCGCAGATGGTGGCACAGCGTGCGCCGGTGCTGGCGCTTGTCCTCATTGCGCCTTCCGCTCCCTGGGGAACGCTGCCGACGTCACCGTGGGAAATCATGTCGGCGCAAAGCCTCTATCTTGCCGGCCAGTTCTGGAACAAACCGCTTTACCCGGAAGCCTGGGTGGCCGAGACACATGCTCTCGACATGCTGCCGCCGCGCGAGCGGGATGCCGTGTTTTCGCGCTTCGTGCCGGAGTCCGGCCTTGCCACGTTCGAGATCATGCACTGGCCTATGGACCTGCGCCGCGCCACATTCGTTGAGTCACGCAAGGTGGGATGTCCCGTATTGTGCATTGCGGGAGCGCTCGACCGGGTGAACCCGCCCCGCACGGTTGCCTCGATTGCCCGGCGCTATCGCGACCGTAGCGATTATCTTGAAGTCGAGAAGGCCAGCCACTGGCTGATCGGCGAACCCGGATGGGAGAAGACCGCTGCCCATGTCCTGCAATGGATCGAAGGCGTCAGCGCACCCGTTGGTGCCTAGAGTGCTCGCAATCGCGCCTCGTGCGCATTGCAGGCTGTGAACGTGCACGCACGTTGGGCGCAGAAACTTGGCCCGAAGTCAGAGATCCATGTGTTCGGGGCGCTGAGCGGCGGCTGACGCCGCCGCCCGGCGCCCTTGATTACTGCTTACTGCTTGCGCTGGGTCAACCAGTAGCCGCCGCCAAGCGCCGCTGCGATCGCTGCGACGATGGCAATCATCATGCCCGAACTGAGGCCGGCTGAAGGCGCCGTCTGGTCGGGCGGCGGCAGAGGTTCTGCCGGTGCCTCAGGGGCGGCTGGAGCTTCTGCCGCAGGTGGCGCTTCAGCCGGGGCCGGTTCCCCTTCAGGCGCGGCTGGCGCCTCTGGAGCTGCTGCAGGTGCCGCCTCGGGGGCCGCCGCAGGCGCGGCTTCAGGGGCCAAGGGTGGTGCTTCAGGCTCCGGCGGCGCCATGTTTGCCAGAACAAAGGACCCATCCGACGCGCCTTGCGCGGCGACGGATGGGCTTACGGTTGCAAGCAGTACGACGACTGCCGACAGAGTTCCAAGCAATGCCTGGCGGTTCATTCTGATACTCCTGTCCTATGGGGTGTCATCCCCTCGGCGCAGGGTTCAGGCCGTGCGCACTTTTGTCAAGAACTCATCGATCTCGGCCTTCATGTCGCCTGCCGACTTTGAAAGAAGGCGGGTTGCGCTGAAGACCTCGCTTGCCGCTTCGCTGGTCTGGGATACGGCAGTGCTGACTTCGACGACGTTCCTGGTCACTTCCATGGTCCCTGTCGCCGCCTGCTCGACGCTGCGGGCGATCTCCTTGGTCGCGGCACCCTGCTCCTCGACCGCGCTCGCGATGGCCGTGGAGATGTGATTGATCTTGTCGATCGACTGGGCGATGTCGCGGATCGCCGTTACAGCGTCCTTTGTCACGGCCTGCATGGCATTGATCTGCGCGCTGATGTCTTCTGTTGCGCGCGCCGTCTGGTTGGCCAGCGACTTGACCTCTGACGCGACCACGGCAAAACCCTTGCCAGCTTCACCGGCGCGAGCGGCCTCGATGGTTGCGTTGAGTGCGAGGAGGTTGGTCTGGCTTGCGATGTCGCTGATGAGTTCGACTACCTTTCCGATCTTCTGGGCAGCATCCGTGAGGCCCTGAACCGTCCGGTCCGTGACCTTGGCTGATTCCACGGCCTGCTTCGAGAACTCGGCGGCGTCGTTGACCTGGCGCGAGATTTCGCCAATAGAGGCCGACAGTTCTTCAGCAGACGACGCAATCGTCTGGACATTGGCCGCGGCTTCTTCCGATGCCGAGGCGACCGCAGAGGTGTTCTGGCTGGTCTGCTCGGCGTTGGTTGTCATGCCCTGAGCCGTTGTCTGAAGCTGGGTCGATGCGGAGGAAACCGATGACACGATCTGACCGATATTGGCCTGGAATTTTGCGGTCACTGCGGCCATCGTGCGGGCCTTGTCTTCAGCCTGCTTACGCTCGATTTCCTTCTGCGCCATCATGCTGTCGAGTTCAATGGCTGCATCCTTGAAGACCTGGAGCGCGGAGGCCATGCCGCCAAGCTCGTCCTTGCGGCCAAGACCCGGCACGTCGATCTGCTTGTTACCGGCGGCCAGTTCGCGCATGGAGGTCGTCAATTTCGCGATTGCGCCGGCGATGCCGGCACCGATGAACCAGGCAAGTGCGATAATGACAACGGCGGCAATGGCGATCGCCGCCTGCATCCAAAGCAAGAGCTGTTCTGCAATGAAGTTGATCTCGCTATCGGCTACACGCGTGATCACTGTCCAGTTCAGTCCCGGGTAGCCGTAAGCGCCCGTCGACTTCGTAAAGCCGACGGCTTCGTGGGCCTTGCCATGTTCGTCGGCTTCGACAGAAATGCCCTGCTCGCCCTTCCCTGCAGCCAACGCCGGAACGTAGCCCTCGGCAACCAGGTTGCGCTTGGACAAGGATTCGAGGTCACGCTTGTATTCGAGGCCGGATTTTGCCGGCTGGTAGTTGACAATTGTGCGGCCGGCATCATCCAGGAGAAGGATCTCCGCGCTGGGCACTCCGCGCTGGGCCAGGGACTTGTGGAACGTCGTGATGACTTCCTCCACCAGACCGAAGTCGGCAAAATTCACCCAGACGCCAATGCGTTCTCCCGCGAGGTTCTTGACCGGCGCGGCGAAGGGAATCGTGAACCCATCATTGCCGTAAAGGCCACCCACGAGCTTGCTGGGCGAAGGCTGCAGCACGACGGTGCCGGTCAGTCCGTTCCTGCCGTTGAGGAACTCACCGGCCATTGCCTTGCGGAACCACGGCGCATCCGCGAAATTCAACTTGTAGACTTCAGACGTGTCGAGCGGCTTGCCGGTGGGGTCGACGGAATTGACTGCCAGTACCTGACCCTGCGTGTCGACCAGAAGCATGACGCGATAGAGGCCGTAGTTCGTCATGTAGGAGTTGATCGCAGCGACCAGCGGATTCGTCTCTGTCGGGTTGCGCCAATTTGCGGACTCCCATGCGGCCACGTTTGCGCCAAAGGCCTGCACGTCGCCGTAGCGCTCGAAGAGGTTACGATCAATGACGTCCGACACGGCCACTGCCGTGTCCTTCATTGGTGTGCGGAAGGCCTGTTCGATCGATGTCTGGAACGAGAAGTAGACACCGAGGAGGGTCAGTGCCGGGATCATACCGAACAAGGTGAAGAAAATGACCAGTCTTGTCTTGATGCTGTTGAAGTCAATCGAGCGAAGGAATGACGGCATTGGGGACCCCGAATCACATGCAGCCGAACAACTCGGCCTCTGCCCCGACGGGTAACTTCTCCGGGTGAATGCGCTTTTAATCCACGCGCATAATCAACGGCTCCTGAACGGGATGGCTCGCCGTTTCTTCAGATTTTCGGAAAGTGTGGTTTCCAGCGTTTTCCACTTAAGCAAAAAGGCCCGTGGCGTGTGCCACGGGCCCGTTCACTTTACCTCGCTGCGCGCCCTGCCCGCGTGGCACTCAGGGGACTGACACATTCAGGCTGCGGAGCGCATGCTGGACTGCGGGCCATAGCGCCAGACGCGGAAGCGCACGAACTGCCACAAGGCCTTCGCGGTCAGCTTCAGGAATCCCGATTCTGGATGGACGCCAATCGCCTTGCCTGTCATCGCGACTGCACGTTCGATGTGCGCGGGGCGATAGAGACGGAACATCGCTGACTGGTAGGCCAGGTTGCAGGCGTTGCGGTCGTAGGGGATTTCCTTTTCGCGCGATGCCGGCACGTTGGCGCAGTAGTAGGCCATTGCCAGTTCGTCGTCTTCGGTCTCGGACACGCGTGTCGCCGCGATCCAGAGACGCTTCCAGAAACCAGGCCTTGTTTCTTCCTGTCCCTGCATCAGGCTCAGGAAGAGGCGATAATGCGCGAACTCGTCGGCAGCGATGAGCGCCGCTATCTGCTTGAGAACGGGTTCATCGGTGGCGTCACGGATTGCCGTGTAGCCGGACGAGGTTCCGCATTCTACCACGCAGCGCGCGATGAGTTCTCCGATGCGGCTGCCGCGCACGGATCCGTCGGCGTTGACGAAGTGTTGCGGCTTGTAGGCCTTGCGAAAACGTTCGAAAGATTCCTGGAAATTGAATGTCGGGTCAGCCAGTTCGGCCCAGCGTCCGAGCGCGGAACCGTGCTGCACTTCTTCGGTGCCCCAGCGATCGAGCGCATCCATGACGGCCGGATCATTGTGGAAGACCTTGCGCAGATAATCGACGTAGTCCATCGCGTTGTATTCGACGAGCGATGCTGCCTTCATCAGGTTCACGAACTGCGGATCAAGCTTCGAGCGATCGAACTTGTTCCAGGCAATCGAATCGAGTGTCCAGTGGTCGCCCATTTGCGGCCTTCCCAAGTTAGTACGTGCCCACCAGCTGGTTTTCCCAGCAATCGGCCGCTCCTATAGCAAAACGGGCGCCCCTTATCCATGGGGACGCCCGTTCAGAAATCACACTGTGTCGTGCGAATTAACTGTGCAGCCCAAGTTCAGTGAATTGCGGACTGCAATTCCCGCAACTGATCAAGGGTTTCCTGCGCACGCTCTTTTGCCGCGGCATCCCGGGCATCAGCCACGTCTTCCTCGGCGTTGCGGATGCGCAGGTCCAGCGCTGCTCGGTCAAGTTCGGACAGCGGCATGGCCTCTTCCGCCAGGACGGTCAGGCCCTGAGCCGTCACCTCGGCGAATCCGCCGCGGACAAAGAACCGCTCCCCCACCTTGCCCTGTGCCTGAATTGTGAGCACGCCAGGACGAAGTGCCGTCATCAGGGGGGCATGGTTAGCGAGCACGCCGAAGTCACCCTCCGAGCCGGGCACGTCGACCTGGTCGACCTCAGCCGACATCAGCAGGCGTTCCGGGGAAACAAGATCGAAGCGCAGCTTGCTCATGTCGGGTTACGCTGCGTCTGCTGCAAGGCGTTCTGCCTTCTTCACGGCGTCCTCGATCGTGCCGACCATGAGGAACGCCTGTTCCGGCAGGTGATCGTAGTCGCCACGGCAAAGGCCTTCGAAGCCCTTGATCGTTTCGGCGATATCGACGAACACGCCTGGCGTGTTGGTGAAGATTTCGGCGACGTGGAAGGGCTGCGAGAGGAAGCGTTCGATCTTGCGGGCGCGAGCCACCAGCAGCTTGTCTTCTTCCGAGAGTTCGTCCATGCCGAGAATGGCGATGATGTCCTGCAGCGACTTGTAACGCTGCAGAACGCGCTGCACTTCGCGGGCGACGCGATAGTGATCTTCACCCACGACGCGCGGATCGAGAATGCGTGACGTCGAGTCGAGCGGGTCAACGGCGGGATAGATGCCCTTTTCCGAGATGGCGCGGTTCAACACGGTCGTTGCGTCCAAGTGGGCGAACGAGGCGGCCGGTGCGGGGTCGGTCAAGTCGTCGGCGGGCACGTAAATGGCCTGCACCGAGGTGATCGAGCCCTTCGTCGTCGTCGTGATGCGCTCCTGGAGGGCGCCCATGTCGGTGGCGAGCGTCGGCTGGTAACCCACGGCTGAAGGAATACGGCCGAGCAGAGCGGACACTTCCGAACCTGCCTGCGTGAAGCGGAAGATGTTGTCGACGAAGAACAGCACGTCCTGGCCCTGGTCGCGGAAGTACTCGGCGACGGTCAGTCCCGTGAGGGCCACGCGGGCGCGGGCTCCCGGCGGCTCGTTCATCTGTCCGAAGATGAGCGCGCACTTCGAGCCATCCGTCGAACCCTTGCTGGGGTCCTTGTTCACGCCGGACTCGATCATTTCGTGATAGAGGTCGTTTCCTTCGCGGGTACGTTCACCCACGCCGGCGAACACCGAGAAGCCACCGTGCTTCTTGGCGACGTTGTTGATCAGTTCCTGAATGAGAACGGTCTTGCCGACGCCGGCGCCGCCGAACAGGCCGATCTTGCCGCCGCGGGCGTAAGGTGCGAGCAGGTCAACGACCTTGATGCCCGTCACGAGGATCTGCGCTTCGGTCGACTGTTCGGTGAACTTCGGTGCTTCCGCGTGGATGGGGCGCATTTCGACGCCCTTCACCGGACCTGCTTCGTCGATCGGCTCGCCGATCACGTTGACGATGCGGCCGAGCGTTGCCGGACCGACGGGAATCGTGATGGCGTTCCCTGTGTCCGTGACTGGCTGGCCGCGGACCAGACCTTCGGTGGAGTCCATCGCGATCGCGCGGACGGTCGATTCACCGAGATGCTGGGCGACTTCCAGAACGAGGCGATTGCCCGCGTTCATTGTCTCAAGCGCGTTGAGAATGGAGGGGAGCTTGCCTTCAAATTGCACGTCGACGACGGCGCCGATGACCTGCGTTACCTTGCCTGTGGCTTTGACAGCTGCGTTCATTGATCTGCCTCTTAGAGCGCCTCTGCGCCCGAAATGATTTCGATGAGTTCTTTGGTTATCTGTGCCTGACGCGAGCGGTTGTACTTCAGCGTCAGCGCGCTGATGACGTCGCCGGCGTTACGCGTGGCAGAATCCATCGCAGCCATGCGCGCGCCCTGCTCCGAGGCCTGGTTCTCGAGCAAGGCCCGGAACAGCTGAACGGAAACGTTGCGCGGCAGGATGTCGTTGAGGATCTGCTCTTCATCCGGTTCGTAAATGTAGGACGCGCCCTTGAGGTCGGCGGTCTTCGCCCCTTCCGGCATCTGCGCCGGGATAAGGCGCAGGGCCGTCGGGATCTGGCTGATCACCGAACGGAAGCGCGCATAGAACAGCGTCGCCACGTCGATCTCGCCGGCATCAAACTTTTCCAGCACCTGACGCGCGATCGGCTGGGCTTCTGCAAAGCCGATACGGCGCACGCCCGAGAACTCGATCGTGCCGATGATCATGCTGGCGTAGAGGCGCTTGAGCTGGTCGCGGCCCTTGCGGCCCACGCACAGGATCTTGACGGTCTTGCCCTCGCGCTTGAGGCGCTCAATGTGCTGGCGCGCGAGCTTGACGATGTTGGTGTTGAAACCGCCGCACAGGCCGCGATCCGCTGTCATCACGACAAGCAGATGCGTGTCGTCACGACCGGTTCCGGCGAGCAGCCTGGGCGCGCCTGCCTGGTTGGCCACGCCGGCCGACAGGTTCGCGAGCACGCCCTGCATCTTCTCAGCGTAGGGGCGCGCGGCTTCCGCGGCGTCCTGCGCGCGCTTGAGCTTTGACGCCGCGACAAGCTGCATCGCGCGCGTGATCTTGCGCGTGGATTTCACGCTCACGATACGGTTGCGGAGGTCCTTTAAGCTTGGCATCGGGGCTTACACAAAGCTCTTGATGACAGATTCAAGGACGGCCTTGAGCTTGCTTTCCAGATCCGGCGTGAGCGCCTTTTCCTTGCGGATGCCGTCAAGGATTTCCTTGTGGCTGGCGCGCAGGGTCTGGAGCAGCTGTGTCTCGAAGCGACCGATCTGGTTGACAGCGAGCTTGTCTAGGTAGCCACGCGTTCCGGCGTAGATCGACACGACCTGCTCTTCAACCGGAAACGGCGCGAACTGCGGCTGCTTGAGCAGTTCCGTCAGACGCTGGCCGCGGTTGAGAAGGCGCTGTGTCACGGCATCGAGGTCCGAGCCGAACTGAGCGAAGGCGGCCATTTCGCGATACTGCGCGAGGTCCGACTTCATCGTGCCGGCAACCTGCTTCATCGCCTTGATCTGTGCCGATGAACCGACGCGTGACACCGAGATGCCGACGTTCACGGCGGGGCGGATGCCCTGGTAGAACAGTTCGGTCTCGAGGAAGATCTGGCCGTCGGTGATCGAAATCACGTTTGTCGGAATGTAGGCCGACACGTCGTTGGCCTGCGTTTCGATGACCGGCAGCGCGGTCAGCGAGCCTGACTTGTTGGCTTCGTTCAGCTTTGCAGCGCGCTCGAGCAAGCGGGAGTGGAGATAGAACACGTCGCCCGGATAGGCTTCACGTCCCGGCGGACGACGCAGCAGCAGCGACATCTGGCGATAGGCCACGGCCTGCTTGGAAAGGTCGTCATAGATGATGACGGCGTGCATGCCGTTGTCGCGGAAGTATTCACCGATCGTGCAGCCTGCAAACGGTGCCAGGAACTGCAGCGGGGCCGGGTCGGATGCCGTGGCCGCGACGACGCAGGTGTATTCCATCGCGCCGAACTGCTCGAGTGTCTTGACGATCTGGGCGACCGTCGAGCGCTTCTGTCCAATGGCGACATAGATGCAGTAGAGCTTCTGTTTTTCATCGCCCGAGGCGTTGATGCTCTTCTGGTTGATGATCGTGTCGAGCGCGATCGCGGTCTTGCCGGTCTGGCGGTCGCCGATGATGAGTTCGCGCTGGCCGCGGCCGATCGGAATCAGCGAGTCGACCGACTTGAGGCCGGTCTGCATCGGCTCATGCACCGAGCGACGCGGAATGATGCCCGGCGCCTTCACGTCGACGCGGCGGCGCTCTGCGCCCACGATCGGTCCCTTGCCATCAAGCGGATTGCCAAGCGGATCGACGACGCGACCGAGCAGGCCTTTGCCGACGGGAACGTCCACGATCGTGCCGGTGCGCTTGACGGTGTCGCCCTCGGCGATGTCGCGGTCGTTACCGAAGATTACGACGCCGACGTTGTCGCTTTCGAGGTTGAGCGCCATGCCCTTGATGCCGCCCGGGAATTCGACCATCTCGCCGGCCTGGACCTTGTCGAGGCCATGGATGCGCGCGATGCCGTCACCGACGGAGAGAACCTGCCCGACTTCGCTGACTTCGGCTTCGGCGCCAAAGTTCTTGATCTGGGACTTCAGGATGGCTGAAATTTCTGCGGCTTGAATATCCATGGATTTGCCCTAGGCGCCTTTCATCGCGCGCTCGAGACGCACGAGTTTTGATTTGAGGGAGGAGTCGATCTGGCGGGAGCCAATTTTGACGACCAACCCGCCCAACAGGGACGGGTCGACCGATTCAGAAATTCTGACTTCGCGCTTCACGGCAGCCTTGACTGCGGCCACTAGCGCGTCGCGCTGCCCGGACTTGAGGGCCTGCGCGCTAACAACAGAAACAGAGATTTCGCCCTTGCGGGCGGCGACGAGCGTCTCAAACGCGGCCACGATGCCCTGAAGGGCAAACAGGCGGCGCTTCTGAGCGAGCAGTCCGACGAAGTTCTTCGTCAACGGGTTCACGTTCAGGCGCGATACGATCGCGTCGATGGCCCTGCCCTGCTCTTCGCGGCTGAACACGGGCGAACGGACGAACCGGACCATGTCGGCACTGCCTTCGATGAGGCCGCGCAGACGGGTCAGGTCGGACGCCACGGCATCGATCGCGTTCGATTCCACGGCGAGTTCAAACAGGGCGGTCGCATAGCGACCCGCCAGACCCGCAACGGATACGTTTTCGCTTGCCACGATCTTATGGGCTCCAGAACAAAGGTTGTCTCGGGCCAGGGGTCCGGAAATCGGGCAAGGCCTAAGTTATTGAATTTGCTATCTTTTTTATTGCGGGGCAATCGCGATGGCTGCCCCTTCGACAGCGCGCGCGGGACCTAGCATAGGGCCCCTTGCGGCGCAACATGGCGGAAATGCGCGGATCGTCTCAGTCCTCAGATTTCAGCTTCTTCCGGGATGCCGCGCTGAACGCGAAACCGAGGGCCACCCCAAGGGCCAGGCCCATGCCGAAGTTGCCCATTGCGACGCCCAAGGCTGCGCCGATCGCAATTCCCACAGCAAAACCGCCATTGATCATCGAATTCGCCTCCGTGTCGTTCAGGACCCTATGTGCGCTGCCGGGCTGCAGGTTACAAGCACCCCGGAAAACAAGGGAAATGGCGATGGACCTGTCAAAAATCAGCTCTGGCCGCAATCCGCCGAAAGACGTGCATGCGCTGATCGAGATCCCGTATGGCGGAACGCCGGTCAAATACGAGATGGACAAGGCCTCCGGCACGCTGTTCGTCGACCGGTTCCTGCATACGGCCATGTACTACCCCGGAAACTACGGGTTCATTCCCCACACGCTTTCAGAGGACGGGGATCCGATCGACATTCTCGTGATCGCGCCGGTGCCGGTGGCGGCTGGCACCGTCATTCGCTGCAGGCCCGTGGGCGCGCTGATCATGCGTGACCAGGCGGGGCCCGACGAGAAGATCCTCGCGGTTCCTGTTGATGCGCTGCATCCCTTTTATACGGGCGTGCAATCGTACAAGGACCTGCCGCCGATCCTTCGTGACCAGACCGCCCATTTCTTCCAGCACTACAAGGACCTGGAGAAGGGCAAGTGGACGCAACTGGGTGACTGGGTCGACGTGGCTGACGCCGAGCGGCTGATCATGGAAGCCATCGCGCGCGCGAAGACCCACGCAAGCTAGAGGAAGCTGAGGGGGTCGATGTCTATGTCCATCGACACGACACCCGGCACCTTCACCTGACCCAGCCAGGCTCTCAGGAAAGCCTGAATGTTCACGCTCTTGTCTGCATGCACGGCGAAGCGCAGCCTCGTCTGTCCCCGGATCATGGACAGCGGCGCCGGTGCAGGCCCCCAGACCTGGACACCGCGCGCCTGCGGCACGAGACCTGCGAGGTCCTCGCCGAATGAATGGACAAGCTCTTCGTTGCGGCTGGAAAGGATCACGGCGGCGAGGCGCGCGAATGGCGGCAGGTCAGCAGCTTCACGCTTGGCCCACTCTGCCGCATAGAAAGCGTCGCGGTTGCCGGATGCCATTGCCATGAGGACCGGATGGGTCGGGTCTGTCGTCTGGATCAGTACACGCCCGGGTCGCAGTGCGCGGCCGGCGCGGCCTGCCACCTGGTGCAGCAACTGGAACGTCCGCTCGCGCGCGCGGGGGTCTGCCCCTTCGAGACCGATGTCGGCGTCGATCACGCCCACCAGTGTCAGCATCGGGAAGTTGTGCCCCTTGGCCACGATCTGCGTGCCGACGAGGATGTCGATCTCGTGCGAGGCGATGGCCTCGATGGCCGCCTGGATCTGGCGTGGCCCTGCCATTGTGTCACTGGAAGCCACACTTGAGCGGGCTGATGGGAATTTTGCGATCACCTCTTCGGCGACACGCTCCACGCCCGGGCCACAGGCGATGAAGGTGCCCGTGTTCTTGCACTCCGGACAGGAAGGAGGCGTACTGCGCTCGAAGCCACAATGATGACAAATGAGACGTCGGCGATATCGATGCTCGACGAGCCATGAGGTGCAGCGCGGACAGCCCAGCTTGTGACCGCAGGCCTTGCAGAGCGTGAGCGGCGCGAAGCCGCGCCGGTTGAGAAACAGAAGCGCCTGCTCACCCTGCGCCAGGGTCTCGTTGATGGCCTCGCACAGGGAGGGCGACAGGAACTCGCCCGCCTTCGTTTCCTCCTCGCGCATGTTGATGAGCGTCGCTTCTGGAAGCTTTGCGGTGCCGTGGCGTTCCGTCAGCTGAAGCCTGGCGTACCTGCCCTGCCCTGCATTCACCCATGTCTCGAGAGACGGGGTCGCGGAACTCAGCACGACCGGACATGATTCCATGCGCGCTCGCACCACGGACATGTCACGCGCGTTGTAGATGATGCCCTCTTCCTGCTTGAAGGCGGTGTCGTGTTCTTCGTCAACGACAACCAGCCCCAGATCCTGGAACGGGAGGAACAGGGCTGACCGCGCGCCGACGACGACATGCACATCGCCTGCGGCCACGCCCCGCCACACGCGACGGCGCTGGGCCTGCGTCAGGTCCGAATGCCACTCCGCCGGACGTGCGCCGAAGCGGCGGGCGAAGCGGTCCAGAAACTGAACGGTGAGCGCGATTTCGGGCAGCAAGATGAGCGCCTGCCGCTTTTGCAGGAGCGCTGCGGCCACCGCCTCGAAATAGGTTTCCGTCTTTCCCGAACCGGTGACGCCGTCGAGCAGCATCACCTCGAAGGCCTTTGCGTTCACGGCCCGGATCATGTGCGCGGCGGCGGCGGCCTGTGCCGTGGACAAAGCCGGTCCCGCAAAGCCCGGATCAGGCGTGGCCGCGGCCTTTTGCGGTGGCAGCGGGACTTCCTCGAGCGCACGCAGCTTCACGAGCCCGCGCACGACTTCAGCTGTCACACCCGCTTCCTCGCAGAGGTCCCGCAAGCGGCGGGCCAGGCCGTCTGCCGCCACGGCCATCACACGCTCGCGGGCTGCCGTGAGTTTGGCCGGGACATGAGCGCCGAGGCGGATCGCCTTGCGATCGGGTTCCGGTTCGAGCGCATCAGGCGCGCGCAGCACCATGTTCGCGACCTCACCTACGGACGAGAGGGTGTAGTTTGCCACCCACTCGGTGAAGGCCAGCAGGTTCTCGCGCAGTGGCGGGGCATCAAAGCGACGACTGACAGTCTTGAGCTTTTCCGGCGGGAGACTGCCCTCGCCCTTTCCCCACACGATGCCCAGCGACGTGCCGTTGCGTCCGAGGGGGACTTCGACAATGTCACCCCGCGCGAGTTGCATGCCTTCCGGCACGCGGTAGTCGAGCGGCCCCTTCAGCGGACGTGGCACGATGACGCCGACGGTCTCGCCATCCACAGGCGCGGGCGAATCCGGCTGTTGGGGTTCAAGCTGCATGGGGTAAGGTCCACCGTACGGGACAGCAAAGGTCAAGCGTCATGAAGTTCTTTATCGATTCAGCAGATGTCAGCGAAATCAAGGCTCTTGCCGCAACGGGGCTGATCGACGGCGTGACGACAAATCCCACGCTCATCGCCAAATCCGGCCGCAATTTCATCGATACGATCGCGGAAATCTGTGATCTCGTTGACGGGCCCGTCAGCGCCGAGGTCACCGCAACGGATGTGGATGGAATGCTCGCCGAGGGTCGCGCGCTTGCAAAAATTGCGGACAACATCGCCGTGAAGGTCCCGCTGACCTTTGCTGGGCTGCGCGCCTGCAAGACGCTGACCGAGGAAGACACGATGGTCAATGTCACGCTCTGCTTCAGCGCGAACCAGGCCCTGCTCGCGGCGAAGGCCGGCGCCACTTTCGTCTCGCCCTTCATCGGGCGACTTGATGACGTGGGCGAAGACGGCATGCAGCTCATTCGTGATATCCGGCTCATCTATGACAACTATCTGGGGCTCGACACCGAGATCCTGGCCGCTTCAATCCGGACGCCTTCGCATGTCACGGAAGCCGCGAAGGCGGGTGCTGATGTCTCCACTCTGCCGCCTGCCGTGTTCCGCCAGCTTATCGAGCATCCGCTGACGGAGAAGGGCCTTGCGGCATTCCTTGCCGACTGGGCGAAGACCGGCCAAAGCGTTCCCCGCTAGCAGGCAACCATGAACGCAGCGCAAGCCTTCCAGGCCTGGCGCGAGAACATGACCCATGTGCGCCGGCTGTCGACGAAAACCGTCGAAGCCTACACACATGATGTCGGTGGCTTCCTGCAGTTCCTGCACCAGCATCGCGGCGAAGACATTGATCTCGCCGCGCTGAAGGATGTCGTCGCCGGTGACGTGCGCGGCTGGCTGGCGATCCGCCGGCAGGATGGGCTCGGGCCGCGCGGTGTTGCGCGGGCCGTGTCAGCGCTGCGCACGTTCTACCAGTTCATGGAAAAGCAGGGTTGGGTGGAGAATGTCTCCATCCGGCGCGTGCGTCCTCCCAAGCTGCCGCCTTCCATTCCGAAGCCTGTCTCGATTTCCGCTGCGCAGTCTCTGCTTGAGGAGGCCGAAATGCTTGGTGGCGAAGCCTGGGTTGCCGCGCGCAATGTCGCCATCCTGACACTGCTCTATGGCGCCGGACTTCGCATCTCGGAAGCGCTGGGCCTGAACCGCTCGGCGCTGCCCCTTGGCGAGGCCATCATCATCACCGGCAAAGGAAACAAGCAGCGCGTCGTGCCCATTCTTCCCGAAGCGCGGGATGCAATTGATGCCTATGTACGACTTTGTCCCTTTGGTGCCGTGAAAGAGGATCCCGTTTTCTTCGGTGCCCGTGGCAAGCGTTTGCATCCGCGCATCGTGCAGGGACTGATGCAGCACCTGCGGCGCGCGCTGGGACTTCCCGAAAGCGCGACGCCCCATGCGCTTCGACATGCCTTTGCAACCCACCTGCTTGCGGCCGGCGGAGACCTGCGCGCGATCCAGGAGCTGCTCGGCCACGCGTCGCTTTCCACGACACAGCGCTATACCAGCGTCGACGAAACGCACCTGCTCAGCGTATACGAGCGTGCGCATCCTCGCGCAAAGTCGCAAGGCTGATGCGGCTTCAAATCCGGTTGAGTTTCCAGACCCAGTAGTTCGTCGCCACCAGCGCGATGCCGTAGGCGACGGGTGAGCCCATCCACATAGTGGCGTAATCGACGCCGATCCAGTCCGCGCTGCCGTCATACTCAAACGGATGCGTGAGGAAATGCACGAACATATCGGGCAGCCAGACCGCCAACTTGGGAAGCACGCCGCAACTCCATGACTCAAGGCCATAGAGCGCGCAGGATTCGCCGAAAAGTCCGGCGCGGATCATGTCTTCATGCATGAAATAGACACCGAGTGCGGCTGCTGTCAGCCAGCCGATCATGACGCCCAGTCCCCTTGGTTCCCACATGATCACGTCCTCCCTGCGCCTGGCTCCCTGCGCCTGGCTCCTCGTGCCGGCAAAGAAAAAGCGCCGCGCTTTTCTGCGCGACGCCTTTACTTCACATCACAATTTTGCCGGAATTGAGGCGCCGCCTCAGGACTGCATCGTCCAGCCGCCGACGGCCATGCAAGCCTGGCGAATGGCTTCGCTTAGTGTCGGATGCGCGTGGCTTGTGCGGGCGATGTCTTCGGCTGCCGCCTGGAACTCGATGGCGAGTGCCGCCTCCGCGATCATGTTGCCAACTTCCGGGCCGATCATGTGCACGCCGAGAATACGGTCGGTCTTTGCGTCGGCGAGGACCTTCACGAAGCCATCAGTGTCCGCATTGGCCCGGGCGCGCGAGTTGGCGGCGAAGAGAAACTTGCCCACCTTGTAGGCGACACCCTGAGCCTTCAGCTCTTCCTCGGTGCGCCCGACGGAGGCGACTTCGGGGTGGGTGTAGACCACGGCGGGAATCGCTTCGTAGTTCACGTGACCCGCCTGGCCCGCGATGATTTCGGCGACGGCCACAGCTTCGTCTTCGGCCTTGTGCGCAAGCATCGGGCCTTCGATCACGTCGCCGATCGCGTAGATGCCGGGAACCGACGTGGCGTAGTGCCTGTCGACCGGAATGCGGCCGCGGTTGTCGAGCGTGATGCCAACCTTGTCGAGGCCGAGTCCCTGCGTGTAGGGGCGACGTCCGATGGACGACAGCACGATGTCGGTTTCGATCGTTTCGCGGGCGCCACCAGCAGCGGGCTCGAGCGAGACCTGGAGGGCGCCATTCTTGCGTTCGACGCCGACGACCTTCATGCCAAGCTTGAAGGCCATGCCCTGCTTCGTGAGCAGACGCTGGAACTGCTTGCCGACTTCACCATCGAGGCCCGGCGTGATGCGGTCGAGGAACTCGACTACCGTGACCTGACTGCCCAGACGACGCCAGACCGATCCCATTTCGAGGCCGATGTAGCCGCCGCCAACGACGAGGAGGCGCTTTGGCACCTCCTTCAGTGCGAGCGCGCCCGTCGACGAAACGACGTCTTTCTCGTTGACCTCGACGCCTGGCAGCGGTGTCGGCTCGGAGCCTGTCGCGATGATGATGGCGGCTGCTTCCACCGTCCGTGTCGAACCGTCGTTGCAACGGATCTCGACCTTGTGGCCACCCGCGAAGACGCCACTGCCGATGGCATATTCAACCTTGTTCTTCTTGAAGAGGAACTCGATGCCCTTGGTCAGGCCATCAACGGTCTTGTCCTTGTGCGCCATGATCGTGGGCAGGTCGAACGAGACGCCCGTCGCATTGATGCCCAGAGCGGCGGTGTGGTTCTTCGTCTCGTCATAGACCTCGGAGACGTGCAGCAGGGCCTTCGAGGGAATGCATCCCACGTTGAGGCAGGTGCCGCCCAAGGTGCCGCGCTTCTCGATGCAGAGCGTGCGCTTGCCCAACTGTCCCGCGCGGATGGCGGCGTTGTAGCCGCCCGGTCCGCCGCCAATGACGACGACGTCGTATTGATCGCTCATCTAGACTTCCAAAATCATGCGTTCAGGCGCTTCGAGACACTCTTTCACGCGAACCAGGAACGTCACGGCTTCCTTGCCGTCGACGATGCGGTGATCGTACGACAGGGCCAGGTACATCATCGGGCGGATCTCGACCTTGCCGTCGATGGCGACCGGGCGCTGCTCGATCTTGTGCATCCCCAGAATGCCTGACTGCGGCACGTTGAGGATCGGCGTCGACATCAGCGAGCCATAGACGCCGCCGTTCGAGATCGTGAA
>JBILMZ010000010.1:0-37849 GCA_044375275.1 Micropepsaceae bacterium | reverse complement strand
TTGGCCTGCGTCACCAGAAGATCGCGGCGCGCGTCTACACAATCCTGGGTGATGGCGAACTCCAGGAAGGCGAAGTCTGGGAAGGTGCGATGAGCGCCGGCCATTTCGGCCTGTCCAACCTGTGCGCCATCATCGACTACAACAAGCTGCAGTCCGACGACCGCAATGCCAACATCATGGCGCTGGAGCCCCTCGCCCAGAAGTGGCGCGCCTTTGGCTGGCATGCCGTCGAAATTCAGGGACATGATATTCCGGCCATCCTTGCGGCCTTCGACGAGGCGCGGTCCATCCCGGCGCGGCCGACGGTGATCATCGCGCATACGGTCAAGGGCAAGGGCGTTCCCTACATGGAAGACCAGCCGCTCTGGCACGGCAGCGTGAAGCTGACGCGCGAACAGGCTGAAACGGCGCTCGTTGCGCTTGGCGCCACGGATACGGACACGAAGGAGTTGCTCGATGGCAGCCGCTAATCCCCTTCTTATCGCCTCGAACGGCGACTCGCTGCGCGAAGCCTTTGGCAAGGCGCTCACCGAACTTGCGCCCAGCCATCCCAATGTCGTCGTGCTTGACGCCGACATTGCGGGCGGCACGGGCGTGCATCATTTCCGCAAGGCCTTCCCCGAGCGCTTCTTCCAGTTCGGCATTGCAGAGCAGAACATGATGGCAGCGGCTGGCGGCATGGCAGCCACGGGGCTGATCCCCGTTGTCACGACCTTCGCCGTCTTCTGCCTGCGCGCCGTCGAACAGGCGCGCCTTTCGATTGCCTATGCCAACCGCAACGTGAAGATCGTGGCAAGCCATCCGGGCCTGGACGTTGGTCCCGATGGTGGCTCGGCCCAGTCGCTTGAGGATATTGCGGCTTTCCGCGCCATTCCGGGCATGACGGTGATCTCGCCGGCTGATGCCGAGGAGATGCGCCAGGCCACGCGTGCGGTGCTTGAATTCAATGGTCCGGTCTACATGCGCACGGGGCGCAGTCCCTCCACGCGGATCTTCGGCGAAGGCCACAGCTTCGAGATCGGCAAGGGGCAAGTGCTGCGTGATGGCCACGACGTGACGCTTGTCGCATGCGGCGTGGAAACCGCGCGCGCGCTTGATGGTGCCGAGATCCTTGCGCGCGACGGCATCTCCGCGCGCGTCATCAACATGCCGACGATCAAGCCGATCGACGCGGCGTTGCTTGAAGCTGCCTCGCGCGAGACGGGCTGCATGGTCACGGCGGAAGACCACAATATCTTTGGCGGGCTTGGCGGTGCTGTCGCTGAGTCCCTGGCACAGACCACACCCTGCCCGATCGAGTTTGTCGGCGTGCGCGATGTCTTCGGACAGTCTGGCGAACCGGGCGAACTTGCGACGCATTACGGCCTGACCGGTCCGTTCATCGCGGATGCAGCGCGCCGCGCTATTGCGCGCAAGAAGGCGCGCCGCTCATGAGCGGCTCGCTCTCAGGCAAGACGGCCTTCGTGACGGGTGGCAGCCGCGGCATTGGGCGCGCCATCGTGCGCACGCTTGCGGGACAAGGCGCCCGCGTCGCGTTCACCTATCGCTCGCAGCGTGATGAAGCGCTGTCGCTGCAGCGCGAGTTTCCGGACATCGTTCGTGCGTTCGAGATGGAAGCCGCATCGCGCCCCAGCATCGAGGCTGCGATGAAGGCGGCGGCTTTGCACTTCGGCGGCTTTTCCGTTCTCGTCAACAATGCGGGCATCAACAAGCCCACCGATTTCGACCAGGTGACCGACGAGGACTGGGACCAGATCCTGGCCGTCAACCTGCGTGGACCCTTTGCCTGCTCACAGGTTGCGCTGCCCTATCTGCGCGAGGCCGGTGGCGGCTCCATCATCCATATCGGATCGGTCAGCGGACAGTATGGCGGGCCTCGTACTGCGCATTACGCGGCATCGAAGGCGGGCCTCATCTCGCTGTCGCAAGTCATCGCGCGCTTTGGCGCGAAGTGGAAGATCCGTTCCAATGTCGTGGCCGCCGGGCTGATCCAGTCCGAGATGGCGGCCGCCGGGCTTGCGTCTGCGGCCGTGCAGAAGGCGGCCGACAGCATCATTCTCGGACGCATGGGGACACCGTCGGAAGTGGGTGACGCCGTGGCGTTCCTCGCCAGCGATGCCTCAAGCTACATCACGGCGCAGACCCTCAACGTGAATGGCGGGCTTTACTTCTGATGCAGAAGACACTGCTCATCGTTTCCGGCGGCGTGCAGGCCATTCATGGCATCCAGCGCGCCAAGGAGATGGGCTATCGCGTCGTCGTGTCCGACCGCAACCGCCAAGCGCCGGGCTTTGCCCATGCCGATGACCACATCATTGCATCCACCTATCATCCCGACGAGACGGTCGATGCCGTCGTCCGCTACACGCAGGCTCACGGCCCCATTGATGGCGTGATCACGATTGGCTGCGATGTGCCGCTGACAGTTGCCAAGGTTGCTGACCGGCTGGGGCTGCGTGGCATTCCGCTTGAGACTGCGGAGCTTGCGCAGGACAAGCTTGCGATGAAGATCCGCTTCGCCGAGGCGGGTATTCCCATTCCCTGGTTCTCGCCGGTTGCTGATGGTACCGAGCTCCTTCGCTTTGCAAAGCAGCGTGACTACCAGATCGTCGTGAAGCCGGTGGATAGCCGGGGCAGCCGCGGCGTGCAGCGCCTCTCGCCCGGCATGGACCTCGACGCAGCCTTTGCGCTGGCCGCGGCGCAGTCGCCGACGGGGCGCGTCATGGCGGAAGCGTTCCTGCGCGGGCCACAGATCTCGACCGAGTCCATCCTCGTGAACGGTGCGGGCTATACGCCCGGCTTCTCGGACCGGAACTACGAATTCCTCGACCGCTATGCGCCCTTTTTCATCGAGAATGGCGGCGACCTGCCGAGCCATCTCGATGCGGCGACGCAGGCTGCGGTTCGTGCGACGGCGGAAGAAGCGGGCCGCGCGCTTGGCGTCGTAACGGGCAACATCAAGGGCGACCTCGTTGTGTCGGACGGCAAGCCCTATGTCATCGAACTCGCGGCGCGGGCCTCGGGTGGCTATTTCTGCACGCGGGAGATCCCGCTGAATACGGGCGTGGATTTCATCGGTGCGATCATCAGGATTGCACTGGGCGAACCGCTCAACCCTGCCGATCTTGTTCCCCAGCAGCAAACGCCTGTCGTGCAGCGCTATGCGTTTGCGCGGCCCGGCAAGGTCACCTCCATCTCGGGCGAAGACGACGCCAGACGCATTCCGGGCATTGAAGAAGTGGCCGTGACTGTCCAGATTGGCGACATGATTCCCGAACCAACGCATTCAGGCTGCACGGCCGCCATGGTGCTGGCCACCGGCGCCAGTGTCGCCCAGGCCCGCGCCACGGCGCAGGCTGCCCTCAATGCGCTGCGCATTGAGACGGTGGCATGAGGCAACTAAGCGTCCTTTCACTGTTCCATCTCAATCTTGCCTTTTCATCCATCGAGGAAGAACAGCGGCCGGATGTCATCGCCCGCTGCTACTGGCCGCTCCTGCGCCTGCCGGACGCGATTGGGGCCCCCATCGCCATCGAAGCGACCGGCTACACGCTCGAGACGATCCAGGCCATTGATCCCTCATGGATTGCCGAGTTACGCCGGCTTTGCGGTACAGGACAGGTGGAGTTCATCGGATCCGGCTACGCGCAATTGATCGGGCCACTGGTTCCCGCCCGCGTCAACCGCGCAAACCTGGAGCTTGGGCAGCACAGCTACCAGAGCCTTCTCGGGCTCAGCCCGCAGATCGCACTGGTCAACGAACAAGCATTTTCGGCAGGACTGGTGCCTCTCTACCTCGACGCCGGCTACCGTGCGCTGTTCATGGACTGGGACAATGTCGCGGCCCATCATCCCGAGTGGCCGTCCGAACTCAAGTACCATCCCCAGCGTGCGCGTGGCGCCGATGGCAGCGAGATCGCGCTGCTATGGACCAACACGATGGCGTTCCAGAAGCTGCAGCGCCTTGCGCATGGCGACATCGAGCAACGTGATTACCTGCGCTTCGTCGAGACGCAGCGTGGCAATGAACCCCGCCTCTTGCCACTGTACAGCAATGATGCCGAGATCTTCGACTTCCGCCCGAAGCGGTTCCACACGGAAGAGGCGATGCAGAGCGGCGAATGGCAGGTCATTGCCGATGCGTGGCGTCGCCTTGCAGCCTCGCCGTCGATCCGGTTCATCACGCCCACGCAGGCGCTGGCCCTCACGGACACCGTCAGCGCCAATCAGCTGCTGGATCTGCAGACGGCAGACTATCCTGTCCCCGTCAAGAAGCAGAAGAAATACAATGTCACGCGCTGGGCCGTGTCAGGACGCGACGACCTTGCCATCAATGCCAGCTGCTACCGCGTGCTGAGGGGGTTGCTTGAGCGTGGCGTGACAGATCTCAATGCATGGCGAGAACTCTGCTACCTCTGGTCCAGCGACTTCCGCACCCACATCACGGAGGCGCGCTGGAAACGCTATCGCGCGCGCCTTGCGGAAGCCGAAGAAGCGTGCGCCATGCCGCAGGATGGGCTTCCGGCTGCCTATACCGGGCCAGCCGTGCGTACGGAACAGAAATGGATCGAGATCGAGACCCCGAGCCTGCTCGCCGTGCTGAACCGACGGCGTGGCCTGGCGCTGCAGGAAGTCAAGGTGCGGGGTGACGAGCGACCAGCCATGGTCACCTCGCTTCTGCACGGCCACTACGAGGCGATCGACCTGCAGTTCGACTGGTATTCCGGCTATTGCGTCTTTGAATCTCCTGCCCGGCCCAAGGTGTCCGACCTTGAGTGGGTGCAACCGCAGATCTACGGTGAAGTGAACTCTGCCGACGCCGTGATCGAGGCGCAGATCGCCACGCCGCTCGGACCCATTTTCAAGCGCATCCGTTTTCTCGCCAAGCAGCCCCGCGTCGAATACGACATCATCCTGAACTGGAAGGAGTGGGGAATCGGGTCGCTCAGGATCGGGCATTTCCTCCTGAACCCGGATGCCTTCGATGCATCGAGTCTTGCGTTTGCCACGCATAATGGTGGCGAGCGAATGGAGGTCTTTCCGCTCGGTGACCGGAAGGTCGATCACGGAAAACCCGTCTCCCTTCTTGTTTCCGCCACGACCGGTCTCGGGATGACCGAGGGCCTCATCGACATTGGAGATGGCCGCCGCGGCTTCCGCGTGGAGGTTGACCGGGAGATGGCCCCGTTGATCGGGTTAATGCAGTATGAACGCACGGGCGGGAGTTTCTTTGCCAGTCTTGCGCTTTCGGCCCTGGAAACTGACGATACGCGCAGGCCCGATGGCACTACAGGACCTCGCAGGTTCAGGTTTGCGCTAAATCTTGGTGGCTAAGCTCTCGGAAGATAACTGTTTTTTCAGCATACTCGGTAAGGATGATGGTCGGTTAACTCTGCTCACGGGTCAAAACGTCCATGTCTCCAGCCCTTCCCGCTTATGCCTCAGACGACGATGAAGCCCTGCCAGGCGCCTATGGCGTCTTCCAGCAGACACGCGATTTCCTCGAGCCCGCCGTTGACCTGAACGACAAGGTCGTGATGGTCACGGGCGGTACAGGGTCGTTCGGCAAGCACTTCGTTCGTACGGTCATCGCGCGCTACAAGCCGCGCAAGCTGATCATTTTCTCGCGCGACGAACTCAAGCAATACGAGATGGCGCAGACGTTCTCGCCGGAACAGTATCCGTTCATGCGTTACTTCATCGGCGACGTGCGCAATGTTGCGCGCCTCGAGATGGCCATGCGCGGTGTCGACTATGTCATCCACGCAGCTGCGCTCAAGCAGGTGCCGATCGCCGAGTACAATCCGTTCGAGTGCATTGCGACCAACGTGCTGGGCGCTGAGAATGTTGTCCAGGCTGCGATCTCCCGCGGCGTGAAGCGTGTCATTGCGCTCTCGACCGACAAGGCGGCCAATCCGGTCAACCTGTACGGTGCCTCGAAGCTTGCTGCTGACAAGATCTTTGTCGCCGCCAACAACCTGTCGGGTGCCGACGGCTGCCGCTTCGCGGTGGTGCGCTATGGCAACGTGGCCGGCTCACGCGGCAGCGTCATGCCGCTGTTCCAGCGTCTGATCAACGAGAAGGCAGAGTCGCTGCCGATCACGGACCCGCGCATGACGCGCTTCTGGATCACGCTGACCCAGGGCGTGAACCTTGTGCTGTCGTCGATGGAACTGACACAAGGTGGAGAGATCTTCGTGCCGAAGATCCCTTCCATGAGTACGTCCGAGCTGGCGCGCTGCATGGCGCCGCATCTTCCGCAGAAGGTCATTGGCATCCGTCCCGGCGAGAAGCTGCACGAGATCATGGTTCCGGCGGATGACGCACGCCAGACGCTGGAAATGAATGACCGCTATGTCATCATTCCCGCCTATCTGCCAGCATCGCGCGACTCCTACCTGCAGCGCGGCGCGAAGCCGGTCGCAGAAGGGTTCGCCTATTCAAGCGATGCCAACGAAGAACGTCTGGATGCGCGAGGCCTTCAGGCCATGCTGTCCGACAGCTTCGCATGAGCCCTGCGCCTCAGTTCCTGCCCTATGGCCGGCACCAGATCGATGACGAGGACATTTCCGCCGTCATCGACGCGCTCAAGAGCGACTACCTGACAACAGGCCCGCGTGTCGGTACCTTTGAGCGTGCCCTGGCTGTTGCCACGGGCGCCCGACATGCGATTGCCTGCACCAACGGGACGGCGGCACTGCATCTTGCAGCACGCGCGCTGAATCTGGGGCCTGGCACTGTTTCCATCATTCCGGCGGTTACGTTTCTTGCGACCGCCAATGCGGTGCGCCTCAATGGCGGCGACGTGGTCTTTGCGGATGTCGATCCGGACACGGGGCTCATGCGCCCGCGCGACCTCGAGGAAGCGCTGTCGCGCTGCCCTGACCGGCGTGCGGATGCTGTCTTCAATGTTCATCTTGCGGGGCAAACCGGCGACCAGGCTGGCCTGTTCTCGGTCGCGCGCCATAACGACCTCAGGATCGTCGAGGATGCGTGCCATGCCCTGGGCACCCGCTATTCCCTAGGCGACGGTGAAGAGTATCGCGTGGGCTCGTGCCGCTTCTCGGATGTCACCTGCTTTTCTTTCCATCCGGTCAAGACGATTGCGATGGGCGAAGGCGGCGCCGTGACAACAGCCGATCCGGAACTTGCCGACATCATCCTGCGGGACCGTACGCATGGCATGAACCGGAATCCCGAGGGTTTCCTCCTCACGGACGAGGCCTTCGACAAGTCCAACACGCCGAATCCCTGGTACTACGAGATGGAAGCGCCGGGGCTGAACTACAGGATCCCCGACGTTCTTTGCGCGCTGGGCGAAAGCCAGTTGAAGAAGCTCGAGGCTTTCTCTGTCCGCCGGCGCGAGATCGTGGCGCTGTATGACCGGCTGCTGACGGGCCGCTCTGCGCACCTCGCCCTGCTCGCAAGGACACCCAACGTCACTGCCGCCTGGCATCTCTATGTGACGCTGATTGATTTTGATGCCCTGGGCGTTAGCCGGGCACAGGTCATGCGACAGCTTTCGGCGGAGGGCATCGGAACACAGGTGCACTACCTGCCCGTCTATCGCCAGCCCTACTACAGGGAACTGAGTCCTGTTGCTTCATTGCCAGGCGCAGATGCCTATTATCGGCGGACGCTCAGCCTGCCGCTTTATCCGGCGTTGCAGGACGCTGATGTCGTTCGTGTGTGCGAACGTCTTGCTGCAGCGCTGGGCCTCTAGGCTTTCTCATCCACCCCGTCACGCAACTTCTGCTCCTGCAGTTCCTGGAGGTGCTGGGACATGCGCAGCCTGTTCTCGTTGGGGTACTGCCACAAGACATCACCGCTGTCATTGTCGATGGACCTGTAGACGAACGTGCCCAGTGTGTCGTTTCTTGAAATCGTGATACGCTGGCCGTGCTGGCCTTCATGGCTTTCGCCACCCTTGCCATTGTCTGCCGTGCGATTGTCCGACCGGGTCTCGGCTGCAGGCTCAATATGCTGCCCGGGACGCACGGGTGGGGTATGCGACGGCACCGCAACTGACGGTACCAACTGGATAGTGTCGCTCATCGCGGTTCCTCCGTTATTCCCGTGCTGCCAACAACCTCAGTGCTTGGCCAAATTGCACTCATGCGTGAGAGGGTGCGGAGCCGGAGTTACGCCCGGCTCCGCGGTTACAAACTTCCGCTATTAACGGAAGAGGGACAGCAGGGTCGACGGCGCCTGGTTTGCAATCGAAAGCGCCTGGATGCCCAGCTGCTGCTTTGTCTGCAGAGCCTGCAACTTCGCACTTTCCTTCGCGAGGTCAGCGTCGACAAGGTTGCCGATACCGGCGTTCAGTTCATCGGTCAGCTTGCTCATGAAGGACTTGTGCATGCCCAACTTCTTGGAATCCGTACCAAGAGAAGACAGCGCCAGGCCGATCGCATCGAGCGAAGCTTCGATCGTCGAGATGGCCGACGAAGCCTTCGTCGAGGTCGAGATCGTCGCGGTCGAAGCGAGCGAAACGATCGAACCCGACAGGCTGAGGTCCTGGCTCGATGCCGTGATGAACTTGTCGCCGGCCGCATTGGCGATAGCCTGGAGGCCGCCAGTCGCCGAACCGTCGATCAGGTTGGAGCCGTCGAACGAAGCATTCTCGATGACCTTCGTGATCTGGTCCCGCAGGGCCACAAAGTCGGCGTTGTAGGCTTCGCGCGCATTGGCGTCGATCGTCGTGTCCTTCGCCGCAAGAGCCTTTTCCTTCATTTCCGACAGCAGGTCCGAAATGGACGTGCCGGCAGCGATCGCCGTGTCAACGACGCTGACAGAGCGGTTAAGGCTGTTCTGCACGGCGCCCAATGACTGAACGTCGGCGCGCATGCCCTGAGCAACCGCCCAGATGGCCCCATTGTCCTTCGGGCCCGCGATCTTCAGGCCGGTATTGATGCGGTTCTGGGTTTCGTCGAGGGATTTGTTCGTCGCGTTCAGGTTCTGCAGGGCAACGAATGCACCATAGTTGGTGTTGACTGAAAGCATTGAGATTTCTCCGTTCTGGTCTGTCATCGGGGCGTTTTACCCCGCTCCCTCTCTTCGCAATCGTCATTCCACCGCATTTCATTGAAGTCATTAGTCTCATGTTTACCAACCGACCTGTTGGGCGAACTGGAGGTGATCGGGCATTAAGCCCGCGCTTACAGTATTCATTTGCCTTTGGTTTGGAGTTTGGGAAAAAAATACCCGGCAAAATCTGCCTTGTGAGGCAAGTTTTGCCGGGTAAGATACAGGGAGCCGCTCCAATTTCTTTGGCGCGGGTAATGGCAGGATCCGTTATCCGCGGAACAGGCTCAGGATCGACTGCGGCGCAGAGTTGGCAATCGACAGGGCCTGGATGCCCAGCTGCTGCTTCGTCTGCAAGGCCTGCAGTCTTGCACTTTCCTTGGCGAGGTCGGCGTCCACGAGGTTGCCGATGCCGGTATTGAGCTCGTCAGACAGCTTTGTCACGAACGACTTGTGGAGCCCCACCTTCTTCGCGTCCGTGCCGAGCTGCGACAGCGCCAGGTTCACGGCGTTGAGCGAGCTTTCGATGGTCGCGATGGCCGCGCTGGCCTTCGTTGCCGTCGAAATCGTCGCCGTCGAAGCCAGCGAAACGATCGAGCCGCTGAGCGAGAGGTCTCGGGTCGTCACGGTAATGAATCCGTTACCTTCCGAGTTTGCCAACGCGAGAACTTGGCCCGTCGAACCATCGAGGAGGTTCGTGCCGTCAAACGAGGCGTTGTCGATGGTCTTGGTGATCTGGTCGCGCAGTGCGACGAAATCGGCGTTGTAGGCTTCGCGCGCGTTTGCATCGATTGTCGGGTCGCGGGCTGCAAGCGCCTTTTCCTTCATCTCCTTGAGGAGATCGGAAATGGTCGTGCCAGCTGCGATCGAGGTGTCCACGACGCTGAGCGTACGGTTGAGGCTCTGCGTAACGGCATTATAGGCCTGGACGTCCATGCGCATGTTCTGGGCGATGGCCCAGATGGCACCGTTGTCCTTCGGACCGGCGATCTTCAGGCCGGTGTTGATTTGGTTCTGGGCCTGATCCAGCTCGGAATTGGTCTTGTTCAAGTTCTGCAGAGCGATCATCGCTCCGTAGTTGGTGTTGACGCTGAGCATTCTGTGGCTCCCTGGTTTTCGCGCTTCTGCCAGCAAACGCCGCGTTTACTGCGTTTGCCTCGTGATGGTTACCGCAACCTCCGTGCCAACTCTGGAAATGGCTGGAAACCAAAGAAAAAGGCCCGCAACATGTGCGGGCCCTGAAGTTTGCTGCAGTTTTTGCCGGGCTTGAATTTCTTCTGCCGGTCAGTTCTTTCCGCGTCTCCTTATGGTGCCGGACGCTGTGACAGTCCCGCCATGATCGACTTGTTGACGTCGATAAGCGGTTCCAGGGAAGCACCCTTTTGGGCTGCTTCACTCGAATAACGTGAAACCCAGAGCGAGATCGAAATGATCTGCGCCCGAACGGCTGGCGGCAACTGATTGCCACTGCCTGCACAGTCCGAAGCCAGTGTGGTCCACAGCCTGCGATTCCAATCGAGCGCATCGATCAACCCGGCAATATCTGCCCGGCCTTTCTTTCCTGCCTCGATAAGGGCGTGGGTCACCTGCGCGAAGAGACGGTACTCCGTCTCCTTCGTGTTTTCGGTGTTACGCTGCGTTCTCTGGTAAGCCTGAAGCGACATAGTTCAACCTGACCTGTTCGAAATCAAAAAGCTGGCGGCACTTGATCAGGGCCTTGTAGTGCTGACCCTGAAGAACGTCGCGTGAAATGGCCACGCACGTCGTTAAAACATCGTGATCGGTTACCGCGTCCATGAACTCGGACATGCGGCGCACGAACTCGTCGTAGTGCACTTCGGCATGCTCGGAGTCGAGGTACAGCATCATGATCGGGAAGTAGATCCTTTTTGCCGGTGTCGTTGCCTGATCGACCTGCATGATGTCCCTGTCACGCAAGATTGATGCCTTGTTTTCGATGACAAGACTGACGCGACGTTCGCCGTTGGTGAGGACGGCACCATTGCATACGAATTTTTCACCTGGCTTAAGAGAAAGTTTCAGTGGCATTCCTGGTACGCCGTACTTCTACAGCGCTCCCTCGTTGGGGCCTCATGACGCAGCACACTAGGACGACAGGGTTAAAGAAGCGCTGAGAAGGCGGTGCAATTTTCGTTGCTCGCGCAGATTCCTGAAACTTTCAAGCTTAGCATCGCATTAACGCGTCGCGCTTATCGTGGCCCCGCAATAAGAAGACAAGGGCCACACCTCATGAGTGCACGCCAGGCACCACAGCCATCAGAAGACCAGGCCACAAATCTCGCGACAGTTTCGCGACTCATGAAGGAGGCGCGATCCACGCAGCCCGACCGGCACCAGCCGAACCGCGAGAGCTTGAATGCCATCCGGCGCGCTGTCTCCCACTACAAGAAGTGCGAATGGAAGGAAGCCGCCGTTGCAGCAGCCGAAGCTGCAGACCATGACCAGCGATGCGCGATTGCCTTTCACATGCTGGGGCTGGCGCTCGCCAACCTGAACCAGAAGCACAAGGCCTTCACCATGTATGAGCGCGCCCTCGCGCTCGATCCGACCGACACGGACCTTTACCTGAACATTGGCACCGCGGCATGGGACCTGAAACTCTATGACGGTGCCTGCAAGGCCTTCCGCGCCTATATCGAAATGAAGCCGCGATGCCACAAGGGATACAACAACCTTGCCGGCTGCCTCAGGGACAAGGGTGAAATCGACCAGGCGATTGAAGTTATCCGGAACGCCATCTACCTGATGCCGGAGCAAGCGATGCTCTGGAACACGCTTGGCACGATCATGGGCGAGCAGAGCGATTTCGAAGGCGCCGTTACATTCTATCGTGAGGCCGCACGACTTTCCCCGAGAATGGCCCGCGCCTACCACAATCTGGGGCATGCGCTGAGCCATACGGGGCCCTTTGACGAGGCTCTTGCGAATTTCGATCTTGCGCTCAAGTACTGCGAGAATGACGCCGACCGCGCAGAAACACTGCATGCGCGTGGCATCTGCCTTGCTGCCATGGGGCGCCTCAAGGAAGCCTGGCCTGACTACGAAGAACGGCTCAATCCGCGCTGCAGCCAGGCGATCTATTTTGCTGTCCGCGCGCCGCGCTGGAATGGCGAGGACCTTTCGGGCAAGAGGTTTCTCTTTGCCGGCGAGCAGGGACTGGGTGATGAAATCATGCTTGCCGGCCTCGTTCCCGACCTGGTGAAGCAGGTCGGCCCAACCGGCAAAGTCATGATCTCGTGCGATCACCGCCTTGTGCCGCTCTACAAGCGTTCCTTTCCGGAAGCCCATGTCGGTATCGAAGAGCATACCAAAAGCAATGCCATGCCGGTTCGGCTGGTCCGCTGGGCGACGGGTGAGCTTCAGCCGGACTATTATGCGCCCATGGGCGTGCCCCTGAAATATTTCCGCAACAGCATCGAGGCCTTTCCGGCGAACCGCACGTTCCTCAAGCCGGATCCGGCGCGCATCCGGTTCTGGCAGGACCGATTGGCGTCCCTGGGATCGGGGCCTTATGTGGGCATCTGCTGGCGATCGATGCTCATCAACACCCAGCGCAAGAAGTTCTACAGTGCGCTGGAGATCTGGCGTCCGTTGCTTGAACGCACGGACTTCAAGTTCGTGAACCTGCAATATGGCAACTGTGCCGATGAGCTTGCCTACATGCGGGACAAGTTCGGCATCATCGTGCACAATTTCGAAGACATCGACCTGAAGAATGCGCTGGATGACAACGCCGCGCTCTGTGCCGCACTTGACCTGGTCGTGTCCGCCCCAACGGCTGCGGCCGCACTTGCCGCCGGCACGGGTACCGAAACCTGGTTCCTGACGGCCGGCCGCGTCTGGCCACAGCTCGGCACGGATCACTATCCCTGGTACCAGAAGACCCGCGTGATCACGCCGGAAAAATTTGGTGACTGGGAGACGCTCCTCACGACAACCGCTCGGGAAATTGATAACTTCACCCTTTGATGAAAGTTGCCGATCTCGAGAAGCTCCTCCTCGCCCTGCCCTCCTCCACGCTGTCCGTCCAGTGGGGACATGACCGCGTGTTCAAGGTCGGCGGGAAAATGTTCGCGGTGATCGGCTTCCCGGACAGGGATACGCCTGCCGGGCTTTCCTTCAAGGCTTCTGAGGACAGCTTCAGGCTCCTCACGGAACTGCCGGGCATCACGCCAGCGCCTTATCTTGCACGCGCGCAATGGGTCCGGCTGGACAAGCCCTCGCGGCTCAAGGCAACCGAGCTGAAGGCCTATCTCACGCGTGCACATTCGATCGTGTCTTCGGGCTTGACCAGGAAGCTCCAGCGCGAACTGGGACTGATCCCGTAGCGTTTTCTCCCCGCCCCGGGTCCTGCCCTCGCCTTGCCTAAACGGGCGTGACCCCCTAGGCTTCGGGCAATCGTCATTCACCCGATCGAGAGCTGTTCATGAAGAAGTTCGAAGGTACCAAGAACTACGTTGCCACTGATGACCTGCGCATCGCGGTCAATGCCGCCATCACGCTTGAGCGACCGCTGCTGATCAAGGGTGAACCGGGTACCGGCAAGACCGTGCTCGCCTTCGAAGTCGCCAAGGCGCTGAACGTGCCCATCATCCAGTGGCACATCAAGTCGACCACGAAGGCCCAGCAGGGTCTTTACGAATATGACGCCGTCAGCCGCCTGCGCGACAGCCAGCTGGGTGACGAGCGCGTGAAGGACATTCGGAACTATATTGCCAAGGGCAAGCTCTGGGAAGCGTTCACGAATGACCAGCGCCCGGTGCTCCTCATCGACGAAATCGACAAGGCCGACATCGAGTTCCCGAACGACCTCCTGCTCGAACTCGACCGCATGGAGTTCTACGTCTACGAGACGGGCGAGACCGTGAAGGCCAAGCAGCGCCCGATCGTGATGATCACGTCGAACAATGAAAAGGAACTGCCGGACGCGTTCCTGCGCCGCTGCTTCTTCCACTACATCAAGTTCCCGGACCGGGACACGATGCAGCAGATCATCGACGTGCACTATCCAAGCATCATGGACAAGCTGGTCGGGGAAGCACTGAACATCTTCTACCAGATCCGCGATGTGCCGGGGCTCAAGAAGAAGCCTTCGACGTCGGAGCTGCTTGACTGGCTCAAGCTGCTGATGGCCGACCACATCACGGCGGAGACGCTCCGCGAGCGCGATCCGTCGAAGCTCATCCCGCCGTTGCATGGCGCGCTGCTCAAGAACGAGCAGGATGTGCATCTGTTCGAGCGCCTGGCCTTCCTGGCGCGCCGCGAGCGGAACTAGTTCCCGGGAGCGCGGGCGTCCTCGCCCGCTCTTTCTTTCCCTGAATGCGGGCGGGGACGCCCGCGGTCCCAGGATGATGACACACGACCCTGCCACGCTTGAGTTCTACGCGCGCGAGGCTGCGGCCTATGGGGCGCGGTCGGACGGGATCGGGGTTTCGAAGGCGCTGGGGGCGTTCCTGGCGCTGCTGCCCAAGGGCGGCAAGGTGCTGGACCTTGGTTGCGGGACGGGGCGCGATACGCAGGCGATCCTTGCGGCCGGGTTTGACGTCACGGCGATCGACGGCTCGGCGGAGATGGCGGCCGAGGCGCGCAAGCGGACCGGGCTCCCTGTCCTCGTTATGCTTTTTGAAGAGCTTTCGTTTGACCGGGAGTTTGACGGCGTCTGGGCGAGCGCGTCGCTGCTGCATGTGCCGCGGGCCGGGCTGCCGGATGTGCTCCGGCGCGTGCACACGGCGCTCAAGCCGGGCGGCTGGCTCGAGGCCGGGTTCAAATCTGGCGGCCACGAGGGACGCGACAGCCTCGGGCGCTACTACAATTACATGAACCCGGAGCAGCTTGAGCCGATGCTGCGGGCGGCCGGACGCTGGTCGTCGCTTGAGCTGAGGACCGGCCGTGGAAAAGGTTACGACGGTACGGAAACTGGCTGGGTCGAGGTGCTGGCCCGAAAATCGGCAGATGCAGGCTGATCCGGTCTGCGCTAATCTTCACCCCATTCGGTATTGGTGAAGACCCATGTTCCTGAACTTCTTCGACGAGCTCCGCACCGCCAAGGTGCCTGTCACGCTGAAAGAGTACCTGGCCCTGCTCGAAGGCATGGACAAGCACGTCATCGACATGAAGGTCGAGGAATTCTACTACCTGTCGCGCGCGATCCTCGTGAAGGATGAGCGCAATCTCGACAAGTTTGACCGCGTGTTCAGCCATGCCTTCAAGGGGCTGGAGACGCTCGACCCGTCGGACATGGCGCAGATCCCGGAAGACTGGCTGAAGGCCCTCACCGAGAAGTTCCTGACCGAGGAAGAGAAGAAGCAGATCGAAGCGCTCGGTGGCTGGGACAAGATCATGGAGGAGCTGAAGAAGCGCCTCGAGGAACAGAAGAAGCGCCACGAGGGTGGCAACAAGATGATCGGCACGGGAGGCACCTCGCCGTTCGGCGCCTATGGCTACAATCCCGAAGGCGTGCGCATGGGCCAGGACAAGGGCCGCCATGGCAAGGCGGTGAAGGTCTGGGACAAGCGCGAGTACAAGAACCTCGACGACCAGGTCGAGCTCGGCACGCGCAACATCAAGGTGGCGCTGCGGCGCCTGCGCAAGTGGGCGCGTGAAGGTGCGCTGACGGAGCTCGACCTGCCGGAGACGATCCGGCACACGGCACACCAGGGCTGGCTTGACCTTGTCATGCGCGCGGAGCGGCACAACAAGGTGAAGGTGCTGATCCTGTTCGACATTGGCGGGTCGATGGATTCGCACATCAAGCTTTGCGAAGAGCTGTTCTCGGCGGCGCGCACCGAGTTCAAGCACATGGACTTCTACTACTTCCACAATTGCGTCTATGAGAGCCTGTGGAAGGACAACCGCCGTCGGCACAACGAGAAGACGCCGACCTGGGACGTGCTGCACAAGTATCCGCACGACTACAAGGTCATCATCGTGGGTGACGCCACCATGTCGCCTTACGAGATCACCTATCCGGGTGGTTCGGTGGAGCACTGGAACGAGGAGCCGGGCGCGGTCTGGCTCGAGCGCATGACGCGCATCTACGAGCACGCAATCTGGCTGAACCCCGTGCCGGAGCGGCACTGGGACTACACGCCGTCGATCCAGATCATGAAGCAGATCATGAGCGACCGCATGTACCCGCTGACGCTTGAGGGCCTCGACAAGGCGATGCGGGAACTGAGCCGGTAGCATCGCGTCTCACGCGGGATTGAGAATGTCCTTGAGGTAGTCCACGTAGGCTTGGAAGCTGCGCCTGCCCTGCTTTGTCATCGACACGCGTGTGCGCGGGCGGTTGTTGTGAAAGTCCTTCTCGACCTTCACGTATCCGGCCTTCTCCAGTGTCGTGATGTGGGCACCAAGGTTGCCCTCCGTCGCGTTGACAATGGCCCTGAGGCGCACAAACTCGATCCGGTCGGCTTCCGGCAAGGCCCTAAGCGCCGCCATGATCTTCAGGCGCAGCGGCTGGTGGATGATTTCATCGGGCTGATCCACGTCAGACCCTCCGGAGCCAGAAGCCCGTCAGGAGCAGTACGCCACCTCCGGCTGCGGCCATCCAGAGACCGAAGTAGTCTCCGGCATTGTAGAAGCCGACCGCGGTCGCAATGGCGAGGATCGCGCCGCAAACTGCAAAGCGCGTACCTGCAAACACACCAATCGCCAGATAGATGCCGGCAAACATCAGCGGCACAAATGCGTCGATCTCCCGTACATTCAGTTTCAGAACGAAGGATATAAGGGCAAAGAATCCGGCAGTGCCTGCACTGATGGCGGCATAGCGCCAAGGGCTGAATCCGTGCCCTTTCGTTCCCATGCGCTGGCCCAGGACGATGCTCAGCACGGCGCCCACGATAATTCCCGACGCCCAAAAGGCATTGCGGTACTCGGGCATGAAGTGGGTCATCGTGTAGCCGAACACCCAGACAAGGCCCCACACCATGAAAAAGGGCGCGGCGCCTTCATAGACCTGCAGTTCAGTCGTCTGCCTGTCAGTTCGTTCAATTTCGCCCAAAGCGGCGGCGGCTTCGTCCTGTGTCAGTGGCATGGCGGCTTTCCTTTTTACTCTGTCTCATAGAGTACTCTAGACTTTCGCTCGTGTCAATCACGGATTCCGGCAACAGGTGATCGTGATGCGTCGCGCGGATTCTGGTCGCCTGCTTGATGCACATCATTGCCGGGGGCCAGTGCGATTGCGAACATTCCGGCCCATCGAAAGGACGTGCCATGCGCATCTTCAGAGCGATCATCATCCTGGCTTTTGTGCTGGCAGTGGGGGCCTTTCTCGGATTGCCGCCGCTGCTGAAGTCTTTCGGGCTGCATCCTGACTACACAGGCGCGCGTGTCGAGATGCGCGGCGGCCGCGCGCTCATCATCACGACGAGCCAAAGCGTGCTCGCGCCCGGAAATGCTGCCACCGGCGTGTTCGCTTCGGAAATGACGGGTCCCTATTATGTGTTTGCCGATGCCGGGCTTCACGTGGATGTCGCCAGCATCAAGGGAGGTGCTGTCCCGATCGACCCGCTGTCCTTCGTGTGGTTCATCGAGAGCCCCGATGACAAGCGCTTCAAGGGCGACACCTCCTTTCAGCAGAAGGTTGCCCGGTCACAACGGATCGATGATGTCGACTTCGCCAGCTATGACATTGTCTACCTCGCAGGTGGATGGGGTGCAGCATACGACCTGGGTACATCCGACGTGCTTGGCACGAAACTCTCCGAGGCGTGGAAGGCCGGACGCGTGCTCGGCGGCGTCTGCCATGGCCCCCTCGGCCTGCTGAAGGCCATGGACGAGACAGGATCGCCTCTGGTCAAGGGACGGCGGGTGACGGGCGTCTCCGACAAGCAGGTCCAGGAACTCGGCATCGCCATCACGCCCATGCATCCCGAGCGGGAGTTGCGGGCGGCAGGCGCGCGTTATGAAAGCGCAACCGCCTTTCGTGACGTCTTCGCCAACCACGTGGTGGAAGATGGACGTCTCATTACTGGTCAGAACCAGAATGCCGCCCTTGAGGTGGCCGCGCGGATGGTGACCGCAGCCCAAGCGGCGAGCCCACGCTGAAGCAGGCATGCCTTGTTTGCCTGCTAGGCCGGCTCCATTTCGAAGTCGCTTTTTTCTGTTCCGCAGTCGGGGCAGTACCATTCTTCCGGGACGTCCGCCCAGCGCGTGCCGGGGGCGATGCCCTCGGCGGGGAGGCCAAGGGCTTCGTCATAGATGAAGCCGCAATTGCGGCAGCGCCATTTGCGCATTGTCGCCTCAGTTGACCGTGAAGGTGATCGGTACGCGCTTGGGGCCGCACACGAAGTTCGAGATCGTGTTCTCGGGCTTGCCCGCGAGTTCGACAGACTTCAGCTTCGGCAGGAGCTCCTCCCACAGGATGCGCATCTCCATGCGCGCCAGATGCTGGCCGAGGCAGACGTGGGCGCCATAGCCGAAGGCAATCTGCTGCGTGCCCGCGCGGTCGAGACGGAACTCGAAGGGCTGGTCGAACACGGCCTCGTCGCGCGTTGCCGACTGGTAGGCCAGCATGAGCCAGTCATCTTTCTTGATCTTCTGGCCGGCGACTTCGGTGTCCTGGGTTGCGGTGCGCATGAAGTGCTTCACGGGCACGGCCCAGCGGATTGATTCTTCCACGAAGGCGTTGATGAGGGCCGGGTCCTTCTTGATCTGCGCGAACATGTCGGGGCGTTCGGCGAGCGCCCACATGGCGGCCGAGGTCGTGTTCGACGTCGTGTCGTGACCCGCCGTCGCCGCGATGATGTAATAGCCCATCATCTGGCGGTAGTTCAGGTACTCGCCATTGATCTTGGCATTCGCGATCAGGCTGTTGACGTGGCCGGTCGGGTTCGAGCGGTATTTCTTCGTCACTTCGCTGAAATAGGCTTCGAGGTCCTGCGCTACCTGCATGAGGGCCTTCAGCCCATCTTCAGCAGACGCTTCGCCGATCCCCTTTCCCAGACGATTGAGTTCCGGGTCCGCATTGCTGAACAGTTCCTGCGTGAGGCGCAGCATGAAGGGTTCGTCTTCCGGCGGCACGCCCAGCACGGTCATGATCACGCGCAGCGGATAGAGCAAGGCCACGTCCTTGGCGAAGTCGCATTTGCCGTTCGTCTTCAGCATCACGTCAACGAACTCGCGCGCGATCACGCGGATGCTGTCCTCCCAGGCGCGGATGGCCTTTGGCGTCACGTGCGGGAACACAATGCCGCGCAGGTCACGGTGCTCCTGCCCGTCCACCGATACTAGCGAGCGGATGAGGTTGGGCTCACCCGTCAGGTTGCGGACCATGATCTCGCCTTCCTTCGGCGACAGGAAGGTGGAGCGGTCGCCGTTGTGGAAGATGTCGTTCTGGCGCTCGATTGTCATCACGTCGGCGTGACGGCTGACGACCCAAAACGGATCGTAGCCATCGGGTTGCGCCTGTGCGAGGGGAGCCGTCTTCCTGACCGTGCGAAACGCTTCATGGATGGCTTCACCATCTGCGTAGGCGCGCGGGTCGACAATCGTATTGGCCAGTTGGGTGGGGATCGTCATCGTTTTTCTCCATCAGGGTGCGCGGTCGCTCGCGTGCCTGCTCCATACCTATCGCATTGGAGCACCGTGCCAAGTGCCTGCCAACCGCGCATTGACTTAACTCAAATAAACGTTCAGCCGAAGACTGGCAGTTGACGCTGCGTCAGCCGTCAGGGCTGGGTGAGACTCAGTCCATTGCCGTCCGGATCATTGAAGAATGATACCCGGGCGCTGCCATCCGGTGATGTCCAGATGCCCTTCTCGTCCTGGCCAAAGCCCGGATAGATGATCATCTTCACGCCCTTCGCGGCGAGAGCTTCGATCGTGGCGGAAATGTCCTGCACCTGCCAGCCCAGCACCGTGTGCGGGTTCGGCGTGTGGTTTTCGATCGGCGTGATGCGCAGCGAGATGCCATTCAGGTCGACCACGGTTCCAAACGGATCATCCGCCGTGATGCTGAAGCCGAGGACGTCGCGATAGAAGGCCTTCGATTTCTCCCGATCGCGCGTATGGATGAAAGTGATGACCTTTGCCTGCTTGCCGATACCCATGTCGCCTCTCCCGTTACGACCTCACGCCCGCCGTGGCGACGGACCCTGCCTGAATTCTTGAACCAGGAAGCACTCAAAGGCAATTCAATCCGTGAGGAATTCCGCGCGCGGACGGATGAGGGCGCCGCTGGAACGCTGCTCAAAGGCATGTGCGATCCAGCCGACAGACCTTCCGAGGGCAAACAGCGCCAGCGCCGCGCCGCGAGGCAGATCGTGCGCCCGCTCCACGGCAATCAGTCCGAAATCGACGTTGGGCTCGGCGCCTGCCAGCGATCTCGCGCATTTGAGCAGGCGCGACATTTTCGGGTCCAGTTTCACCGCTGAAACCAGCTCTGCGCCGCGAGGGTCATGGTCGCGATAGACGGAGTTGCCAAAGCCTGGGATCAGCTCCCCTCGGCCAAGGCGCGCCTCGATCACACGGCTCGCGTCGCCTGAAACGTCGATTTCCTCGAGCAAGGACCGCAGGCGCTCGGTGGCACCCCCGTGTCTCGGGCCACTCATGGCTGCAAGACCGGCAATGACGCAGCCGGTCAGCCCGGCACCTGTTGATGCAACTACCCTGGCAGCGAATGTCGAGGCATTCAGCTCATGATCGGCGAGGAGCACCAGCGCCCGGCGAATGACCTCTGCCGCCCTTGGCCGCTGCCAGGCCTGACTGACGGCGCCATGGATTGGACCCGCAAGCGCGCCTCGCGTTCCGGCAATTGAAATGGTCAAGGCTGCGAGAAGCCTGGCGGCATCACGAAACGCATCCGCTCCGGGCCTGCCCGCCCTCGTGACCTCATGGGGTGCCAACAGGGAGAGTTGCATGGTCGCCCTGTCTGTCGTCCGGTCGGGTGCGAGCTTTCCTGCAATCTCCTGCCATCCTGGAATTTTCGCCGGATCGAACCGAAGCCCCTTGAACGGATCGACCTCCTGCGTGTCCCACAACAGGCGCGCCGCATCTTCAAGCGTCGCCTTGCGGGAGAACGACACGGCCTCCTTCGACCGATAGAAACACTGATTGCCTTCTATGCGGGTGATGCGTGTCTTGAGGACCGGGAGGCCGTTGTCGAGCGCGGCGGCGACAGCCGTCCTGGGTCTCCGTCCCAGCTTCTTTCGCTCCACCAGCGCCTGAATGTCCGCCGATGAATAGAGGCAGGATTTTGCCCGCGCCGGATCGGGTGTCGAGCGAATGAGACCGCGGCTTACATAGACGTACAGCGAGGCGCGGCTGATGTTCAGCGCCTTTGTGGCCTGGCTTGCGTCCATCACCGTGCTTGTGCCCTTTGGTGCGGGAGATGGACGGGTTCCTGATCTCATGTTAACACATTGATTTAAGATTGACGGTTGCGGAGGCAGCTTCCATCATTTTCCTCGTTGCGGAAAGCCTCTTCCTGCTCCCGCTGACAGTGATGGTGAGCCATGCGCATCTTCCTTGTGACAATCCTTGCCCTGCTTGCGTGGGCCGCGCTTGTGGTTACCGGAACGATTGGTGGCTGGTGGCGTACGCCGCTGGCCGCACACGGAAACACGGAAGCCTTCCGTGACGCCGCCATCGCGGAGATCAACCGGACGTACAAGGGCAACGTCGCTTTCGTGCTGCTGGAGCGTGGACAGGTTCGAACCAGTCACTTTGCGTCCATCGGTGCCCCCGTGAACGGCGACAGCCGGTTCCAGGTGGCTTCCATGAGCAAGTGGATCACGGCCTGGGGCATCTTCACGCTGGTCGAGGCGGGGAAGCTCGACCTGGACAAACCCGTTTCCACCTACCTCACGCGGTGGAAGCTTCCCAAAGGACCGTTTGACAATGATGGTGTCACCATTCGTCGCCTGCTGAGCCATACGGCCGGGCTGACGGATGGCCTGGGCTATGCGGGCTTCAAGCCAGGACAACCTTTGCAACGCCTCGAAGACTCTCTCACCCGTGCGGCGGACGCATCGCCTGGCGCCGAGGGTGCCGTACGCGTGGGGATCGAGCCAGGCAGCGCGTTCAAGTACTCCGGCGGCGGCTACACGCTGCTGCAGTTGCTGATTGAAGAGGTCTCAGGGAAGTCGTTCGATGCCTACATGAAGACGGAGGTGCTGGACAGGCTCGGGATGGAGCGGTCGACGTTCAACCTGCCGGATGCCGAGCTCGAAGACGTTGCTGCTTTCTATGATACGCGCGGCGCACGGGCCACCCACTACCGCTTCACGGCCCAGGCTGCAGCGGCGCTGTACACAACGTCTTCCGACATGACGCGGTTTCTGCAGGCGCATGTGCGGGGACCGAATGGCGAGCAGCCGGGGCGCGGGGTCCTGAAGCCAGCGACGCTTATCGAGATGCGCCAGCCCCATGCAGCTCAGATGGGCGCAGACATCTGGGGTTTGGGCACGATGCTTTTCGCGCCCAACAACCGCGGCGGCTTCATCATCGGGCACGACGGGAACAATGAACCGGCGATCAACACTGCGGCCCGGCTTGATCCGGACACAGGCGATGGCATCATCGTGCTTGAAACCGGAAACAATCTGCTCGCAACGCAGATTGCCAGCGAATGGGTTTTCTGGCGGACAGGAAGCATCGACTTCCTGATGTTCATGTTCGAGCTCGGCGACATGCTCACGATCCTGGCCGCAGGTTCAGTCGTGATTATCCTTGCAGGGCTGATCGCGGGCTGGCGCAGGTGGTCGCGCTATAGCACCGAGACGTAGTCCATGCCTGACTTGAAGGCCGTGGCCATGTCCTTCTTTTCGATGAAGGACAGCTTGAAGCCGGCTTCGGCTGCGGCGGTGCGCTCGGCGGGCGTGCCGTGGTGGTCGCGGTCATTGACGTTCATGTCACCGAGGCCCCAGAGCTTTTCGCCGAAGATCCAGAGCGAGGCGCCGGGCACGGCGGACTTGCGCAAGCCGAGATAATAGCCCGCAAGAAAATCCGCATTCAGTTCCAGGCGCTTCACCGTCGGACCATTGCCGCGGATGGCCTTGTAGTAGCCTGAGTGGAACTGCCAGATATGGGCGAACTCGTGCGCGGCGACGCCCAGCACCGAGACGCCGGACGGATCCGTCGCCTGAAGGTCGTTGAACAGGTTCAGGCCAAACAGCACCGTGCCGGTGCGGCTGAGGTCGTTCGACTCTGGCGCGGCGAAGGCATTTGGCTGCTCGTCCTCGAAGAACCCGAACACCGGGTCGATCCCGAAGGTGGAGCTCATCCGCACGAGGCTCCGGTCGAGCGCGCGGTCGATGTCACGGTTACCGGTGGTGCGAATGATCCGGATGGTCTTGCCGCCACCGCCTGCGGCGCCGAGACGGTCCTTCATGAGGTCCACGTCCTTGCCCACGAGGAAGCACCCCGGAACCTGCTCCAGCGACGTGGAGGCAGACGCCGGCAGGGACATCATCGTGCTGCACAGCGCGCAGCAGCCGAGGGATGCCAGAAACGAGCGTCGCGACTGTGTCACTGGATGATCCTCAGTTCCGTGATGGCCGTGTCCCTGTACTTTGATCCACGATGGACACCGGCGATCTTGAGGCGGATCCAGGGCACCGTCACAGGGGCGTCGAGATTGAAGGCCACCGGATCGGGGCCGTCCTGCAGGTCAATGAGCTGCGGCGGCACACCCGGCAGGGTGATCTCGATCTTTGCCACACGGTTGTTCTTGGCGTAGATCGAGAAATTCTTGTGATAGCCGTTGAGCATCTCAAGTCCCTTGATCTGCAAGCCGGGCGCAAAATCAATGACGACCTCCTCGCCCAGCCCGTCTACGGACTTGCCCGTGTCCGGCACCCAGGCCGTGTCGTACTTGCCATCGAACAGGTTCTTCGGGCGGTAGTTGAAGCCATATTGCTGGGGCAGGACGGAGCTCACGCAGTAGCGCAGGTTTCCGGCGCTGTCGCAGACCTCCCCCTGGAGCTTCGGACGCTCGGAGTTCTGGATCGCGGGTGCGGCTGGCTTGCGCGGCAGAGGTGCCGGCGGCGGGGCCTGCGTGTCGCCGTCGACGCATTCCAGGAAGTGGCAGACTTCGGCCGCGTTTGCGGGCGCCGGCGTCGCCGCCATAAATCCGCCCAACGTCACAGCCAGACCCATTGCGAAGTACAGCCGCATCGTTCCATTCTCCCTGGCGCCTCGTGAATTCCGCGAAGCTTATACCGACAGAAATGAGCTCTTGCATGCGAAGAAACGCCGCCGCCCTCATTGGAGCCCTTTTTCTGGCACAAAGCTCGATTGCGAGCGAAGTGCAAATCTCACAAACCACGCAAAGTCCTGCCGGGCTGCCCGCCGGGTTTGTCTATCTGCGCGACGTGGATGCCAGCATCCTGCAGGACATTCGCTATGCGGGAAGCGACAATTTCACGGGCAAGCCGGTGCCGGGCTATGTGGCCGCCGAGTGCGTGCTGACCCGCCCTGCGGCCGAAGCCCTTGCGCGCGTGCAGGCGTCACTGCGGCCCCAGAACCTGTCGCTGAAAGTCCTTGACTGCTACCGGCCGCAGCGGGCCGTCCTCTCGTTCGTGGCGTGGGCCCGCGAGAAGGATGCTGCGCCGGCCACGCGCCGCTTCTTCCCGAAGCTCCGCAAGGACCAGCTTGTGCCGCTCGGCTACATCGCCGAGCAGTCGAGCCATCCGCGTGGCGTTGCTGTTGACCTGACGTTGGTGCAGCTACCGGTCAAGGATGCGCCTGTGCGTGATGCAAAGGCTGCATTGGGGGCTTGCACGGCGAAGGCTGAACTGCGTGCGGCTGATGACTCGGTCGACATGGGAACGGGCTATGACTGTTTCGACACGCTGAGCCACACGGCAAGCCCGCGCGTGGGTAAGGCGCAGCGGGCGTGGCGGCAGAAATTGCTGGCGGCGATGACGCGGGAGGAATTCCAGAACTTCGAGAAGGAATGGTGGCACTATGTGTTTCCGTCGACGGATCAGACGGTGCACGACTTCGAGATCGTGAAGCGGCGGGTGCCGTAGTTTGGTCGGGCGTGGGTAAGAAGGGGTTTGACACGAAGGCACAAAACAGAAAAGGCACAATGAGTTGGTACACCCTGTCCGGATTGCAGACCCGTTCGGGTTGATTTCGGCGCGCTTCGCGCGCCAAACATACTTGGCCAACACGCAGACAGCTGACAGTCAATCCGAGATCATTGTGCCTTTTCTGTTTTGTGCCTTCGTGTCAAATCCCCTTTCCCCCCATGACGCGCATCAAACGCGTAGTAGTCATTCGCCACGCGATGAATTCCTTCCTTGAACGTTGCGGCTCCGAAGTTGATCAAAAGCCCCAATGGAAGGTTGAGTACCTTCAGATAAGTCAGAACTTGCCTGAAGTGGACGGGCGCCAGCTTTTCGACAGCCTTGAGTTCCAAAACTAGACGCTGTTCTACCAACAGGTCGACGCGGTAAGCGTCCGGGACGACAACGCCTTCGAAATCAATGTCAAAGTGCCTTTGGCGTTCGACCTGCAGCCCCTTGCCAAGCAGCCTGATCTCAAGGAGAGTTTCGTAGGCGCCTTCCAGCAATCCCGGGCCGAACTGTCGGTGCAAAATGAATGCTTCATGGACAACCATGCGCGCTATGGATTCCGTGTTCACGCGTTGCTCCCGATATTCGACTGGATCGGTCATGGCAGGAAAGGACGCTGCTTTCATCCTTGCAATTGTAACAACTCATCCCACTGACACATTGATTGGAGGCTGACACATGCCGAGGCTCAGACAGGTTTCGAAGGCTGATGCCGATCCGTTTGCGAAGCAGCTTTACAAGGTGCTGTTTGGTGAGCGGGATCCGGTGAAGGAGCCGGGGACGGCGACGGGGACGCCTGGCAACTGGTGGACGGTGTTCGCGCTCGTGCCGGATGCGTTCAAGCATACGACCGAGGGCTTCCAGTTCTATCGCAGCCCCAATCGCAAGCTGTCGCCGAAACTGCGCGAACTCGGGCAGATCCGCGCCGGGTGGGCGCGCGGTTCGCAGTTCGTGTTCTCGCAGCACTGCAAGGCGTCACGCGATGTCGGCCTCACCGAGGCGCAGATCAAGGCGATCCCCTACTGGCCCATCGCCGATGTGTGGAGCCCGGTGGAGCGCGCCGTGCTCGCCTATACCGACTGCCTCGTGCTCATGGGCGGGCGCGTGCCGGAGGAGATCTTCACCGAAATGAAGAAGCACATGTCGGACGAGGAAATCCTCGAGTTCACCTACATCACCACGACCTACGAGATGCACGCCACCATGTCGCGCGCGCTGCGCCTTGAGTATGACGACGTCGACGAGCGCGTCGTCGAGATCGCCGCACCGGCCGGCGCGAGCGCGGATGTCATGAGCATGGTGGACAAGAAGGAATAGGCGCGAGGCCCTTATCCCTGTGGGTAAAGCTGACGCACCCTCTTTCGGGGTATTGTCATTTCGAGCCTTCTGTTCTACTTCTGTTCCATACCCGCCGGGGGACCGAAATTCCGGTGCGGCTGCGATTTGACATTGTGAATACTGAAACCTGAAACCCGCTCCGGCGTCAGGACGACCATCAGTCCCAGCACGACGAATGACAGGGGGAAGGACAGGGGGAAGGACAGGAAGAAGGAGACAATGCGTCTCCACGTCTGCCACATGAAATGGTTTATTCGGCGGCGCCCTTTTTCCACGCGTTGCGGCAGCGTCGCCCTGCCCGTCAGATAGCCGACGAGCATGCGGGCGAGTTCAGCCGCAAGGGCGCCCGACTTCACGTCAGCCGCTCGCGCGGAGACTCCATTGTGCACGACCGCCTCAACCGCGCTCGTGACCATGTAAACGGCAAGGTCGAGATCCGGCACCCGGATTTCATTGTGGCGCAACTCAAAGGCCGCCCTCACGCGCTCGTGCATGCGCTTCGCGTATGTCGCCTTCCAGTTCGTGAGACCGGCCAACGGGACCTCTTCGGAGAGCACCCGGTGCAGTTCCGGATCGATCAGGTGCGCGTTGATGTTCTGCCCGATTGCGACGCGAATGAGCTGCTCAAGCGGCATGGTCGCGGCGTGAACGGCCATTTCCTCGACGCCTCGCTCGATCTCCTCGATGTGGCGCCGCATGAGTTCGCTCAGCAGCGCGTCCTTGTTCGGGAAGTACTGGTAGAACGATCCGATGCTGATGCCGGCCTTTTCCGCCACGCGGTTGGTCGTGAAGGCTTCGTACCCCGACGTAACCAGAACGCGAGTTGCTGCCTCAAGGATGGCATCCACGGTGGCGCGTGAGCGGTCCTGTTCGGGTCGTTTTCTGGGACTTAGCGAGACTTTCCGGCGCCTGGCCATGGGGGTGTTCCATTGCGAGTATTCAATGTGAGTGTTTGCTCGTATAACACGAGCAATTGCTCATTTTCAACAATCTTCACAGACGGACACGTGCCCCATGGCCCAATTCCCCCGCCCTGTCTCCGGCGCGCCGGTGAAATCCGGCGCAGACTGCCCGCAGGAACCGGGCAAGATTGCGCCCGTCATTGCGTCCCACAAATGCGAAGGGGCTGGGGACTGTGCCGCCGTCTGTCCGTATGACGTTTTCGAGTTGCGCAAGCTCACCGAAGGCGAACTTGGTGCCCTGCCCTGGATGGCCTGGATCAAAGTCAAGGTGCATGGCGGCCGGCAGGCTTTCGCCATTCACCCCGAGGCCTGTCAGGCGTGCGGGTTGTGCGTGACGGCCTGCCCGGAGCATGCCATCCGCCTGCTGGCGACCGATCGTGAGAGGACAACTCCATGAGCGGTGCGCCCAGCCTTGATGATCCGCGCGTGATGGCAACGCTTCAGGCGCTGCACGCCCGCGCGCGCCAGGATGTGTTCGTGTTCATGCGCGCGCTGCCTTCTGTTGCCTGGAGCGTTCTGCGGGGACGCCCTGCGATCGATGGCGCGATCCCTTTCCTGAAGGACGCCTACATTCCGGTCGATCCTGATCAAGGAAAGTTTCTTTATGTTACAGCGCGTGTGCTGAATGCGAAGCGCGTCGCCGAGTTTCGTGGGTCGAGCTTGGAACGTCGTTCGGCATTTCGACGATCTATCTTGCAGCTGCCGCCCGCGCGAATGGCGGAAACGTGATCGGAACCGAACTTGTCCCTGAAAAGGTAAATGCTGCGCGCGCAAATGTCGCGCAAGCAGGTCTCGCCCAGTTTGTGGACATTCGTGAAGGCGACGCAATGAAAACGCTGTCAACCATCGATGAGCCAATCGATTTGTTGCTGCTCGATGGCTGGAAGGACATTTATCTTCCAATGGTGAAGATGCTCACGCCCAAATTGCGTGCAGGCGCTGCCGTAATTGCTGACAATGTTTTCACTTTCAAAACAGCGCTGCGGCCCTACGTTGCGCATATGCAGAATCGAGAGAACGGCTTCGATTCCGTAACGCTGCCGCTGGGACATGGAATGGAATATTCCATGCGCACCAAATGAGGCGGCTGTCACAATGATGATGTTGAATACGTCATATCATTGTCAGATGTTGAAACCAGACTGCACCGTAACTACTTCCGGGTTGTCCACCCGGTTGGGGAGAACCGGCCATGCATGAACGTGCCTTGATCCCTGCGCTGGGTGAATCCAGCCTGACGCCCTTCTATGACGCCACGCACGCCCTCATGACGTGCGAGCGGACCTGGCAGCGTGCGTTCGTGAAGCAGATCTCGCCAGAGCCGCGCGACGTCATTCTGGACGCCGGCTGTGGCAATGGCTCGCTGGCCATCCTTCTCAAGCAAGCCTGCCCCTCGGCCTCTGTCTATGGCACGGATCCGGATCCGGAAGTGCTGACCCGGGCCGAGGCAAGGGCGCGCGATGCCGGGGTGCTCGTGCACTTCTCGCAGGGCTTTGCCGAGGGCGTCGCTGCCTCTGCGGCCGCCAATCGTCCGAACAAGATCGTGACCAGCCTCGTGCTCCACCAGATCCCGATGGATGGCAAGCGCGCCGCCCTGCGCAGCGCCTTTGCGGCCCTGGAAAGCGGCGGTGAGCTGCATGTGGCTGACTATGGCGAACAGAAGTCACCGCTGATGCGGTTTGCCTTCCGTCATGTCCAGGTGATTGATGGCGATGCCAATACGCGCCCGCATGCCGAAGGCAAATTGCCAAGCCTCATTTCAGAGGCCGGATTTGTTCTGGTGCGGGAGAACCTCTCGATCCCGACGCCGTCAGGATCGATCTCGCTGTACTCTGCCTTACGGCCTTAAGCCGACAGCCGGGGTTTCAAGTTTTGGCTCGACCTCTGATTGGCTGGCGTTGCCGGCGATCAGCGTTTCGCCTGTCCCTTTCGCAAGGAACACCTGCGACACGCGGGCGTCGGTAACAATGGCCTGCGGCGGGATGACCTCGTAGCTGCCTACCAGGCCCCAGCACTGTTCGTGATCCAGATAGCGCCGCTTGCACGGTTTGCTTTCGGACCAGCGCCCCATGAAGCGCGCCTGTACCAGCGGATTTTGCTTTGCGAGGTTGCGCAACCGCTCCGTGGAGCCAAGCGTCACGCCGGCGGTGCCGAACGACAGGCGCACGAGTTCGCTTGAGTAGAGATTGTCCTGCGTTTCATCGAGGAAGAAGTCGCCCGCCTTGCCCAACTGCGCCCTCGCCGTCGTGATCACCTGCTCTGCCTGATGGCTGCCCAGGCTGGCGACGCGATAGACCGCGTAAGCGCGCGCGCGACCGCGTGCAACAAACTCGGCCAGCGGCGTTTCCACGACCTTCTCGCGCGCCTCGATCACCACAGGCCCGTCCTGCGTCACCTGCACGATGCCCATGTGGACCGGCGCACTGTCCTTGACCGCGAACGCCGGAAGCACGGGGACGGATTTCGACTCCTGCACGATGAGATCGCCATCGCGCCAGTCCTTCATGCCAGTCTCGAACGAGACGCCCGACAGAAGCCACGCGGCCAGAACGACGACGCCTGTGGCGCCCATCAGCACATGCTCAACGTTCATTTTCATGTGGGCCAGCATAGCGAACACCCGTAAACGGAGACCGAAAGCACGTGCTTAACGGCGCCGCCCGTTTGGTGGCTATTTCGCCGTGCCCCAGTAGTTGTAACCCGCAAATCGCGGCGTCGATGGGAGGTACATGGTTTCCATCTTCTCAATCTCGAAGCCGCCTTCGCGGATGAGCTCCGGGATCGGGCGGCCCACATGGCAGCCGCCGCCGATGGCCTTCCAGACCGGCGTGATGCGCTCCTGCCATTTGCGGACATCCTCGTCAGGTGCCTTGCCATGCTCGCAGAAGATGAGGCGACCGCCCGGCTTCAGGACGCGGCGCATGCCCTTCAGCGCGCGCACGACCTCAGGGATCGTACAGAGCGTGTAGGTCACCAGCACCGTATCGGCGGACTTGTCGTCGAGGGGAATTTCCTCGGCCTTCAGGTCAAGGAACTCGAGGCCGATGCTCAGGTCCTTTGCACGCCCGCGTGCCCGCTCGCGCATTTCGGCCGAAGGTTCGAGCCCCCAGATATGCGAGACACGCGCGGGATCATAGAATGCCAGGTTCTGGCCGGCGCCCATGCCGATCTCGAGCACACGTCCTTCCGCCAGCGGAACCACCTTGCGTCGCTGGTGGGTGATGGGTTTTGCGCTCATGGCCATGTCGAGAAGCCAAGGCAGGATCCTGCGTTCGTAAAAGCTCATGAAAAAAGAGTCCGCTGTTGGAACAGCGGACTCCTAGCACATATTGGACTCTCGCGCTTCAACCCGATGATACGGTGGTCCGGCGCTCAACCAACCCCTTCATATCGGCCACGGCTTCACCAGGTGGCCCGAACCCCTGGCGCTTGCCTGCAAGCGGCGCCCTTTCAGGCTCTTCGTCCTCGACGATGTCCTCGAGGTCGTCACCCTCCAGCACGGGCATCGTTGGCTCCGCGCGCTGGACCGGTTTGGGCTGCAGGGTCGGCTGGTGCGCTGCAGCACGCTTTGCCCGCACGGCTTCGAGCGCGCGCTGCATGTCTTCCTTGGTCACGCCAGCCCCCTGTGACGCCCGCTTGCCGGGTTCGTCGTCCTGGGCAACCTCACGCGTTTCCGAAAGTGATGGCGGCGGCGGTGGCACATCGCGCATCACGACAGGGTCAGGCATGACCTGCGACCGCGGCGCTGTCAGACCCACGTTAAATCCTGAAGCGGGAGCCGCCTCGACGGCGACGCATCCACGCGCCCACTTGCCATCCCATGCGAGAAGTTCGTCGAGCGCCAGCGGCTTCTGGATCCAGATGCCCTGCGCGGCCGTGAAGCCCACATCTGCAAGGCCGGCCATGGTCGGCTCGTCTTCGGCACCGACTGCCACCGCTTCCAACCCGAATTGCGTTGCATAGCGCATGCGGGCCGCAATCGCGCCCTTGCCCTTGAGGCCCAGCCTCTGGGCGAGCCTGATGCTTGCCGGACCACCCACCTTGATCGAGGTGAACGGCATGGGCTTGAACTGGGTCAGGTCGACGGGAACGATGCCGCCACCGTCGAGCGCCACCTGGACTCCCATCTCGCGCACCCCGTTAAGGGCATCGCAGAGAATGCCAGGCTCCTGGGCCACCGCCCTTTCGGGAATCTCGATGATGACCTGCTGCGGCTTCAGTCCGTATCTCTGCAGCAGCTGGGCCAGGCCCTGCCGGAAGTCTGGCGCGGTCACCGTGCCGGGCGCGACGTTGATCGATATGGTCCAGTTGCGACCCTGTGCCGTCCAGGTCTGCGCTGCCGCAAACGCCGTGTTGAACACATAGCCTGTCAGACCGGGCATCCGCCCTTCGGATTCGATGAAATCGAGGAACAGCCCTGGTGGCAGCAGGCCATACTGGGGATGCTGCCAGCGAATGAATGCTTCCGCTCCCGACATGCGTGATGTTGCCAGATCCACCTTTGGCTGGAATACCAGCCGGAACTCGTTGCGTTCGAAGGCAAGATCGATATCGGACGCTGCCAGACGGAATGACCTATCGCTCATGAGCGCACAAAAACCTTTCGTGGCGCGGACACTGTGCCGCTGATCACAGTATCCCTTTGATCATTTAAGGGAGCGTCGTAAGCTGCGTTTGCATTTGAACTTTTACAATTTGAAACAGCTTTTACGGGCCCCCATGACGAACCAAGGCGCTGAGCCAAAAAAGTCTCCTGCCCCCCTGGCTTCCGCTACGCTTTTGCTGCTCCGCGACGGTGCCGCCGGTATCGAAGTTTTCATGGTAAAGCGTCATCACCAGATCGACTTTGCGTCAGGTGCCCTGGTGTTTCCGGGTGGCAAGGTGGACCCGCATGACCTCGATCCCGCCATTCGCAGCCATTGTGACGGCGCGGAATCTTTCGACGATTATCGGCTGAGCCTCGCCGCCTGTGCGATCCGTGAAGGCTTTGAGGAATCCGGGATCCTGCTGGCGCGGGCGAAAGGTGCCATGTCCCTGCTTGATGCCCAATCGGCGACGGGGCTGGCGGGCTGGCGGCCGCAGCTGAACGCGAGCGAAAAGGGTCTCGCGGAATTCCTGACAACGGAACAGCTGAACCTTGCGGTGGACGCGCTCGTGCCGTTTGCGCACTGGATCACGCCAGCCTTCATGCCCAAGCGCTTCGACACGCATTTCTACCTGGCAGCGACGCCGGAGGGACAGCTTGGGCGCCATGACGGTTCTGAATCCGTGGACTCCGTCTGGGTCAACCCGAATGAGGCGATCAACGACAAGCGCTGGACCATCATCTTTCCGACGAAGATGAACCTGATCAAACTGGGACAGTCCGCAACCGTCGCAGAGGCGCTGGACACGGCGCGCCGCACCAAGGTCGTGACGGTCGAACCGCTTGTCGAGATGCGTGACGGAAAGCAGGTCCTGACGATTCCGGAAGAAGCCGGTTATGGCAAGATCGAGGAACCGATGTCCTCGATCCGCGGCTAGCCGGTGACGAACTGCTCGGTGAGGATGCGTTCCTCGAGCGAGCGGTCTGCATCGAACAGGATGCTGACGGAAACAGAGGTGTCCTCCGTTACGGTGACCTCGATTACCTCACGCACTTCCGTGTGATCGGCAACGGCGCTGACCGGACGCTTTTCGGACTCCAGCATGCTGAATACGACTTTTGCCGCCCGCGGCAGGAGCGCTCCGCGCCAGCGACGCGGGCGAAAGGCGCTGATGGGCGTGAGCGCCAGAAGCGCGGAGTCGATCGGCAGGATCGGACCATCGACTGAAAGATTGTAGGCCGTGGATCCTGCCGGCGTGGACAGCAGGATGCCATCGCAGATGAGTTCCTCGAGGCGCACGCGACCATCGACGCGGACTTCAATCTTTGCGGCCTGGCGCGTTTCGCGCAACATGGACACCTCGTTGAAGGCGAGTGCGGTCACAGATTTGCCAGCGGCCGTTTTCGCTTTCATCCGCAGGGGGTGAATGGACTGCGCCTTCGCCGTTTCGAGACGCTCGAGCAGGTTCTCGATGGCAAAATCATTCATCAGGAAGCCGACAGAGCCGCAGTTCATGCCGAAGATCGGCAGTCCGCGCTTGTGCATCTTGTGAATGGTCTGCAGCATGAAGCCGTCACCACCCAGCGCGACGACAACATCGGCATCCGCCTTTGCGTTTCCATAGCGGCGCGCGAGATCCCGCAACGCGGTCTGGGCCTCCGCTGCCGTTGATGCCACGAACATGGGTTTGCGATAGGCCATCACCCCCCCGTCAGCGACATGTGGCGCGGCACGGCCAGACCGTTCTGGCGGCGATCAATGACGAAGTCATGCCCCTTGGGCTTGCGGGAGATGGCCTCGTCGATCGCCTGCCCGAGATCCTCGTCCGTTACAGAGGCGCGCAGCACCGGTCTCAGTTCAGCCCTGTCTTCCTGGCCGAGGCACATGAACAGCGTGCCGGTGCAGGTCAAGCGAACGCGATTGCAGCTTTCGCAGAAGTTGTGGGTGAGCGGCGTGATGAAGCCGATCCGGCCGCCGGTTTCGGCAACGTCGACGAAGCGGGCCGGACCGCCGGTGCGGAAGCCGGATTCCTTCAGCGTGAACTGCTGCGCCAGGCGAGACCTGACGAGGGACAATGGCAGGTACTGTTCCGTCCGGTCCTCGCCCGTGTCCCCCATCGGCATTGTTTCAATCAGCGTGAGGTCCATGTCCCGTCCATGGGCCCACAGCATCAGCTTTCCGATTTCGTCTTCGTTCACGCCCCGCAAGGCAACAGCGTTGATCTTGACCTTGAGGCCCGCGCGTTGCGCCGCATCAATGCCTTCCAGGACACTGTCGAGCTTTCCCCAGCGCGTGATGCGCGTGAAGAGAGCCGGATCCAGGGTGTCGAGCGATACGTTTACGCGGCGGACACCGGCGGCGTGGAGGTCGGAAGCAAAGCGCGCAAGCTGGCTGCCGTTCGTGGTCAGCGTGATTTCGTCAAGCGCGCCGGTTTGCAGGTGTCGCCCGAGACTGCGGAACAATGACATCACGTTGCGGCGCACCAGCGGTTCGCCACCGGTGATCCGCAGCTTGCGGACGCCCTTCGCCACGAAGGCCGAACACAGCCGATCCAGTTCTTCCAGCGTCAGGAGGTCGGCCTTGGGGAGAAACGTCATGTCCTCCGCCATGCAGTACGTGCAGCGGAAGTCGCAACGGTCCGTCACCGAGACGCGCAGATAGGAGATTTTCCGGCCAAACGGGTCGATCATGGGCCGAACCTTAGCAGGCGCCTGCGGATCGTCCAGAGGAAGTGAGTCGCATGCTCCGGGAAAAAGCGGCTAAACTTGCCGCTGAATCGAGCCCCCACAATCCGGACAGAACATGAGTTCCTCGACCAAGAGCATCTTAAGCATAGACCAGGGAACAACTTCGAGCCGCGCCATCGTCTTTCGCGCAGATGGCGCGATCCTCGGCTCGGCCCAGAAGGAGCACCGCCAGATCTACCCTCAGGATGGCTGGGTGGAACATGACGCGGAAGAGATCTGGCAGGCCACGCTTCATGTGATCAAGGGCGCGCTTGCCGGGCGCAGCCTCTCGGACATTGCGGCGATCGGCATTACCAACCAGCGTGAAACCACGGTCGTCTGGGACAGGCGCACGGGCAAGCCCATTCACAATGCTATAGTCTGGCAGGATCGACGAACGGCTGCTGCCTGCGCGCGCCTGAAGGAAGAAGGCCGGGAGGCGATGTTCGCCGAACGCACGGGGCTTCTGCTGGACCCCTATTTTTCAGGCACGAAGGTCGCGTGGATCCTCGACAAGGTTCCCGGCGCCCGCAAGCGGGCGGCCGACGGCGAGCTTGCCTTCGGCACGATCGACAGCTGGCTGGTCTACAAGCTCACCGATGGCCAGGTGCATGCGACCGACACCACCAATGCCTCGCGCACGCTGATGTACAACATCCGGACACGCAGCTGGGACAAGGATCTGCTCGAGATCCTCAAGGTTCCGGCCCAGATCCTTCCGGACGTCCGCGACTCGATCGCGGATTTCGGTGTCACGGACGAAGACCTCTTTGGTGTTTCCATTCCCATTCGCGGCATTGCCGGTGACCAGCAGGCCGCGACTGTCGGCCAGGCGTGCCTGCGCCAGGGCTTGATGAAGTCGACTTATGGGACAGGCTGCTTTGCGCTGGTCAATACGGGCCATGGGATCGCGGCGTCGCAAAACCGACTGCTCTCCACGATTGCCTATTCGTTTGACGGCAAGACGTCCTATGCGCTTGAAGGGTCGATCTTCATGGCTGGTGCGACGATCCAGTGGCTGCGTGACGGGCTGAGGCTTTTCCCCAAGGCTGCCGATGTGTCGGACCTGGCGCTGCAGGCCAATCCGAATGCCCGCGTGTTCCTGGTTCCGGCGTTCGTGGGGCTTGGCGCTCCTTACTGGGATGCCGAAGCGCGCGGCGCCATACTGGGCATGACCCGCGACACGGGCCATGCGGAGATTGCGCGGGCCGGACTCGAAAGCGTCTGCTTCCAGACCCGCGACCTGCTTGAGGCCATGGCGAGCGACATGTCCACTGCCGGACTTGGGCGTCCCGAAGCGCTCAGGGTGGATGGCGGGATGGTGGTCAACGACCTTTTCTGCCAGTGGCTGGCCAACCTCACCGGGCGGCCCATCGAACGCCCCCAGGTTGTGGAGACCACCGCATTGGGCGCCGCCTACCTGGCTGGAACGGGTGCCGGGATCTATGCCTCGCTGGATGAGGTTGCTGCGTCCTGGCGCTGTGAACGGCGCTTTGAGCCCGCCATCAGTGCCGATGAACGGGACGCAAAGTATGATGGCTGGAAGCAGGCCGTTCGTCGCGTCCTGGCGCATGGCTGAATTGACACCGGAGACCCCGCAAGGGCAGTCTCCTCCCAACTGACTGGAGAGAAATCATGTCCGCTGCAAACCTGCATTCCCTGCCGACCGTTCGCGACAAGGTGTCGAAGGAGGAGTGGCAACTTCGTACGGATCTGGCGGCTACCTACCGCCTTGTTGCCCATCACGGCTGGGCCGACATGATCTTCACGCATATTACGGTGCGCATCCCTGGCCCCGAGCATCACTTCCTGATCAATCCCTACGGCCTGCTCTTTGACGAGATCACGGCATCCAGCCTTGTGAAGATCGACATCGACGGCAACAAGGTGATGGACAGCCCCTACCCGGTCAATCCGGCCGGGTTCACGATCCACTCTGCGATCCATGGCGCGCGCGACGATGCGCAGGCCGTGATCCACCTGCACACTGCCGACGGCGTTGCCGTCTCGTGTCAGGCCCACGGACTTCTGCCGATCAGCCAGCACGCCATGCTCATTCACAATGACGTGGCCTATCACGAATACGAAGGCGTCGCGCTGGACCATGACGAGCGGCCGCGCCTCATCAAGGACATGGGAACGAAGAACCTGATGATCCTTCGCAACCATGGCACGCTGACGGTCGGGCGCACATGCGCCGATGCGTTCCTGCGCATCTATTATCTCGAGCGCGCTTGCACGATCCAGGTGCGTGCGCTCAGCGGGGGCACGAAGCTCAATCCGACCATGGACGGCGTCACTGACAAGACAGCCGGACAGGGCCGCAATGGCTTTGACGGTCCGATCGGCGGCCTTGCATGGCCCGGCCTTCTGCGCCTGCTCGACCGCAAAGACACGTCCTATCGCAACTGATTTAAAGATCGGAACTCACTCATGAAGTTTGGAGCGGGTCAGCCCATCCGCCGGCTGGAAGATGATCGCCTGATCAAGGGCGAAGGACAGTTCACGGATGACCTGACTCTGCCCGGCCTCCTGCATGCCGTGCTCGTTCGTTCGCCACACGCCCATGCGCGCATCAAGGGGATCGACACCGCTGACGCTGCAAAGGCCCCTGGGGTCAAGGCCGTCTACACGCATGCGGACATCGCCGCTGCGGGGCTGAAGCCCCTGCCGTGCCTGGCGCTGGTCCCGCATCGCGACGGACGGGCCATGTCCGTGCCGCCGCGACATGCCCTGGTACGCGACCACGTCGCTCACCTCGGCGAGCCTGTTGCGATGGTGGTGGCGACCACGGCCGCGCTTGCGCGTGATGCTGCCGAACTGGTCCAGGTTGATTACGAAGAACTGCCCGTCGTTGCCGATACGACGGCGGCCATTGGCGGACCTGGGATCCACCCGTCATGTCCTGACAACATCGCCCTCGACCACGAACTGGGTGACAAGGCAGCGACAGACGCCGTGTTTGCGCGCGCCGCCCATGTCGTGTCGATCAAGCTCGTGAACCAGCGCGTGGTAGTCAATGCCATGGAACCGCGCGCCTGCATCGGTGATTTCGATGCGGGGACAGGCCGCTACACCCTCCATACGGGGAGCCAGGGCGTCCAGGGCATGCGCAATGCCATTGCCAAGTTCATCCTGGGCGTCGGGCAGGAACAGCTGCGCGTCGT